>NZ_BAAAJG010000027.1:0-499382 GCF_039526725.1 Pseudonocardia aurantiaca
TGATCAGGCTCGATGGAGTCGTGAAGAGATACCGCATGGGCGACTCGGAGGTGCCGCAAGATCGGCCTGGTCTCCCAGTGCCACAACCTGCTGCCAAGGACGACGGCGCTCGCCAACGTAGAACTGCCGCTGCCGTACGGGCGGCAGCGCGGGCGCTGCTCGCGCGCACTCCTCGCGCTCGGGCAGGTCGGCATCGCCGCTCGGGCGCACCACTTGCCCAGCCAGCTCTCGGGTGGACAGCAGCAGCGGGTCGCCATAGCCGGCGCGCTGGTCACCCGCCCGACGATGCTGCTGGCCGACGAGCCGACCGGGAACCGCCGCAAGGCGATCCTCAAACAGTTCCTCTCGAATCCATCATGCTGTGCGGATTCGGCGGCCTGGTCGGCGTTCCGATCGGCGCCGGTCTGTCCCTGCTCGGCGAGCAATTCAGCACCGCGTTCGGGAATTTCGCACCACCCCGGCTCTCCGCCGGATCGGTGATCGTCGCTTTCACGGTGAGTCTCGGCATCGGCGGGTTCTTCGGCGCATACCCCGCGAATCGCGCCGCTCGGCTCCGCCCATCGAAGCGTTGAGGTACGAATGACGAAAAGCCGTACGACGCCCCGTGCGACCATCCAGCTGCGGGGCCCGTCCGCGTCGGGCGCACGGCGCGCGGTCGCCGCGTCTCGACGGGTGGGCGTGCTCACGCTGCCGGTGGTCATGCTGCTCGCCGCGTGCACCGTCGAGGAGCCCGCGCTGCTGACGGTGCAGG
The DNA here is from genome assembly GCF_039526725.1 of Pseudonocardia aurantiaca. NCBI lineage: Bacteria > Bacillati > Actinomycetota > Actinomycetes > Pseudonocardiales > Pseudonocardiaceae > Pseudonocardia > Pseudonocardia aurantiaca. The sequence goes on from NZ_BAAAJG010000027.1 coordinate 752, forward strand.
TGACCCGCACCAGCGTGACGTCCACGGTCACCGCGACCGGGTCGTTGCGGGCGATCAGCGAGCAGAAGCTCGGCCTCGTCGACGCCGGCAAGCTCGTCGAGCTGAACGTGACCGTCGGACAGCAGGTCGAGCCCGGGCAGGTCCTGGCCCGGATCGACGACTTCGACGCCTTCCAGGAGCTGGAGTCGGCCATCGGGCAGCTGGCGGGGGAGCAGGCCGCGCTCGCCCGCGCCCGCGAGGGTCACCACGTGGACGCTGTCGCGGACGACGTGGAACACGCCAGGAGGGTGCTCCGCGCCACCGAGGAGCGGGCGGAGGCGATCGACAAAGCGAACGCGTCGGCCGTCCACGAGGCCGAGCGCCGGCTCGGGCTCGACGAGGAGATCCTCGAGGAGGCGAAGGCCGGCGCGGACCACTGCGACGACGACACCTCGCGCGGGGCCGGGCGCGAGGGCGAGGCCGGGGCCGGGGACTGGGGCGTCGTCGTTCCCGCGTCCGCCAGGTGCGAGCGCACGGACGAGTCGGACCCCGAGGTGCAGGCGGCCGAGCGCCAGGTCCGCGCCAGCAAGGCCGCGCTGGCCCAGGCGGGGGAGAAGGAACGCGTCGACCACACCCAGCACGAGCTCGCCATCGCGAACGCGCGGCGCGACCTGGGGGCCGCGGAGAACGAGGCCGAGGCCGTCCGGGGTGAGCGTCCGCGCATCATCGACGAGCGGGCGGCGGTCGTCGGCCAGATGCAGGCCGAAGTGGACCGCGCTCAGCGGGCGCGAGACGAGACCGTCCTCCGCAGCCCCGTCGGGGGCAAGGTCGCGACCATCAACGGCGTGGTCGGCGAGCTCATCGGCGCCGGTTCGGGCACCACCGCGCTCGCGCCGGGCGGCACTGTCCCGCTGCCCGACACGAACACGGGCGTGTCCAGCGCCGAGTCCGGGGGCGGCGCCGGCGGCGGGCCAGGGGGATCGGCGTTCATCGTGCTCGACAACGTCAACACGTTCCAGATGGTCGCCCCGTTCGCGGAGGCCGACGCCGCCCGCCTCGAGCTGCACCAGCAGGTCGAGGTGACTTTCGACGCCGTGCCCGATCTCGTCCGGGTCGGCACCGTCATCAGCATCGCGCCAACCGGGAGAGACATCCAGGGCGTGATGAGCTACGACGCGACGATCGTCCTCGACGAGCTCGATCCGCGACTGGAGGACGGCCAGACCGCGGCGGTCCAGGTCGTGGTCGACAAGCGCGACGACGTACTCGTGGTGCCCAACGCGGCGCTCCTGCAGAGCGGCCAGACCGGGGTGGTCACCGTGGTGGACCGGGACGGGGCGCACCGGCAGGTGCAGGTTGAACTCGGCCTCGCGGGCGACAGCGTCACCCAGGTCATCTCCGGGCTCGAGAAGGGCCAGGAGGTCGTCGTCGCCCAGCCGGAGTGACGCCGGATGGTCGCCGACTCGCCGTTCGTGTGCGACGTCGTCCCGGTACCTTCTCGATCAAGCCCGGCTCCTGTATCGGCGTCGGTGTGCGTCCGGCCGTGGGACGGCATCGGTTTTTGGCAGGGTGGCACCAAAGACTGCTGAGTCGCTTGGCCGTGACCGGAGAAGATCTCTCTCATCGCATCGCCCATCCGTGCGTGAGACGCAGGCTCTGCGATTCTGTGACTGGCTGTCACGAGTCCTCGGTCGCAGTTTACTTCGGTCACACCTTTGGTCGGTTGTAGCTTCGGATTGCTGACGTGCCGGGTCGCAGCTCGTTGATGGAACGAAACACCTAGTACAGCTGGCTTAGGGAAGAAGTAGTGGGAGGCAACGGCTCCATGGGTTCGATCCTCATCTGTGATGATCGCCGGGCTGCTCGGGAAAGCATGACACGAGCGATGTCCGCGGTGGCGGGAGTGCTGCAGATCGAGTGCGTGGCCGACGGGGATGATCTGTTGGAACGGTACTCGCGGCGACCTGGCCGGTTGGTGATGATCGGTGTCCGCTCCGCCGGGCTTCTGGATCCGATGCCGGTGCTGCCGCCGCCGCGTCCTGAACTGCAGCGGCGTCATCGCGCCGAGCTGATCGTCCGGCAGTTGCTGGCTGCTTTTCCGCGGGCTGATGCGGTTTTGTTCGGCCGGCCGGATTGCGCGTCGGTCGTGGCGGCGGCCGTCGCAGCAGGTGCCCGGGGATATGTGCGGTGGGATGGTCAGCGCCTGGACGGTGGGGAGTCGGCGACGTCGGGATGGTTGCAGCCGCAAACTGCAGGCGGTGCGGCAAATCGCGCCGGGGCGGATGGGATCAAGCTGACCGAGCGTGAGCTTCAGGTGCTGCGCGGTATGACCCGAGGTTTGAGCAACGGTGAGATCGCGCGGGAGTTGCATCTGTCGGAGGACACCGTCAAGACACACGCCCGGCGGCTGTTCCGGAAGCTGGGAGCCGGCTGCCGCGCTCACGCCGTGGCGCACGGCCTGCGCCTTGGCCTCGTTTCCTGAGCACGAACGGACCCGGCCGACGCCTACGGCGGACGACGGTTCAGGACAGCTGAGGACCAGCCGGATCGCCGGGTTTTGCCCCCCGGCGCGGTCCCGGTCGAGCCCAGCATCTCCACCGGGTGCCCCGCGACCGAGGCAGGCCTGCGGGTGTCGCGGCGAGCGGCGGCGCAGCAGACCCGCCGGCAGTCAGTCGGGGAGGCCGAGCTCGTAGTGATCGCGACGCAGGTTCTGGACGAAAGGAAGACCCATTGCCCGGCCTGGAAGGTGCTTTTGACTGGCAGCGATAGAGACTTCAACAATCCCTATCTTCGCTGGTCAGCAGCACCCCGTACCGCACGGGGGCATCGGCCGCAGGCCGTAACCCCGCGGCCAACAGCGGCCCCCCGACCGCGATCCGCATCGCGGCGCCGGTGGCAGGACATCTTCCTCGCACACCACCTCCGCGACTGACATCCCATTCGCCGCAGCGGGGTCTGCCTCGCCAGCGTCGCGGAGTTCGACGAGCAATGGCTCGTGCAGGGCCGGCGGGTCGTGTCTCTCAGCCGCTGCAGCAGCGAGCCGTCTCCGGGGGCTCCGAGCGTCGTTCAGGATGGCCAGGGCGAGGTCGGCCAAGTCGAAGCAGCGGCGCGGTCTTGGCCCGGCCGCCGCCGCAAGTTCGAGTCATCTCGTCGAACCTGCGCCACCTTCGGTGGTCCTCGCCGCCACTTGCTGCGGTTCCTGGTCACGGCTTTGGAGTTCGATTCGCCGAGGCTTGGCCTTCTCGGACACCGGGATGGTGAGGCACAGCTCGCCGCGGTCATATTCCGCGGTCATCCTGTCCGGATCCAGGCTGTCGGCGAGGAACACCTGCCGGGTGAAGATCCCGTAAGGCCGCTCATCGATGATCACCTCGTCGCCCTCCTGGTGGGCGGGACGCCGTTCCGCGCGGATTGTGGCGACGTTGCGCTCGACCGTGATCTCGAAGTCCTCGGGGCTGACGCCCGACAGGTCGAAGTAGGCGACGACCTGATCGCCCCTGCGGACGGCCGACATCGGAATCGGCCGGGGTTCCTGCCTCTCCCGCATCATCTGCTGTGTCAACCGATCAACGCCCGCGAACGGATCGAACCTCAACATTGACATCGGTGTCCTCCTACACTCACTGCTCACTCGCCGGGCTTGTTGCTGCTCTCTCGTCTGCATGCACACCGCCGTGGCGAGGCCCGTCTCGCCGAGATCCGCCAAACGGACGCCTCGCCGGGCCGCCGGCCGGCCAGTGCTCCGCCCCGGTCCGGGGGTGCAGATGCAATTGTTCAGAGGGGCCATTCCCCAAGCCTGGTCCCAGGGACGTGATATGGCGCCCCACAGGTCGACCTGTCGGGACCACCGGCCCGGCGCCCCAGCGGCTCACCCGGGGGCGCGTGCTGCTGGTTCGCCGGGCGGATGACTTGATCTTGGAGTTGCCGGGCGGGCGGATCGACGTGAGTGAGTCGGCCGTGTAGGCGGTGGGTGCGCCGCCGGATGCGCGACGCCGTGTCCCACCCGGGCCGTGCGTATTTGACTGAATCGTCCGCATTTGGATTGTTGCGGGGTGTGTTTGGCCGGCACCGGCGGCTGGTTGTTTCCTAGCTGTTGGTGCGGTCGTGGGGTATATGTCACAGAATTGTCGGGTACCGTTAACGAGCGCGGTGACGACGTGGTGCCGGGGGCGCGTGGGCTTCGTGGCCGGGCGCAGCCGGCGAGCCCGGTGGGGCGGTTAGTGAGCAGCCAGCTCGGGCAGCAATGGCACCTGCCGCAGGCCCGCCAGGACGCTGCCTTGTTTGTCCCGCGCTCGGCGGCGGTGCTGGGGGAGGCGGCGCGGGTGTCGGCGCAGGCGCGGCTGCTTGGAATTCGAGTGGGTGGTGCTGATGGGTGATCGGATACAAGTTCAGCGGCTGCTGCAGAATCCGATGGGCGCCCCGGCGCCGCCCGGGGCCCGCGGGGATTTCGTCCGGGTCAGCGACGGCACACGCACGGTGTATCTGACCCCGGCCGAGTACGAGCGGGCGTCCGAGGCCGAGCTCCGCTACCTCCTGGCCCGCGGCACCATCTGACCCGGCACCGGGCCACGCGGACTTCGAACCTCCGGGTCCCTGCCTGCGCCGGGACGGTGTGACGTCGCGGGTCGGGGCTCGTGTCGCGGGCCCCGAGACGGTTGGCGGCCGAAGGGCCAGGCGTTCGCGTTCATGGGCAGCACGGTTGCGCCCGAGCAGGTAGCAGCGGCGAGGACGACGACGGTGCAGGACGGCGAGCCCGAGCCCGGGGATCACGCGCAGGCCATCGCGGAGCAGCGACTGGCCGCGGCCGTCCGGCAGATCCAGGCCGCGGGCGGCCAGGCCGACGGGGAGGTGGGCCCATCAGCACGCCGGCGCCACGACCAATTAACCAGAACGTCCCTGGGGCGCAGCGTCTGCACCGCCGCGGCCGGGTATCAACGGCACAGTGAGCATCGAAGCACCCACCCGAACCGCTGCACGGTCGGCTGCGATCGCCGACCTGCTCGACGCCCTCGAGGGCCTGACGATCCACTACGGTGCGCTGCCCGCGGCCGAATGCGCAGCCCGCCGGTCAGCCGACGCCGACCGCATCACGGGCGAGATCGCCCGCCACCTGCACACCGCCCGTCGCCGCATCTCCGCGGCCGACCCGGGTTCAGATACCCGCAACTTTTAAGATCGCAACCGCCTCGGCGGCTTGCGCACCTGCGCAGGGCGGCGAGGACCACCGAAGGTGGCGCGGGCTCAGGGCTGGAGCGCAGCACCGCTGGCGACCTATGAGATCCATGCGAGGTCTGCTGACCTCGCCCGCTCCCGGTGGGGGGTGGTGGGCGCAGGGCTGCGCGGGCGGTGGAAGCGCTGGTGGTCTGCCTTCGGCGGGGCATTTCGGCCCCTGAGCCTCGCACGGCCGCACTCGACGTCGAGGGCGATTCGCTGCGCTGCTCGTGGTGAAGTCCGCGAAGGCCCGACGGGCCGCCCTCGACGTCGAGCCTCCCCCGCCGCGCGCGCGTTCGACGGCGCGTGGAGGCTAGGCCTCGGGGACGAGCCGCCTGGTGCACGCAGCCCTCATCGGCACGGTGTTCGCGTGGATCGGGATGCTGTAGTGGGAGCCGGAGCCCGATCTGGCGTGTAACGGTCTGACTCGGCAAAGACGACATACCAGGGTAGACCCCCCTAACCCCCCGGTGGGGCCTCGGGCACACCCCCGCTAACCGGCGCCCCCGGCGAGCGGGGGTGTTTTCGCATATCCGGCGCCGGTCCGCCGACTGGTCAGGCCGCGGCTGGCATGCCGAGCGCTCGGCGGCCTCGACGTCGGCTCCCGCAGCGACGCAGGTGTAGCCCACGACCAGGCCAAACGACGCGCTGCGAGCCAGTGGATGGCGCCGTGCAGCCCGTCGACCTCGGCGGGGCTGGGCACGAGCTGAGTCTCGACCCCAAGGCTTCAGGCCGTGTCGCGTGGACGTGGATCGACGATCGCGATCCACGGTCCGCGGGACACGAAGCCTCACCCCGTCTCACCAGGCAGAGCCGGCCGGCTGCCGGGTCGCGGCGTTGAGCCGGTTCCAGACGTTGATCGCCGCGATCGACACCAGCAGCGACGAGAGCTCCGTCTCGTCGTAGTGGTCGGCAGCGTCGTCCCAGACGGCGTCGGGGACGGCGTCGGGCCGGTCCGCGAGCCGGGTCACGCACTCGGCGAGCGCGAGCGCGGCGCGTTCGGCGTCGCTGAAGTACGGCGACTCCCGCCACGCGCCGACGCCCCAGATCCGCTCGTCCTTCTCACCGGCGTCCTTGAGCTCTCTCGCGTGCATGTCCACGCACAGGCTGCAGCCGTTGATCTGGCTCACCCGCAGGTGGATCAGCTTGTGGGTCGTCTCGGGAACGGTGCCCGACTGCGCGGCCTTGCTCAGCGCGAGCATCGCCTTCATCGCGTCCGGCAGCACCTTCACGGGGTGGGTCATCCGAGCCTGCATCATTTCCTCCTGCTGTCACGTCCGCCCGTCCGGGCGGGTCATAGGGGTGACCCGCCGGATCGAGAGGATGTGACAGTGCAGGACGAGGAATTCTGGGCGGCGCAGTTCGAGGAGCACCGACCCCGCCTGCGGGCAGTGGCCTACCGGATGCTCGGCTCGGACGCCGAGGCCGAGGACGCGGTGCAGGAGACCTGGTTGCGGGTCTCGCGCGCGTCGGGCGACGACGTGGAGAACGTCGGCGGCTGGCTCACGACGATCGTCTCGCGGCAGTGCCTCAACATGCTGCGCTCGCGGGCGACGCGGCGCGAGGACCCGCTGGACGTGCGGGTGCCCGACCCGGTCGTGGAGTCCGGCGATGGGGTCGACCCGGCTGAGCAGGGCGTCCTCGCCGACTCCGTGGGCCTCGCGTTGCTGGTCGTGCTGGAGGCGCTCGACCCTCTGGAGCGGCTCGCGTTCGTGCTGCACGACATGTTCGCGGTGCCGTTCGAGGAGATCGCCCCGATGGTGCGGCGGACCCCGGCCGCGGCACGGCAGCTGGCCAGCCGGGCCCGGCGCCGGGTCCAGGGCGCAACGCCCGCCGGGCAGCCCGATCGCGCCCGGCAGCGCGAGATCGTCGACGCCTGGCTCGCGGCCGCACGCGGCGGTGACTTCGCGGGGCTGGTCGCGCTCCTGCACCCGGACGCTGTGCTGCGCGTCGACACCGGCGGCGCCGGCTCGAAGCTCGTGCGGGGCGCGGCCGAGGTTGCCGGGCAGGCGACGATGTACCGGGCAGCCGGGCTCCGCTCGCGGTTCGCGGTGGTCAACGGCGGCCCCGGCATCGTTTCCACGATCGACGGCCGACCGACGGCGGTGCTGGGGTTCACGGTCGCGGGCGGCCTGATCGTCGAGATCGACATCCTGGCCGACCCGCAACGGCTGGCGGCTCTCGACATCGCGCCCTGATCGCAGCGAAGATGGTCGGCCGGCGAGCGGGGTGGACGCGTATGTGTGTGCAGAGCCTGAGGCCACGTCCGGCCCGCCCCCGCCCGCTCCAGGCTCTGCACACACCGGCGCACCGGGCGCCGCCGCGAGATGGACATCAGAGCGATCCAACCAAGATCCAACAGCCCTGACGTGCACCTCACGGCCGGCCGGCGAGTGGGTGGACGCGTATATGTGTGCAGAGCCTGCGGCGCCCGGAGGGGTCGCCGACTGGTCATTCGGCTCGGCGCAGCACGACCACCGGGTTCTCCCGCTCGACCGTGGCCTCGTGGTCGGCGAAGAACGGTCTGGCCGGGCGGCTGGCCCGGCCGGCAATTGGACGGGTTGTCGTACTGCAAATCGGTAATCCCCATGCGGCGCAGGCAGGAAGCCCCTGCGGCGCCAGCACAGAGGAGGACCGGCGTGGAGGACAGGGAATTCATCCGGACCGTGGCGGAGCGATCGGGTCTGTCGCGCGAGGAAGCGGCGGATCTGACCAGGGCGACTCTGGCGGCCTTGGCCGAGCGGCTCAGCGCAGGCGAGACGCGTCACCTCGCGCGGCGGCTGCCCGAGGGGTTGAGCGAGTCCCTCGGCAGCGGAACCCGCGCCGCCGAGAAGTTCGGGCTCGACGAGTTCATCCGCCGCGTCAGCGCGCACACCGGGCTGACCGTCCCGGAGGCGACCGACGGCGTCCGCGCGGTGTTCACCACGCTGCACCAGGAACTCGGCGACGAGCAGTTCGACCATGTGCTGGCCCAGTTGCCCGGTGAATTCCGGGACCTGGCGGAGCTGGTCTGACGGTAGGCCCGTCGGAGAGCATCGGCGCACGCAGCTGGTTGGGCACCGCGCGAGCGAAAACGGCCTCTTGGGCCGCACTGCAGCGGTGGTCGGCCTGGTCACCGGCGTCCTCCGGCGGAACGCGGGCCGCGCCAGACATTGCCGACCCCCTCGCCTCCTCCCATTCTGTCGCCCGCTAAGGTCCGCATTCCGGCGGTGCGGAATGGGCATTCTCACAGCATTCCCACAGCTTTCTTTGAGGGAATTGCCAGGAACCCCGACGGGGCGTTTGTCCCGTTGGGTGCGGGTCGTGATGAAAGGACGTCATGCCGATGTGCGCGCTGCGGAAGGTGGGCGCCGCCCCATGAGCTCGATACTCGCGCGCCGCCCCTCGAAGCCCGGCATACCGCCGGCGCGGTCACGGCGGGCACGCCTGCGGGCGAGGTTCATCGCCATGCCGCCGCGCACGCGGTGGCTGAACCTCGGGCTGCTCCTGCTGCTGATACTCGCGATCGTGGCCGCGGTCCTGGTGATCCGGAACCCGGGTACGCCGGTACCGACCGTCCGCACTGCTGCGGTGACCCGCGGGAACGTGACGGCAGCCGTCACGGGCAGCGGCAACGCCGAGTCCTCGCTCAGCACACCAGTGAGCTTCCAGTCCTCCGGCACCGTCACCGCCGTGAACGTCAAGGCAGGGGACACGGTCACGGTCGGCGAGGTGCTGGCCACGATCGACAAGTCCAGCGCCGAGGCGGCCCAGCGGACCGCCCAGGCCCAGCTCGACAGCGCCCAAGCCGCTCTGGCGCAGGCGCAGGCCGGGCCGACGGACGTGCAGAAGCAGCAGGACCAGCTCGCGATCACCCAGGCCCAGCAGGCCGTCGACAACGCTCAGGCCGCGGTGACGGCGTCGGAGAAGCAGCTCGAGAACGACAAGGCGTCCACGCAGACCGCGATCGACAGCGCGAAGACACAGAAAGCCAATGACCAGAAGTCGACCGGCACTGCGGTCACCAACGCCGAGAAGAAGCTCGCGACTGACACGACCACTCAGAACTCCCTGGTGAGTCAGGCCCAAGCCAACGAGAAGACAGCGTGTGAAACCGACAGCTCCGCGTCCGGTTGCACATCGGCCAAGCAGGCCACCCAGAACGCGAAGAACACGCGATCCTCCGTGCTGCAGGCCGACCAGCAGGCTGTCACCACGGCCAAGCAGACGCAGAACGCGACGCTCGACCACGACGACCAGGCCGTCACGACGGCGGAGCAAACGCGGTCGGCGACCCTGTTGGCCGGTGAGACGACCATCGCGAACAACAAGCAGGCCGTCACCACCGCCCAGGGCAACCTCACCGCGGCCCAACTCGCCGCCGAGGCGAACCTCCACCCACAGACCCCCGACCAGATCGCTCAGGCCCAGGCCAGCGCGGACAGCGCACGGGTCTCGCTCGACACGGCCCGCCTCGGCGTCGAGCAGACGGAGCTCCGGGCGCCTCAGGCCGGAGTCGTGCTGGCGGTCAATGGCAAGGTCGGCGAGTCCAGCAGCGGGTCGAGCGCGAGCAGCGCCGGCAGCTCGGCCACGTCCACCTCGGGCGGCGCGAGTTCCAGCACGGCCGCCGCTGCGTCGGCGACCTCAGCAGGCGACGGGTTCGTTGTCATTGCCAATCTCACCGCGCTCTCGGTGACGGCGAACATCCCCGAGGCGGACGCGGCGAGGCTCCAACTCGGCCAGCAGGCGACGATCACCTTCCCCGGAACGAGCACCAGCACAACGGGGTCGGTCACCCAGATCACGCCGCAGAGCACCGTGACGAACAACGTTGTGCTCTACCCGGTCACGATCTCCCTGGACACAGCGCCGCCCGGCGTCGGCGTGGGCTCCACGGCGAGCCTCTCGATCACCACCGGGACGGCCGACAACGTCCTGATGGCGCCGACACAGGCGGTCACCACGACCGGCGCCGGGCACACCGTCACGGTTCGCCGGAACGGGGTGAACACAGTCGTCCCCGTGCAGATCGGGGTCTCCGGTACCTCGACGACCGAGATCACCAGCGGCGTGGCCGAGGGCGATGAGCTGGTGCTGCCGTCGGCGACGCCGACGACTGGCGCCGGCGCCGGCTTCCCCGGGACCGGTGGGAGGTGACCCGGCCGGTCATCGAGCTGCGGTCGGTCTCCAAGCTCTACGGCGACGAGGACACGATCGTGCGCGCCGTCGACGGAGTCGACCTCGTCGTGGAGCGCGGCGACTATGTCGCCGTCATGGGCACGTCGGGCTCCGGAAAGTCCACCCTGATGAACATCATCGGTTGCCTCGACTCCCCGACACATGGCCGCTACGTGCTCGACGGGGTGGACACCCGGCGGCTCGACGAACGGCAGCAGGCCCTGATCCGGAACCGGAAGATCGGGTTCATCTTTCAGTCGTTCAACCTGATCCCGCGCACGCCCGCGGTGAGCAATGTCGAGTTGCCCATGGCCTACGCCGGGGTACGGGCAGCTGATCGACGACGCCGGGCGTTGCTCGCGCTGGAGCAGGTCGGACTGGCCGAACGTACCGATCACCGACCGTCGCAGCTGTCCGGCGGACAGCAGCAGCGTGTGGCGATCGCCCGTGCGATCGTCACGAACCCCGTCCTGTTGCTGGCCGACGAACCGACCGGGGCCCTCGACAGCCGCAGCACGGCCGAGGTGCTCGCCCTGTTCGACGACCTGAACGCGGCAGGCCGGACGGTTGTGGTGATCACCCATGAGGAGGAGGTGGCCCACCACGCCAAACGCGTACTCCGGATGCAGGACGGCCGGATCTTGTCCGACGAGCGCGTTGCTCCGGTACTCGGCCCGCCGCCACAGCGGCTCGCCGCGCGGGCGAGCGGGGCGGCCGCGTCGTGAACCTGCGGCAGAGCCTGCAGTTCGCGGTCACCGGGGTGCTCGCGAACCGGATGCGGTCGGCGCTGACGATGTCGGGGATCATCATCGGCGTCGCCGCGGTCATCATCCTCGTCGCGGCGGGTACCGGGGCGAGCGCCGCCACGACGTCGTCGATCAGCTCGCTGGGCAGCAACACCCTCAGGATCAGCCCCTCCACCTCGGCGGGTACGAGCGGCCGAACGGGTGGTGGGGGCGGTGGTGGCGGGGCATTTGGCGGCGGTGCTGCGGGGGGCGGAGTGGCCCGGGCCGGCGGAGGAGTGCCGGGTGGCGCGGGAGTGCCGGGTGGCGCGGGGGTACTGGGTGGCGGGGGAGGAGCGGGTGGAAGGGCGCCCGGCGGCTCGGCTGCGCCACCGGCAGCAGCCGACAACAGTACCGAGATCCGGCAGGCACAGCTGACCCTCGAGGACGCCCAGGCGCTCGTGGACCCGGAGCTTGCCCCGAGCGTGCTGTCGGTGGCTCCCGTCGTGTCTGCGACCTCGGTGACCGTCACCTACGCGGGCGCGTCCCACGCAGTCGGCACGTTCACCGGCACGTCCCCGAGCTACCTCGTCAACAACGACGACACGGTGCAGGCCGGCGCGCCGTACACCGACACCGACTACACCGAGCGCAACCGGGTGGCGCTGGTGGGGGCTACCGTCGCCACCGCTCTCATCGGCGGTGACGGGCTGGCACTCGTCGGCCAGATGGTGCAGTTCAACGGGGTGGCCTTCCAGGTGATCGGCGTCCTCACGGCCAAGGGTGCCAGCGGCCCGCAGGACCAGGACGATCGAGTGATCGCGCCGATGACCTCGGTGCAGGACACGCTCACCGGCTACGGGCCGCTCAACAGCATCTCGGTGAAAGCCGTGACCGCCGAAGCCGTGCCGGCGGCGACGAGCGAGGTCACGGCGATCCTGAACACCCGCCACGGCACGAGCACCGGCCGCGAGGACTTCTCGATCTCGAGCGCGACATCGATCCTGCAGGCGGTCTCTTCGATCACGTCGATCTTCACGTTGCTGCTCGGCGCAGTAGCAGGGATCTCATTGCTGGTCGGCGGGATCGGCGTCATGAACATCATGCTCGTGTCGGTCACCGAGCGGACCCGAGAAATCGGCATCCGAAAGGCAATCGGGGCGCAGAAGCCCGACATCGTTGGGCAGTTCCTGCTGGAGGCGTTGATTCTCTCGGTCTCGGGCGGCCTCATCGGCATCGTCATCGGAGTCGGTGTCGGCTCGCTCTCGATCGCCGGGTTCCAGCTCGTCGTCGCGCCCTTCTCGGTGGTCCTCGCTTTCCTGGTGTCGGTGGCGATCGGGCTGTTCTTCGGTCTGTACCCGGCGAACAAAGCTGCATCGCTGCGCCCGATCGAAGCGCTGCGTTACGAATGACTGCGCCCTCGTGACCCATTTATCGAGATCGTGACCGGAGCTGCTCGAATGATTACTCTCCCCGACGAGTCGGGCCCGCAGAGCCCTGCAGTTTCGCCTGCCGACGAGACCGTGGCGATGTCTGTCGTGTCCACGCCGGCTTCAAGCGCTGAACCTGTCACCGACGCGATACCGGCCGTCCCGCCGGCGGACACCGAGCGCCAGGCGGAGGAGCCCCCCGACGAGGGCCTCTTCGAGCAGGGTTGGGACAAACCCAAGCGGACCAGCAGGTTCACCATTGTGCTGGTCGCCGCCCTGCTGGTCGTGCTCGGGTTTGCCGGCGGCGCGCTGGCGGAGCAGAGCGTCGGCGCCGCTCCCGCAGCCGGCGCGCCGCAGGTGGGGGCAGCCGCGGGTGCGGGCGCCCGCCGAAGCGGTCAGGGAGCTCCACCGACGGGCCTCGGCGCCAGCCCCGCGAACGGGACGCCGGCCGCGCCTGGAGCGGCAGGTCCGGGGGCCGCGCCACCGACCGCGACGGGGACCATCCGATCGATCGACGGCAACACCCTGGCGCTCACCGATGACGCCGGGGCGGCAGTCACGGTGTCCGTGTCGGACAGCGCGTCCGTCACCACCAGGGGGTTGGGCAGCCTCGCCGTAGGCACGTCGGTGTCCGTCGTCGGAAGCAAAGGTCCCGACGGCAGCATCATGGCGACCAGCGTGACCGCCCGATAGCCGGCTGGTCGCAGGCTCCGCGACCGCACGACGACGTGCGCTCCGCACTTCTGGGCGCCGGCCGGGTTCACAGGCTCTTGCCAGCTCTCTCCCAGCTTGTCGGCGTCCAGCCGTGCCAGCCTTCGGCTTGATCGACGGTTGAGCAGAGCCTGCGAGGAGTGGTGGTTGGTGACAGCGAGCGACGGACCGCGCCTGCTTGTCGTGGACGACGAGCCGAACATCCTGGAACTGCTGTCGGCGAGTTTGCGGTTCGCCGGCTTCACCGTGGAGACGGCGCCGGGCGGATCGGAGGCGCTCACCACCGTCCGGAGTTTTCGACCGGACCTCCTGCTGCTCGACGTGATGATGCCGGACCTGACAGGCTTCGAACTGGTGGAGCGCCTGCGCGCCGACGGCGTGCTCGCCCCCGTCATCTTCCTGACGGCTCGGCACGACACCGCCGACAAGATCGCCGGACTCGCTCTCGGTGGCGACGACTACGTGACGAAGCCGTTCAGCCTCGAGGAGGTGATCGCACGTATTCGGGCGCTGCTGCGTCGGTCCGGGATATGGGGAGGTTCGGGAGCCTCGGAGCGGCTGTTATTTGCGGACTTGGAGCTCGACGAGTCGAGCCATGAGGTCCGCAAGGGCGGCGAGCCGGTTGCGCTTTCACCGACCGAGTTCAAGCTGCTGCGCTACCTCATGCTCAATGCGGGAAAGGTCTTGAGCAGGGGGCAGATCCTCGAGCATGTCTGGAGTCCCGACTACGCCGGAGACGCCGGGGTCGTCGAATCCTACGTGTCGTATTTGCGTCGAAAGGTGGACCGCGCCGAGCCACGACTGCTGCATACGGTGCGTGGGGTCGGTTACATGCTTCGCCGTCCTCGCTGAAAGTGGCAGCCCTGTCCCTGCGCGCCGGCCTGGTGCTGGCGCTCGTGGCACTGGTGGCGTTGGGGCTAGCGGGTGCGGGTGCGGCCTCCACCGCCGCGCTGAGCAGTTACATGGTGGGTGAGCTCGATCAGCACCTCACCGGGCTCGGGAGGAACGTGGTCACCCGCGGACTGCCGGCCCGGCTCGTTCCGCCGAACGCGCCACCGCCGGCTCCGCTGCTACCAAGTACGTTCGTCCTGGTGGTCACCGACGGGAGCGGCAACGCCGTCACCACGGTGGACACCCTCCTGTCGGGGGGCGATCCGGTGCCGGCGTTTCCGCATTGGGACGTCGAGACCGTGAGAGCCCACGGCGGTGAGCCGGTGTTCGTCGACTCGGTGGAGTCCGACGGGCCGCGGTGGAGACTGGTGGCGCTGCCGCTGGCAGACGGCTCGGGAAGCGTGCTCGTGGCGTCCAGCCTCAATGACGTCGATGCCACGCTGCGCCGACTCGCCCTACAGAGCGTTGTGATCGGGACGGCGGTCCTGCTGCTGGCCGCGGCGCTGGCGCACCGGGTCGTGCGGCGGAGCCTGCGTCCGTTGAGCGAGGTCGAGACCACCGCGGAGGCGATCGCCGCCGGCGAGTTCTCCCGCAGGGTGTCGGATGCTGATCCCCGCACGGAGGTGGGGCGGCTCGGCCGGGCCCTGAACGTGATGCTGGGCCGCATCGAGATGGCGCTGCACGTGCAGCGCCAGTCCGAGGCCTCCGCCCGCCGGTCCGAGGACCGCATGCGCCGGTTCGTCGCTGATGCAAGCCACGAGTTGCGGACCCCGCTCACGTCGATCCGGGGTTTCGCCGAGCTGTACCGCCAAGGCGCCGCGAGCGACGTCGGGCGGCTGATGGAGCGGATCGAGTCGGAGTCCGTGCGGATGGGTGTTCTCGTGAACGACCTGCTGATGCTCGCCCGCATGGACGAGGAACGTGTGCCGGTGCGTAATCCGGTCGATCTCGCCGGCCTCGCTGCCGACGCCGCGCACGACGCCCGGGCCGTCGAACCCGGCCGCCCGGTCCTGCTGGACGCACCGGAGTTCCTCGCGGTGTCCGGCGACGAACATCAACTCCGGCAGGTGCTGGCGAACCTGGTGGGCAACGCGCTGCACCACACGCCCTCCGCCACGACGGTCACCGTGAGGGTGCGGACAGAGGGCGCGGACGCGTTGATCGAGGTCATCGACGAAGGTCCGGGGCTGGGCCCCGAGCATGCCGACCGGATCTTCGAACGGTTCTACCGGGCCGACGCGTCCCGCAGCCGTGCCAGTGGCGGCTCCGGTCTCGGGCTGTCCATTGTCGCCGCCATCGCCGAAGGCCACGGCGGCAGAGCCGAGGTCGAGACCGCGCCCGGGAAGGGTGCTCTGTTCCGGGTGCGCATCCCTCGCTCTGCTGCGAGCCCTGCCGACTAGACCGGATTGCGATCGAGCTCACGGCTCGTCGAGCGTCGGTGCCGCGCCGAAGTCGGCCTGCACGCCGCCGAATCGCTTCCCCAGCCCGCGTACATCACACTGTGCACAGCACACAAGTGATGCGGGTTCCAACTTGGCTGAAGCAGGCCGACGGCGGAACTCAGGCGGTGGTGGGGTCCTCGGCTCAATTCCTGTCGATCTCACTCGGGCCAGGCCGAGCCGGTGATGATGTCCACGAAGTCCGCGCGGGTGAAGCCGGGCGCGAAGTGGGCGAGCACGTCGTCGTTCATGGTTCCGAAGGTGGTGTCGGGGCGGTCCTTCATTCCCTCGTAGAAGGCCTGCAGGATGTTGTTCTTGAAGTCCGGTCGTGGGTGTGCGGCCACGACGGCGGCGACCTCCTTCGCGGTGACCTGGTCGAGGTCCATCCCCAGCACGTCGGTCTCGACGCCGAGGCTGACCAGGGCTGTTTCGGGTTCGAGGTGGTTGGGGATGCCTGGGGTGGTGTGCAGGGCGATGCCCAGCCAGACGGCGCGGGCCTCGGCGGCGCTGCGGCCGTGGTCGAGCAGGAAGTCTCGCGCAAGGTCGGCGCCGTCGACTTCGAAGCGTTGGTCGGTGCGCCGGAAGGTCTCGGTCAGGCCGAGGTCGTGGAACATCGCGCCGACGTAGAGCAGTTCGGGGTCGGCCTCGATCTTGCGGTAGCGGCCCTTCAGGCTCGCGAACAGGAACACGCGGCGGGAGTGGTTGAACAACAGCGGGGCAGCGGCCTTGTGGACCAGTTCGGTGGCCTCGCGGGCCAGCTCGGTGTCGGGAATGTCGATCCCGGCGATCGTCTCGGTCATGTGCTGCACCTTTCACATAGGGTTTCGCGCCATGTCAAGCGTGTTCGCACCGCTGGGCATTCGCCGCATGTCCGAGGGCAGAGTCGGGCAGGCGGTTCTTCGAATTGCGCTGGGCGGGGCCGGCAGTGGATCGGGCCATCTCTAGGAAGCCGCCATGGATTTCAGCTCATCCGAGCATTGCCTTTGGCGGCCTGCGTGTCGTCACCGCTAGCCCGTATCGGCGGCCCTGGCCAGCCGGGATCCTCGTATACCTGCTAGCCGGGGTGCTGCTTGCCGGCGGTATGCTGCCTTCCGGCCGGCGACTGATGGCCGAGCAGCGCCGCCAGAAGGTCGTCTGTCCTGGAATATTCGAAGGAAATGGGACGTACAGAACAGAAGCGGCGTTATTGTCAGGTGATCTCAACGATCCTGACCCGCGTTGTCGTGGCGGCGGTAGACGGACAGGCAGGAACGGTTGGCCCTGACTGCCGCCCAGGCGCAGTCAGTTCAGCGACGACGACCAGGACACGCGGGTTGCCGATCGAGTCGGCGCCGTGTTTACCATTCGTCACTACCATGTCGTGCAGCCGGCTCGGGGTTGCTGGACTTCGCCCGTGCCGAGCACGCAATTCCGCTAGTCCTGGGCGCCGGCCGTCGCGGCCTGCCCGGTTGTTGACGGGACGGTCCGCGCTACCGACCGCTGGACGGGAAGGACGACCCCAACGTGCAGACCGTCCGTCCCGGGCCCGCCGCGAACCGACGACGGCTGCCTGCCCTGGGCGCGGGGGTCTCCCTGCGGCGCCGGCTCGCCGCGGCGCTGACCGGGCTGGTCGTTCTTCCACTGCTGACCCTCGGTTTGGCCCAGCTCCGCGGCATCCTGAACTTGCCCAGCCAGATGCTCTTCTACCTGCTCGCCGTGGTGGCGGTGGCGCTGGTCGGTGGGCTGGGTCCGGCGCTGGCCGCCGCGGTCGGGGCCGCGTTGTTGCTGGCCTACTACTTCATTCCGCCGGACAGCTTCGCCGTCGCCAATCTCAACGATGCGGTGGCCCTGGTCGCGTTCGTCCTCGTCGCCGGCGCGGTCAGCACGGTTGTCGGCCTGGCCGCACGCCGCACCCGCGAGGCCGAAATGCTCGCGGCCGCGAACGCCGCGAGCCGCGAGGACCTGCGCGTCCTCGCCGACGAGCAGGCCGCGTTGCGCCGCGTCGCCACGTTGGTCGCCCGCGGGCTGCCGCCGGCCGAGGTCTTCGCGGCCGTCGCGCAGGAGGCCAGCAGCGTCCTCGGGGCCGACGGCACAGTCATCGTTCGCCGCGATCCCGACGGCGCGGTGGCTCTCGTCGCGAGCGTCGGGGCACACCGCGCCGAGCTGCCGGTGGGGAGCCGCTGGAAGCTCGAGCCGCCCGTGGCCGTTGCGGTCGCATTGCGCACGGGCCGCCCGGCGCGCTGCGACGACTACCGCCACGCCCCCGGCGACTACGCGGAGGCTGTCCGCCGGATGGGATTCCGGTCGTCGGTCGCGGCGCCGATCGTCGTCGAGGGGCGGCTGTGGGGCGCGATCGCCATCGGGACCCGGCGCGCGCACCTTCCGGCCGACACCGAGGAGCGGATGGCAGGGTTCACCGAGCTCGTGGGCACCGCGGTCGCGAACGCCGACAGCCGCGCCGAGCTCACCGCCTCCCGGGCCCGGATCGTCGCCGCCGCCGACGACGCCCGCCGCCGGATCGAGCGCGACCTGCACGACGGCACCCAGCAGCGACTGGTCGCGCTCGGCCTCACGCTGCGCCTGGCCCAGGCCACCGTGCCCGCGGGACTGCCGGAGCTGCAGACCCAGATCGCTCAGGTCGCCGACGAGCTCGACGGGGTGATCGAGGAGCTGCGTGAGATCGCTCGCGGCATCCACCCGGGGATCCTGTCCGAGGGTGGGCTGGGCCCGGCCCTTCGCACCCTGGCCCGCCGCGCCGCGCTTCCCGTGGAACTCGACATTCACATCGACTCCCGGCACGCGGACCGGATCGAGGTGGCGGCCTACTACGTCGCGTCCGAGGCGCTCACCAACACCATCAAACACGCCCGCGCCTCACACGCCCACATCACCCTCGAACAACGCGACGCCCTCCTGCACCTCTCGATCCGCGACGACGGCGCTGGTGGCGCCGATCCTGCGGCCGGCTCCGGCCTGGTCGGCCTGCGCGACCGGGTCGAGGCCCTGGGCGGGGCGATCGGTGTCACCAGCCGGCCCGGGGAGGGGACGGCGATCGTCGTCGAGCTTCCACTGCAGCCCGACTGACCGGTCGACCCGCTCTGCGGATGCGGGATCAGAACTGCTTGCTCAGCCAGTCGGTGAACTGCTGCCACAGGCTCTGCGCGTCGTTGCTGACGGAGTCCGGCACCGTCGGGATGTTCGGCAGGTCGGGCAGGTTCGGCATGCTGGGGATGTCGGGAATCTTCGGGAGCTCGGGCAGCTGGGGCGCCTGGAAGGTCGGCACTGCAGGAAGTGCGGGGGCGTTGTTCCCCCCGTCGTCCGTGTTCTCCGCCGTGGTCGGCGGGGTGGTGGGCGCGGTCGGCTGCTGCCGGCTGCCGGAGTTCAGCAGGACGATGGCGGCGAGCACGGCGAGGAGCGTGAGCAGAGCGAGCACCCAGACCCAGGTGCGCCCCCGCTGTTCCGGCTCGGGCTGCTCGTCCTCGGTGAAGCCGCCGGCCAGTATGTCGTTGACCTGGCGGGCGGTCGGGCGGCGCGCCGGGTCGATGTCGGTCATCGCGACGAGCGCGTGGCGCAGCGGGTCGGACAGGTTGCGCGGCACCGCGGGCGGGTTCGTGAGGCGCGCGGCGGCGGCGTCGTGGCCCTCGCCGGGGTACTCGCGCCGGCCCGTCGCGGCCTCGAGCAGGACCAGCCCCAAGGCGTAGACGTCGGCCGGTGGCCCGACGTGTGCACCCCGTACCTGCTCCGGCGAGAGGTACGCGGTGCCGTGGGCGGGGCGGAGGGGGCCACTGACGAGCCCGGACACGCCGACGTTCGCCACGCGGATCCGTCCGTCCCGGTCGGTCACCAGGTTCGACGGCTGCAGGTCGCCGTGTACCACACCCTGCTCGTGGACGTAGGCGAGCACGTCGGCAACGTCGGCGCCGATCCTGGTGATCTCGTCGAGCGGCAGCCGCTCGCGAGTCAGGACGTCGTCCAGCGTCGGCCCCTCGACCAGCTGCGTCACCAGGTACGCGTGGTGGTTCTCGACCGCGAAGTCGTGCACGTCGACGAGGCCCGGGTGGTCCAGGTTCGCAAGGGTCCACGCGTCCTGGTGGATGCGCCGCGCGTCCTCGGGGTTGGTGCCCGGCGGCAGGATGTGCACCGCGACGGGGCGTTGCAGGCGCAGGTCGGTGGCCCGGTGCACGTCGGCGACGCCTGCACTGAGGCGGCCTTCCAGCCGGTACCGGCCGCCTAGCAGCCCGCCGCCCACCCCGTCGAGGACCCGGGTGACCGGCGGTTGACCCATCGGCGGTCGACCCATCGGCGGTCCGGCCATCGGCGGCCCGGCCATCGGCGGGCCGGTTCGGCGCGGCGGAACAGGACCATCAGGCGTCCGGTACCGGCGAGTGGCGTCCGTCCCGTCGTTGCGCTGCACGAGTCCTCCCCGGCTGACCGGCGCTGTGGAGCGTCACTCACCGTAGTGGGGCCGCGATTCCCTGACGCACCCACCCGCCGTCCTTGGCCTACGCCGCTTCGTCGCGGGGCAGGCAGGCGCATCTGGCGGATCAGGAGGAGAGGAAGCCCTTCTCGGTGAGCCACGCTTGCGCGACGTCGGCCGGGTCCTCACCGTCGGTGTCGACGCGGGAGTTGAGCTGCTGCATGGTCGCGGTGTCGAGTGCCGCGGCGACCGGGGCGAGGATCGACTCGATCTCCGGGTGCTCGGCCAGCGTCGTGTCGCGGGTGGTGACCGCCGCGTTGTAGATCGGGAAGAACTTCAGGTCGTCCTGCAGCACCACGAGGTCGAGGGCCTTGATGCGGCCGTCGGTGGTGAACACCTCGCCGAAGTTGCAGGTGTCACCCTGGGCGGTCTGCGTGTAGATCACGCCGGTGTCCAGCATCTTGACGTTGGCCGGCGGCACGTTGATGCCGTAGGCGGCGGTGAGCCCAGGCCACCCGTCGTCGCGGGTGGAGAACTCGCTCTCGATGCAGAACGTCGCGGCTGCCGGGTTGGTCTTCGCCAGCGCGGCGACCTCGGAGAGCTTCGTGACGCCCAGCTTCTCGGCCTCGGAGCGGCGGATCGCGAACGCGTAGGTGTTGTCGAGGGGCGCCCGGTTGAACCACGCGATCTTGTTCGTGCTCGCGTCCTGCTGCTTCACCTGGTCGAACAGCTGCGTGGGGTCGTTGACTACCGCGGTCTGCTGCAGGTAGCTCACCCAGGCCGTGCCGGTGTACTCCCAGTACAGGTCGATGTCGCCGCCCGTGAGTGCGTTGCGCGTCGTCACGGAGCCGGCGATGTTGGTCTTGTCGTTCACCGTCGCGCCGTTCGCCTCGAGCATCTGCATCGCCATCTGGCTCAGCAGGATGGACTCCGTGAAATCCTTCGACCCGATGGTCAGCGTGGTGCCGGCCAGCGGCTGGGCGGCGTCAGGGGTGGCACCCGGATCTGGGCCGGACCCGCACGCGGAGAGGCCGGTTGCGGCGGCGGCGGCGACGCCGAGGACGACGAGACGACGGAACATGAAGAGTCCTTCCGGGGAGGGGAGCGCGAGGAACGGAGTGGGCGCCTACAGGCCCCGTGGGCGCAGCCACAACTCGAGCAGGCCGCACAACCAGTCGAGGAAGAACGCGATCGCGCAGACAAGCACGCAACCGGTGATCAGCACGAGGTTCTTCTGCAGCTTGATCCCGTTGACGATCATGTCGCCGAGCCCGCCCGCGTTGACGAACGTGGCGAGGGTGGCGACCCCGACCGACAGCACGAGCGAGGTGCGGAACCCGGCGAGCACCACCGGCACGGCCAGCGGCAGCTCGACGGTGGTGAGGACCTGCCAGGGCCGAAGCCCCATCCCGCGGGCCGCTTCGACCAGCGCCGGATCGACGCCCTCCAGGCCTGCGACGACGTTGCGCAGCACCGGGAGCAGCGTCGTCACGATCAACCCGACCAGTGCGATCCGCACGCCGACGCCGAACAGGATCGTGAGCAGCACGATCAGCCCGATCGCCGGAACGGCCTGCCCCACGCTGACGATCGCGAGCACCTGCGGGGCGATCCGCTTGCCGAACCCGCGGGTGAGGGCGATGCCCAGGGCCACGGCAAGGATCAGGACGATCACGCCGGACACCACCGCCAGGTACACGTGCGCCAGCACGCTGGCGCGGATGTACTCGGCGTTGAGGGTGCGGGCCTCGATGCTGTCGAGGTTCGAGCTCCACACGACGAGCCACGTCGTCAGCAGCGCCAGCGCGATCAGCACCGGTGTGAGGACGAGCCCGGTGACGCGGTTGCGCAGCGTGGGCGGGACGAACGGGGTGGCCGGCGAGGCTTCGAGCGTCTCGCTCACGCCCCGCCGCCGATGGCCTCGAGCGCGTCGTTGCGGTGCAGGCAGTCGCGAAGGGTCGGGTAGTCGAGCAGGCCGACCGCCCGCCCGGTGCCGTCGACGACGGTGAGGTACTCGGCGCGGGATCGGTTCAGCGCGTCGAGCGCGTCGCGCAGAGAGTCCTCCGGCCGCACCGTCGGGCCGTCCGCATGACCGCCGCCCGCGGGAAGCAGGTCGGCCGCGGACACGGGCAGCAGGCCGAGGCTGCTCAGCGAGGGGGCGGTGCCGCAGAAGCTCGCGACGTAGTCGTCGGCGGGGGCACCGAGGATTGCGGACGGGGTGTCGAACTGCACGACACGCGACTGCGGCCCGAGCACGGCGATGCGGTCGCCCAGCCGCACGGCCTCGGTGAAGTCGTGTGTGACGAACACGATGGTCTTGCGGATCTCCTGCTGCAGGCGCAGGAACTCGACGTGCAGGTTCGCCCGGGTGATCGGGTCGGTCGCGCCGAACGGCTCGTCCATCAGCAGGACCGGCGGGTCCGCCGCGAGTGCCCGCACCACCCCCACCCGCTGCTGCTGCCCGCCTGACAGCTGCCGGGGGTAGCGGGACGCGAAGGTGGCGGGGTCGAGGTCGACCAGCGAGAGCAGCTCGTCGACCCGAGCGGCGATCTCCGGCTTGCTCCAGCCGAGCAGCTTCGGGATCAGCCCGATGTTCTGCGCGATCGTCATGTGCGGGAACAGCCCGATCTGCTGGATGACGTAGCCGATCCGGCGGCGCAGCGCGCTCGGGTCGAGCCCGCCGACGTCCTCGCCGCCGATCGTGATCGTCCCCGACGTCGGCTCGATCAGCCGGTTGATCATCTTCATCGTGGTGGTCTTGCCGCAGCCCGACGGACCGACGAAGGCGACGACCTCGCCCGCCTCGATCTCCATCGAGAAGTCGGCGACGGCGGGCAGCTCCATCGCCGGGTAACGCTTCGTGACGTTGCGCAGGGAGATCGGCTGCGCGGGCCGCGGCTCACTTCTGGACACGGACACCTCTCGAGGTCGTGAGGGCGGCGAGGACCATGAACATCCCGTCGATGAGCAGCGCGACCACGACGACGCCGAGCGTGCCCGCGAGTGCGTCGTTGAGCGCGTTGGCCGAGCCGAGACGGCTCAGCCCGGTGAAGATCCGGGCGCCGAGCCCCGGCCCGCCGACGAACGCGGCCAGCGCGGCGATCCCGATCGTGACCTGGGCCGCCACCCGGATGCCCGTGAGGATCACCGGCCAGGCCAGCGGGAGCTGGATCTGCCAGAGCACCCGGCCCGGCCCCAGCCCCATTCCCTCGGCGGCCTCCAGCATCGACCGGTCGACGCCGCGGAGCCCCGTGAGTGTGTTGCGCAGGATCGGCAGCAGGGCGTACAGCACCAGCGCGGTGAGGGCGGGCGGCCAGCCGAGACCGAGCAGCGGCAGCAACAGCCCCACCAGGGCCAGCGAAGGGATGGTGAAGATCGTGGACGCGACGGCGAGCGACGCCGCCGACGGTGCCCGCCGGTCCCGCACGAGCACACCGAGGACCAGGGAGATCACCGCCGCCAGCAGCACCGCGGCGAGCACGAGTGCGACGTGCTGCAGCGCTTCGACGAGCAGGTCGTCCGCGCGGGACTGCAGGTACCGCCAGAAGTTCACCGTGCGCCCTTCACGGCGTCGCCGCCGTTGCCCCGACGAAGTTGAAGCGACCCTCTTGCCGTTCGGCTGGCACGTCGATCTCCTCCTGATGGTGGAAGCAGTCTCCTCCGTTAGGACGGCGGCGCTCATCCGGCTGGGTGTCGCGTCGTTCACCCCTCCGGTCGCGACGTCCCGGTGAGGCCAGACCGAGGCGGTCCAGTTCACCGCCAGGTGGGCGAGAATGCGGTCGCAGCCGTCGGGCAGGTCGACCCCGCTGATCGCCTCGATGCGTTTGCAGAGACTGCTCCGGTGCACGTCGAGTGCCTGTGCGCGGCGCTGTTGGTCACCTGCGTTGTCGAGGAAGGCCTCGACGGTGTCGAGCAGTTCGTGGGGCGCCGAGGTGCAGCAGGTTGAACAGCGATGGGTCGGCGACCCCGTGCCGGCCCGCCAGGTCTTGTCGCCGAGCGCGCCGAGCAGCCGGGTCACGCACGTCGCCGGCGCCGACCGCGTCGGGTTGGCGATGCGCGAGTGGTCCCAGCTGCCGTCGAGCACCACCGAGCGTCCGAAGGCGGAGCTGAACTGCATCGGCACCGAGAGCGCGCCGCCGTGCTTCCGGGGGGTCGCAGCCGGCCTGGTGACGCGCGCCGGCTGTCAGGCGTGACGCCGCGCCGACCGGTTGCCCGCCGGGAACTGCCCGACGCACCCGGTCGGTCCGCAATCAACCGGCCTCAACGGACCGCGGGAAACGTCGGTGCGCGCCGGAGCGTACGTCCTCACGCGGCGCTCCGGCTGTGCCCGGAGCCGGTTGCCGACCGGAGGCGTGCCGGTCCGCGACGCACCGCGGACTCGACGTGCACGGGGTGGGCCAGCACCGAGTTGTACTGGTAGCCCAGCTCGTTCCACGGCGTGGAGTCCGGTTGGGTGTTGCCTCGGTCATCGGTGGCGCGTACCCGCAGGGTGTGTTCGCCGGGTTCCGGATCCCAGCTGAACTGCCAGCGCACCCACACCCCCGGCGTCCCTGTTGAGGCGATCGGCGCGTCCCGCCAGGGACCGTCGTCGATGCGGTAGGCGACCCGCGCGATCCGGTTCTCTCCCGCGAACGCTCGTCCCCGGATCATCTGCGGTTCCGCCCGCAGCCGCGCCGGCCAGGGCAGTTCGACCAGGCTTGCGACCTTGATCCCTGTGATGGCCGGACCACGCGCGTGCTCGTCCGCGGGGTGGTCCGGGCCGATCAGCACGTAGTCCTCGATCGGTTTGCGTACCCCGTTGCCCTCGACCTGCAGGGTCCAGGTGGCCGGAGTCAGGTGCGGAGTGGGCGCGTGGCTGCGGATGAAGAAGCGATCGGTCGGGGTGCGGAAGCCCGGCATCCGGTCCGGCCGGGTCCCGTAGTCCAGGCCCGTTCCGGTGTCCTCCATCAGCTCTGCGGGGGTGGGTTTGACGACCTTACGGTGGGCCGACGAGGCGGCTGCCGCGGCGGATCGCGTGTTCATCGAATCATCTCTCCTACCCACCCCCGGACGGACTTTGGTGACCATTCGGGCCGATGTGCGTCTGACGAGTCCTGGGAATTCCCATGGTCGTCTTCCGGCGGGCTGTTTTCGTCAGGGCTAACGCCTATCTGCGCTCCGGGTCAGCCGGGCCCGGTCCTACCGGCCACCTGCAAATATCTTGGTCCGGCTGCCCGCCCCCGGCTGCGCCGCTGCCGATAACGCGAGGTCAGCGCGGGCTCTCGGCCCGGCGCGGCGCCCGAGCGACTGCGACAGGGTCTCGAACGCACCGGCCCCCGGCGCCCTCGAGTGGCATCGTTGAGCGGAACCGATCGGGCATCCGGTTTCGAGTGGGTGCCCGGCTGCGGAACCCGCCGCGTCCCGCTGGAGACTCTGTGAGCTCATGAATCCGGCCGATGAGGAACGACAACACGAACCGGCCGCGGACGAACAGGAGCCGGACTACCGCTTCACGCTCGCCAACGAGCGCACCTTCCTCGCCTGGATCCGCACGGCGCTCGCGCTGATCGCGGGCGGCGTCGCGGTCGTCCAGCTGGTTCCGGCGTTCGGAGTTCCCGGCGTGCGGCAGTCCCTCGCCGTCGTGCTCACGGCAGGCGGTGGACTCCTGGCGGCGCTGGCTGTCCGGCGCTGGCAGCGGATCCAAGCCGCGATGCGCCTGGATGCCGACCTGCCGCCGACCCGGCTCCCGGTGCTGCTCGGCGGTGGCCTCCTGGCTGTGGCGATCCTGGTGCTCGTCGTGCACCTCGTGCCTCAGCCAGTGGGACCGTGACGTGCCTCGCCAATCTCAGGGCCAATCTCAGGAGAAGCCCGGACTGCAGGTCGAACGAACGGCCCTGTCGTGGGAGCGCAGCGCGCTCGGGCTCCTTGCCGCAGGCGCGATCCTGCTGTTCCGGCAGAGCGGCCCAGTCTCGGTCGGACGGATTCTTCTGGCCGTCGCGTCGGTGCTGCTGGCGGTGCTCGTACTGGGGCTCGGTCACAGGCGTCGCAGGCGGACCGCGGTGATCCGGGTCGTCCGGGGACGGAACGTGGTGTCCGCCGCCCGGACCGAGGTGCCCCTGTTCGGCTGGGCCGTCGCCGGGTTCGCGGCGGCCACGGTCGTCCTGCTGCTCCTGCCCTACTAAGGAGCGCCTGACAACTCGGCCCTACTGCGCTACGGCCGGAGTTGTCCAGGACCCTCCTACGACCGAGCCTCCAGGATCGTCGCGACCACCGCCGAGAAGTCGAGGTCGGCCGCTCCGTCCCGGGCCGCCTGTTCGAGCCAGCTCTGCGACGCCGCGGCGAGCCTGAGATCCGGACCCGATCCGGCGGCGGACTCCCCGACCAGGCGAAGATCCTTCAGGGCCAGGCTCAGCTTGAAGGTGGGCGGGTAGGTGCCGGACTCGATGTTGGCGCGCTTTCCGCGGACGATGGGTCCGATCGGCGAGTCGACGAGGACGTCCAGCAAGGTCGTACGCTCGATCCCGAGCGTGTCGGCGAGCGCGAGGGCCTCGCCGAGGGCCGTGATGGCGACGCCGAGTGTCAGGTTGACGACAACCTTGGTAGCGGCGCCCGCGCCCGGTCCTCCCACGTGGTGCACGTTGCCGAGCGGGTCGAGCAGCGGCTGGACGTAGTCGAAGGCCGCCTGACTGGCCCCGACGTAGATCTCGAGCCGGCCGGTGCTCGCTTCGGGAACGCTGCCCCGGACCGGGGCGTCGACCAGGGTGACGTGGCTCGGCAGGCGCCGCGCGACCGACGCGATCATCTGCGGGCCGACCGTCGACATGTCGATGACCCGCTGCCCGGGGCTGAGCGCGCCGACCACGCCCTCGTCGCCGAACAACACCTGCTCCAGCGCCTCCGGGGTCGCCACCATCGTGAAGACGGCATCGGCCCCGGCCACGGCTTCGGCGGGCGACGAGGCCACGGAGGCGCCCTGGTCGACGAGAGGCCTGGTCTTGCCGCTCGTCCGGTTCCAGACGGTGAGGTCGTGGCCGGCTTCGATCAGCCGGGCCGCGATCGGCGTGCCCATCAGCCCGAGGCCGAGGAACGCTAGCTTTGCCATGAGGTGGTCCTCTCTCGGATCCTGTGTGGTCACATGCCTTCGGGTGGTCACATGCCTTCGGGGTGCGGTCCCCACACGGGCGCGGCGTCCACGAGGATCGCGTCGATCTTGTCGAGGTCCTCCTCCGAGAGGTGCAGGTCGGCTCCGCCCGCGGTGCCCTCGAGCTGGGACGGCCTGCGGGCGCCGACGATGGACACGGCGACCGCCGGGTCGGCGAGCGTCCAGGCCACCGCGAGCTCGGGCAGCGTGACGGCCCGTTCCCGGGCGAACTCCCGCAGCCGCTCCACCACCTGCAGGTTCCGGCGGAGGGTCTCTCCCGTGAAGTCCGGGCTCTTGGCGCGCCAGTCGTCGGGCCCGAAGGTCGTGTCGGTAGTCATCCGGCCCCCTAGGAGTCCGTGGGCCAGCGGCCCGTAGACGAGCACCCCGATGTCGTGTGCGGCGGCGTAGGGCAGGATCTCGTCCTCGATGTCACGGCGGAACATGTGGTACGGCGGTTGCAGGGTCTCCAGCCGGCCGAACCGCCGGAGGTCCTCCATCTCGCCGACGTCGTAGTTGGATACGCCAACGTGGCGCACCTTGCCCTCGCGGACCAGCTCACCGAGCACCTCGGCGGTCTCCTCGGCCGGAGTGTTCAGGTCGGGCCAATGCACCTGGTAGAGGTCGATGTAGTCGGTACCGAGGTGGACCAGGCTCGCCTCGGCGCCCTTGCGTAGCCAGTCCGCGCTCGCGTCCCGGACCACGTTGTCGCCCTCCATGCGCAGGCCGCCCTTGGTGGCGATGACGACGTCCTCCCGCTGGGCCCGCTCGCGGAGTGTTTCTCCGAGCAGCCGCTCGGCGGCCCCGAAGCCGTAGCCCTGCGCGGTGTCGAAGAAGTTGATCCCGAGCTCGAGTGCCCGGTGGATGCTCGTCCGGCTTTCCTCGAGGTCGGAGGCTCCCCAGTCGCCACCGAAAGCCCATGTGCCGAAGGCGACGGCGGAGACATCGAGGTCGGTCTGCCCGAGACGGACTTGGCGCATCTTCTGTGTCACTTCCCTGGTTCGGCGAGACTCTCGACCCCGTCGAGGGTTGCCGTGGACGTCCTCGGTGTCGTCCGCGCTATCCCGAATACGCGGTGCCTGCCACCTGGAGTCCGCACCCCCCTGCTAGCAAGGGCCCCGCGCAGGCCGACCGCTCGGGCGTCGTCAACGATCTTCGCCCCGGCGTGGAGAAGTGGGACAGCCCGCTTACCGAGACCGTTTTCGACACGAACGGAAGACTGCGCCCGTTCGACGACATATCTAGATATCCCGAGGGTGACCCGCTGCGCGATCTGAGCAACCTCGCGATCACCGCGCCCGATGCCACGCCGCCTGCGGAAACTCCGGACTGGGCCGCCGCGCTGCAGCGCGTCGGGGTCACGATCCGTAAGGGGTCGCCGCTTGCGGTCGG
Organism: Pseudonocardia aurantiaca; assembly: GCF_039526725.1. NCBI lineage: Bacteria > Bacillati > Actinomycetota > Actinomycetes > Pseudonocardiales > Pseudonocardiaceae > Pseudonocardia > Pseudonocardia aurantiaca. The sequence goes on from NZ_BAAAJG010000027.1 coordinate 29,197, forward strand.
CGGTACGCTGGCTGGCTCCGGATTGCTCCGTGGCGGATTGAAAGGAGCTGCTGGACCTGGCCTACGCGCGCCTGTGATCGAGCCGTCGCAACAGAGAGACATCGATCCAGTGTGTTCGTCCCGCACCAGAGATCGGCAGTCCCGATGGTCGTGCAGAATGTCGTGGGTGGGATTCTCGCCCTGTTCCTGCTGGTGTACCTGGTCGTAGCCCTGATCCGGCCGGAGCGGTTCTGATGCCCCCGGCCAACGCGAGGCTGCTTGTGCTCGGCCCGATCGCGGAGTCGCTCGCGTGAGGTCGCCGACGTCGATCAAGGACCGGCAGGAGCGGCACGCGGAACGGGCCGGGCGCACCGTCACGGCCGGGGCGTTCCGGCCCGCGCAACTGCTCGCCGCCCTGCCTGACGCACTGCGCAAGCTCGACCCGCGCACGCAACTGCGCAACCCGGTGATGTTCGTGGTGTGGGTCGGGTCGGTGCTCGTCACCGTGCTCGCAGCGGTTGAACCGAGCCTGTTCGCCTGGCTGATAGCGGTGTGGCTGTGGTTCACCGTGCTTTTCGCCAACCTCGCCGAGGCGGTGGCCGAGGGCCGGGGCAAGGCGCAGGCCGAGACGCTGCGCCGGATGCGCAAGGACACCGTCGCCCGAAGGCTTCGCCGCGACGGCAGCGAGGAGAGGGTGTCCGGCAGCGAGTTGGCGGTCGGCGATCGGGTCGTGGTCGAGGCCGGCGAGCTCATCCCGGGCGACGGTGACATCGTCGAAGGCATCGCCTCGGTCGACGAGTCGGCGATCACAGGCGAGTCGGCCCCGGTGATCCGCGAGTCCGGAGGCGACCGCTCCTCGGTGACCGGCGGAACCACCGTGCTCTCCGACCGGATCGTCGTTGAGATCACCACCAGACCCGGCGAGACCTTCGTCGACCGCATGATCGCCCTCGTGGAGGGCGCGCGACGGCAGAAGACCCCCAACGAGATCGCCCTGACCATCCTGCTCGCGACCCTGACGATCATCTTCCTGCTGGCGGTGGTGGCGCTGCAGCCAATGGCCGGCTACTCGGGCCAGCAGCAGTCGCTCGTGGTGCTCACCGCGCTGCTGGTCTGCCTTATCCCCACCACCATCGGGGCGCTGCTGTCCGCGATCGGCATCGCAGGCATGGACCGGCTGGTGCAGCGCAACGTGCTGGCCACGTCGGGACGTGCAGTGGAGGCGGCAGGCGACGTGGACACCCTGCTGCTCGACAAGACCGGCACCATCACCTACGGCAACAGGCAGGCGACCGAGCTCATCCCGCTCGATGGCACCGACATGGCGGAGCTCGCGGCGGCGGCGCGGCTGTCCAGCCTGGCCGACACCACCCCGGAAGGACGCAGCATCGTCGCGCTGTGCGCCGCCCGGCACGACCTGCCCTCCGAGGCGACCGGCTCGGAGGCGGCGGCCGAGTTCGTGCCGTTCAGTGCCCAGACCCGCATGTCAGGGATCAACCTCGACGGCAGCGAGGTCCGCAAGGGAGCCGGGAGGTCGGTGGCCCGCTGGGTCACCGAGCACGGAGGCGAAGCCGACCCAGCGGTCGGCGCCATCGCGGACCGCGTCGCCCAGCAGGGCGGCACGCCGTTGGTGGTCGCGCTCGCCCGCGCCGGTCATGCCTCCGCGCTGGGGGTGATCCGGCTGTCCGACGTGGTCAAGCCCGGCATGCGGGAACGGTTCGCCGACCTGCGGGCCATGGGCATCCGCACTGTGATGATCACCGGGGACAACCCGCTCACCGCGACGGCGATCGCAGGTGAGGCAGGGGTGGACGACTTTCTCGCCGAGGCCACCCCCGAGGACAAGATGGCGCTGATCCGCCGCGAGCAGGAAGGCGGCCGGTTGATCGCCATGACCGGGGACGGCACCAACGACGCTCCCGCCCTGGCGCAGTCCGACGTCGGGGTGACCATGAACTCCGGGACGGCCGCTGCCAAGGAGGCCGGCAACATGGTCGACTTGGACTCCGATCCCACCAAGCTCATCGAGATCGTCGAGATCGGCAAGCAGCTTCTCATCACCCGCGGGGCCCTGACCACGTTCTCGGTGGCGAACGACGTCGCCAAGTACTTCGCCATCATCCCGGCGATGTTCGCGGCGATCTATCCGCAGCTCAACGCGCTCAATGTGATGCGGCTGGCCACGCCGGAGTCCGCGATCCTGTCCGCGGTGGTCTTCAACGCGCTCATAATCGTGGCACTCATCCCGCTGGCGCTGCGCGGCGTGCGCTATCGCCCGTCGTCCGCGGCGGCGCTGCTGCGCCGGAACCTGCTGATCTACGGGCTCGGCGGGATCATCGTGCCGTTCATCGGCATCGCCGCGATCGACCAGGTCGTCCGCCACCTCCCGGGAATCTGACTCGCATTCCGGCAAATCGGAGGATGATGACGCCGTGGGTAGGCGCGGCGAGCTGCGCATCTACTTCGGGTCGGCACCCGGGGTCGGCAAGACCTACGCCATGCTCGGCGAAGGTCGGCGGCGGGCTGATCGCGGCACCGACGTCGTCGTCGGGTTCGTCGAGACCCACGGGCGGGCCAGGACGGCGGCCAGGCTGGACGGGCTCGAAACCGTCCCGCGGCGCCGACTGGTCCATCGCGGCACCGAGCTGACCGAGCTGGACGTCGACGCCGTCCTCGCCCGCGCTCCGCAGGTCGCACTGATCGACGAGCTCGCCCACACCAACGTCCCGGGATCGAAGCACCCGAAGCGGTGGCAGGACGTGGAGGAGCTGCTCGAAGCCGGCATCACGGTGCTGTCCACGGTCAACGTCCAGCACCTGGAGTCGCTCAACGACGTGGTCGAGCGGATCACCGGCGTGCGGCAGAAGGAGACCGTGCCGGACGAGGTGGTGCGTCGCGCCGAGCAGGTGGAGCTGGTCGACATCACCCCCGAGGCACTGCGGCGGCGGATGGTGCACGGCAACATCTACGGGCCGGAGAAGGTCGAGGCGGCGCTGGCCAACTACTTCCGGCCCGGCAACCTGATCGCGTTGCGCGAGCTGGCATTGCTCTGGGTGGCAGAGGAGGTCGACCTCGCCCTGCTGCGCTACCGCACCGACCGGCAGATCGGCGAGGTGTGGGAAACGCGGGAACGAGTGGTGGTAGCCGTCACCGGGGGTCCGGAGAGTGAGACGGTGCTCCGCCGTGCCGCCCGCCTGGCCATGCGGTTCGGGTCCGCCGACCTGATGTGCGTCCACGTGCTGCGCGCCGACGGGCTGCCGGGCGGTCCGGTCAGTGCGCTGGCCGGGCTCCGCCGGCTCGCGGAGGATCTAGGAGCGTCGTTCCACACCGTCGTCGGCGACGACGTCACGACCGCGCTGCTCGACTTCGCCCAAGGAGCCAACGCCACCCAGCTGGTCATCGGCACGTCGCGGCGCTCCCGGCTCGCCCGCGTGTTCGCCGAGGGCATCGGTGCCCGTGTCGTGCGGGCGGCCGGCCCGATCGACGTGCACATGGTCAACCACGACGACGCAGGACAAGGGCTGCGGCTGCGCGTGCGCCGTGGAACGCTCTCGCCGCACCGGCGCCTCGCGGCCTGGGCCGCCGGTCTCGTCCTGCCCGCGCTGGCCACAGCCGCCGGGATGCTGGCCCCCGGCACGATCGCGCTGCCCACCGACGTGGTGCTGTTCTTCCTGGCCACCATCGCAGTCGCACTGATCGGAGGGCTCGGACCCGCGTTGCTGGCCGCCGTGGTCGGCGGACTGCTGCTCAACTTCTTCCTGATCCCGCCGCTGCACAACTTCGGCGTCGCCTACCAGGAGCACGTCATCACGCTCGTGGCGATGGTCATCGTCGCGGTCATCGTCGCGCTGCTTGTCGACCGAACCGCGCACCGCGCCGAGCAGGCGGCCCGCGCGCGCACCGAGGCAGCGCTGCTCACCTCGTTCTCCCGGACCGTGCTCACCCCCGACAACCCGCTGCCCCGGTTGCTCGGCACGGTGCGCGAGGCCTTCGGCCTCACTTCGGTCGCCATCGTGGAGCGCGCCCAGGACGGCCACTGGGTGACGACAGCTTGCGCCGGCCCTAACAACTGCGACCGGCCCGAGGACGCCGAGGTGGACGTGGAGCTCGAACCCGACATCCACCTCGTCGGCACCGGCCGATCGCTCGCGGCCGCCGATCGAGGGCTGCTCGAGACGATGGGCGGCCAATCCCTGCTGGCGCTGCGCAACCAGCGGATCGCCGCCGAAGCCGCGGACTCCAAACGGCGAGCGGAATCCTCGGCGGTGCCCACCCCGCTGCTTTCGGCCATCGGGCACGACCTGCGGACCCCGCTGACGTCGATCAAGGCCGCGGTGACGTGCCTGCGAGATCCCCAGTTGGACCTGTCCGAATCCGACAGCGCCGAACTCGGCGCGGCCATCGAGGAGTCGACCGACCGGCTCATCGGGCTCATCAGCAACGTGCTGGACTCTTCGCGGCTGGCCGCCGGAGCCGTCTTCCCGCAGCTGGCTGCCGTGGGCTACGACGAGGTCGCCGCCCACGCCATCGACGCCTTGCCCGAAGCCCACGCGGTGGACGTCGAGATCGACGAGTTCATGCCCGAGGTCCTCGCCGACGCCGGCCTCCTTGAACGCGTCATCGCCAACGTGGTCGACAACGCCCTGCGGCACGGCCGCGGCGCGCCCGTGGCGATCCGCGGAAGAGCTCTCGCCGACCGCGTCGAGCTGCGGATCGTCGACTCCGGTCCCGGCGTTCCCCCCGCCACCCGGGTTGCCTTGTTCACCCGTCGGTTCACCCCGTACCGGCGCCGCAGGAACCGGAACGCGACCAGCGGGGTCGGCCTCGGGCTCACCGTCGCCCGCGGCTTCACGGAGGCCATGGGCGGAACCATCTATGCCGAGGACACCCCGGGCGGGGGGCTGACCGTGGTCATCGCCCTGCCGGCGGCCCGGCAGGTCACGCAGGTCCCGCAGTGACCCGCGCACTCATGTAGGCGACGACCCGCACCTGCCGGCGCTATCGGAGACGCGGTTCCTGACACCGTCCTCTGTCCACGCCCAACCCTCAACACCGGGAATGACGTGCCCGGTCAGGGCCGTGCGGTTCCCAGTCCGGTCCGTTCCCCGCGCGCGGCCGGTTCGGTCCAGGAACCGCTCGGCTGTTCGGGGGGCAGCGGCGTTGCGCCGAGGATGATGTCGGCGCTCTTCTCGGCGATCATCATGGACGGGGCGAGAGTGTTGGCGTTGGTCAGCGACGGCATCACCGAGGCGTCGACGACACGCAGGCCGTCGATTCCGTGCACCCGCATCGTGTCGGGGTCGATCACCGACTGCTCGTCGCGGCCCATCCGGAGGCTGCACGCCACGTGCAGACCGGCGCGCGCGGTGCGGCGCACCCACGCGATGATCTCCTCGTCGCCCTGCACGGACGGACCGGGGAGCGTCTCGCCCGCGTCGAGCTCGTGGAACGCCGGCTGCCCGAGCAGCTCGCGGGCCTTGCGGATGCCGTTGATCCAGCGGTCCTCGTCCTTCGGCCCGGTGAGGAAGTTCAGCACGATCCGCGGGTGCACCTCCGGGTCCGGGGAGACGATCGACACCGAGCCGCGCGCGTCGGACTGCATGACGCCGACGTGCATCTGGTAGCCGTGGGCACCGACCTCGACGGAGTCGTCGGCGCTGTGCATCGCGAGCGGGGCGAGCAGGAACATGAGGTCGGGCTCGCCCTCGGCGAAGTCGCTGCTGACGAAGCCGCCCGCCTGCATCGGGTTGCGGGTGGCCGCGCCGCGACCGAAGAGCACGGCGTCGAGCACGAGGCCGGGCCACTTCGACTTGCTGCGGATCGACGAGAGCGAGACTGGCTGCGCGCACCTGTGCTGCACGTGGACGGCGAGGTGGTCCTGCAGGCCCTGGCCGACGGCGGGAAGATCGTGCACGACGGAGACGCCCAGCCGCTGCAGGTGCCCGGCATCGCCCACACCCGAGACCTGCAGGAGCTGCGGCGAGCCGATCGCGCCGCCGCAGAGCACCACCTCGGCGCCGCGCACCTCCGCCGGCTCGCCGTCCTTCCCCTGGTACCGCACGCCCACGGCGCGCGTCCCCTCGAAGAGGACCTTGGTGGCGGAGGCGTGGCAGCGCACCGTGAGGTTGGTCCGGTCGCGGACGGGGTGGACGTACGCGGCGGCGACGGACGCCCGGCGGCCGCGGTCCACCGCCTGGTCCAGCCCTGAGAAGCCCTCCTGCGCGTCGTCGTTGATATCGGGGACGACCGCGTAGCCGGCCTGGCGGGCGGCCTCGAAGAAGGCGCCGAAGATCGGTCCCTCGGCCGGGCCGCGGTGCAGCGGCTGCGGGCCCGTGCGGCCCCGGCCGGTGCCGGGCGGCTCGTCGATGCACGCCTCCAGCCGGCGGAAGTAGGGCAGGCAGTGCGCGTAGTCCCACGCCTCGGCCTCGGCCTCGACGCCCCAGCGGTCGTAGTCGGCCCCGTGTCCGCGCTGGTAGATCATCCCGTTGATGCTGCTCGACCCGCCGAGCACCCGGCCTCGCGGATGGTGCAGCTGGCGCGACCCGAGCCCCGGTTCCGGCTCCGACTCGTACCGCCAGTCGTAGCTCTTGCTGCCCACGGGGAACCCCATGGCGATCGGCAGCTGCAGCCGCGGGTCCCACCAGTGGTCGGGTGGGCCGGCCTCCAGGAGGAGCACCCGCGTCGACGGATCCGCGCTGAGTCGGTTCGCGAGCACACAGCCCGCCGCGCCACCCCCGACGATCACGTAGTCGTAGTCGCGGTCGTCGCTGCCGTTCCCCTGGCCCTGCCGTTGCATCGCGCCCCTCCGCTGCTGGTGTGTCAAGCAGGACTCCAGCAGAGCACGGGGATGCTGTAAGAACGCTGAGTACGCGGACTCCGGGGCGCGTCAAGATCACGTCAACATCGCCCATCGTGACGCGTGACTCCCCTCCCCATACGAGCCTCCACCATTGCCCGAATGCGGGGGAACGGCCGGAACCGGCGCGGCAGGTGAGCGGGCGACGCCGGGGGCGCGCCGGCCGGGAAGAACCGCGGCCGGTCTCGACGTGGATCTTCTTCGCGCTGCTGTGGCTGGCCGTTGCGCTCTCCGGCGTCGGGCTGTACCTGGTCGAGGGTGCACCCGCCCGACCCGCGGCTCGCGAGCAGGTGGAGAGGAGGTGCTGCTCCTGTCACCGGGTGTGCTGTGCGGCCTTGGCCCGGAGGAGTTCGCGGAACAAGTCGCGGCACAGCTGCGCCACCAGCGTCTGCGCGGACGGATCGTCGAACTGGTGGCCCACGTCGGGGATGACGGCGACGCGGGCCGGGCCGGCGATGCGGTCGGCCGCGAACTCGTTGATCTCGCGGAGCTTCGTGTCGTACTCGCCCACCGTGAGGAGGGTCGGTGCGTGTGCGATGAGGAGGAACTCGCCCGCGAGGTCCGGACGGCCACTGGCTGCGGCGATCGCGCGCACCCAGTGGGGCCGCGCCGCCGCCGCGATCAGGGCGGCGGCGCACGCGGTATGTGATCCGAACAGCCCGCCGGGCAGCCGCGCGGTGGGGTGCTCGGCCGCGATCAGGTCGATGAGCGCGATCGTGCGGACGCCCAGCAGGTCGGCGTTGAACCGCAGCTCGGCGGTGGCGGCGTCGATCCGTCGTTCCGTGGCGGTGAGGAGGTCGACCCGCACGGTGGCGATCCGCGCTTCGTTCAGCAGGTTCGCCACTCGCAGGTCGCGCTTGTCGTCGCGGTAGTCGTTCAGACCCCGCAGGAAGAGCACCACGGCGGTCGGGTCCTCCGGCACCGCAACGTCGCCATCGAGGTTCATTCCGAGTACATCGAAGGTCCGGGATTGCGGCACGGTCACGGCACGACTGTTCCCGGCCGGTCCCGTCATGGCATGACCCTGGTGTGGTGAGTATCCGCGCCAGATTGCCCCTGGGCGCACCGTTTGGCGCGCCCGCCCCGGGAGCACCTGACCGTGTCCACATGCGCCGGTCACGCGCCGGCGGGGCTTCGTAGCCTTGGGCCGTGCGATTCGGGGTGCTGGGGCCGCTGGCCGTGTGGACCGACCATGGCGAGCCGGTCACGATCCCCGGGCGCAAGGTGCGGGCCGTGCTGGCGGACCTGCTGGTCCACGAAGGCCGTCCGGTGTCGGTCGACCGGCTGGCCGAGGATCTGTGGGGCGAGGTGGCGCCGGCCGACCCCACGGCCGCGCTGCACGTTCGGGTCTCGCAGCTGCGCCGGGCCATGGCCGGTGCCGAGCAGGGCGGCCGGGAGCTGGTGGTGTCCCAGGCGCCCGGCTACGCACTGCGGGCCGGGCCCGACGCGGTGGACGCGGCACGGTTCGCGACCCTGGTCAGGAAGGCGCAGGCGGCCGGGGACCCGCGGACCCGGGCGGGGCTGCTGGCCGAGGCGCTGGCCCAGTGGCGAGGGCCGGCCCTGGCCGACTTCGCCGACGAGGAGTTCGCCCGCGCGGCCGTCGCCCGGTGGGAGGAGCAGCGGCTGACCGCTGTGGAGGCGCACGCCGAGGCCCGGCTGGACCTGGGTGAGCATCACGAGCTGATAGGCGAGCTGGCAGAGCAGGTGACCCGGCACCCGTACCGGGAGCGGCTGCGGGCGGCCCAGGTGCGGGCCCTCTACCGGGCCGGCCGGGCGGGCGAGGCCCTGGACAGCCTCCGGGAGCTGCGACATCGGCTCGCCGAGGAGCTGGGCCTGGACCCCGGCCCGGAGCTGGCCGCGCTGCACCAGGCCATCCTGGCCGCTGACCCCGACGAGGACCCACCCACGCCTGCCCCCCGGCCGGTCCGGCCCACCACCAACCTTCCGGCGCCGGTGACCGAGCTGATCGGCCGGGACCACGAGGTCACCCGGGTGCGGGAGCTGCTTGCGGCCGGGCGACTCGTCACGCTCACCGGCCCCGGCGGCGTGGGCAAGACCAGCGTGGCCATCGCGGTGGCCCGGGCCATGGTCGAGGGATGCCCCGACGGCGTGTGGCTGGTCGACCTGACCACATGGGACGGGTCGGGAGATCCAGCCGAGTTCGCGCTCTCCGCATTGGCCATCCCGGACGCGCCGGGCCGTTCGGTGCCGGCGCACGAGCGGCTGGCAGCCGCATTGCGGGAGCGGCGGATGCTGCTGGTGCTGGACAACTGCGAGCACGTGGTCGAGGCGGCGGCTGGGCTGGTCGGGCAGCTGCTCCCGGCCGCGCCCGGCGTGCGGGTGCTCGCCACCAGCCGGGAGCCGCTGCGGCTGCGCGGCGAGGCGCGGTGGGACCTGCCGCCGCTGGAGGTCCCCGACACCGACGACCCGGCCCGGCTCGCCCGTTCCTCCGCCGTTCGGCTCTTCCTGGTCCGGGCCGGGTTGGCGCCGACGCCGGAGACAGTGGCCGGCGTGGCGGAGGTGTGCAGGCGGCTGGACGGCATCCCGCTGGCGCTGGAACTGGCCGCCACGCGGGTGCCGGCGCTCGGTGTACCCGAGCTGGCGGCCCGGCTGCAGGTGCCCCAGGACCTGTTCGGCCTGCTGGGCGCCGGGCCGCGGGACGCGCCCGCCCGGCAGCGCACCCTGGCGGCGGTGATCGACTGGAGCTGGCAGCTGCTGACCGGGGCCGAGCGGGCTGTGCTGCGCCGGCTGGCCGTCCACTCCGGCGGCTGCACGCTGGCCGCGGCCGAGGCGGTGTGCGCCGGGGACGGGCCCGCCGCCGGCGACGTGCTGGACCTGCTCGCCGGGCTGGTGGACCGCTCGCTGGTGGTGCGCGGTGACGGGCCCCGGTACCGGCTGCTGGAGTCGGTCTCCGCGTACTGCCTGGACAGGCTGCGCGAGAACGGGGAGGAGGCGGCGCTGCGGCGCAGGCACGCCGACCATTACCTGGCCCTGGCCGAACGGGCGCAGGCGCAGCTGCGCGGGCCGGGCCAGCGGGAGTGGTTGCGACGTCTGGACGCCGAGGCCGCGAACATGCGGGCGGCCCTCGACACGTTCCGACGCGAGGATGCGGCCGCGCCCGCGCTGCGGCTGGCCGGCGCCCTGACCTGGTACTGGTTCCTGCGCGGCCGCCTCACCGAGGCGCGGCGGGCGCTGGCCGGGGCGTTGGCCGTGGCGAGCGAGGCGCCCGCCGGCGTCCGGGCAGGCGCCGAGGCCTGGCGCACTGGCCTGGCGATCCGGCAGGGCCAGGCCGGGCCCGAGCGGGTGGCCGAGGTGCTGCGGGCCTACGAGAACACGGCGGATCCGGCCGGGCTGGCCATGGCCGAGTGGTTCCTGGCCGCGGCGATCATCGACTTCGGGGACGCGACGGCCACCGGCGAGCTGCTGGCGCGCGCGCTCGACAGGTTCCAGGCCGCCGGGGACCGGTGGGGCGAGGCGGCGGTGCTGAGCACCAGGGCGATGCTCGCGCACATCCGGTACGACCTCGCCGCGCTGGAGCACGACGCCCGGCGCAGCGCCGAGCTGTTTGGCGAGCTGGGTGACGACTGGGGGGTGCTGCAGGCCACGGACTGGCTGATCGGCCTCGCGGACCTGACGGGCGATCATGGGGAGGCGGCTCGGCTGAGCCGGACCGGCCTGCGGATCGGCGAGGAACTGGGGCTGTGGTCCGAGGTGGCCGGTCGATTGTCCTGGCTGGCCTGGACCTCCGTGCAGACCGATGACTACCCGCGGGCCCACGAGTACGCGGAGCAGGCGAGGCGGCTGGCTTCGGAGCAGGGGCTGCGGACCGGAGAGGTGTTCGCCACCATCAGCCTCGCGTTCGCCGCCCGCCGGGACGGCAACCTCGGACGGGCCGAGGAGCACCTGCGGTGGCTGCTGGCGTCCGCACGGCAACAGCAGACCGGTGAGGGCAACCCGCCGTACCTGACGATGGTCCTGGTCGAGCTCGGGCTGCTGGCCGGGCAGCGGGGTGACCCGGCCGCGGCGCTCGCCTTCCACCGGGAGGGCTTCGATGTGCTCCGGGGGCAGAACTCGATGGGCACGGCGTCGGCTCTGGTGGGCATGGCCGCCGCCCTGGTACTCGACGGGCGAGTGGGTCTGGCGGCGCGGCTCCTCGGCGCGGCCGAAGCGGCACGGCGGCAGACCGGACAGCCGCTGTCCGCCTGGGAACGCGACGAGCTGGCCCGGATCACTGCCGCGGTCCAGGCTGCCGAGCCCGACTTCGCCACCCTGTTCGCGCGCGGCGCCGAGCTCACGCCCGAGCAGGCCCGGTCCCTGGTGGACGGGGACCGGGCCTGACCGTGTGATCACTTGGGCACGTAGACGTGGACCGCGATTCCCGACGCGAACCGGTTCACCTCGGCCAGCTCCAGGTGGGTGGTGTCGAACCCGGCGCCCTCGAACAGGTGCTTGCCGGCCCCGACGATGACCGGGAAGTACCAGAAATGGAACTCGTCGACGAGACCGTGCTCCACCAGGGTGCGGTCCAGCTCGCCGGTGCCCCACTTCAGGATGTCCTTGCCCGGCTGCTCCTTGAGCTTCGCGACCTCCTCGGCCACGTCACCCTGGATGAGGGTGGCGTTCCAGGTGGTCTCGGTCAGGGTCCGCGACGCCACGTACTTGGGCATGCTGTTGAACCACTCGGCGGAGTCCCCGTCCCGCCCGGACCAGGCCTCCGCGAACCCCTCATAGGTCACTCGCCCCAGCAGCATGGCGTCGCCCGAGTCCATCAGCTTCTGGGCGTAGCCGGCGTGGTCCTCGTCCCAGTACGGCTGGCCCCAGTGCTGCGGCTCCGCCCGCGACGCCGTGGAAGGGCGGGTGTCGTCGATGATGCCGTCCAGCGACACGAACGTCGACTCGATGATCTTGCGCATTTGTTCTGCCCCCTTGCCTTTGCCAGCGGCCCGTGCCGCCGGCTTGGTGGCTCCAGACTGGAGGGCAGCCCTTACCGTTTCCTTCAGGTTCGCCTTCGGACGGAAGGGTCAGGACTCCTCCTCGGGTTGCCGGGCCACCAGCACCGGGCACGGGGCGTGCCGGAGCAGCCCCTTGGTCGTGCTGCCCAGCAGCACGTCGCGCAGGGCGCTGTGGCCGTGCCTGCCCACGGCGATGGCGGCCGCGTCGACGTCTCCCGCCACCCGGACGATGGTGTCGATCACCGACATCTCGTCGGCGACGGCGAGCCCTTCCGCGGGCATTCCCAGCGACGTCGCGATCGCGGCGCCGCGCCGGGCCATCTCCTGGGCATCGGCGTACGCGGCCTGGTCAAGCTCGGCGGCGGCGCGGAGGTCCAGCCCCGCCGGCGGGAGATCGAGACTCGCACTGGGGATGGTGGCGAAGTCGTACGCGACTCCCGCCTCCCAGACCACGACCACCAGGCCGCGCCGCGGGCCCATCAACCGGGCGGCCTGCTGCAGGGCGAGCAGCGCGGCGGGGGAGCCGTCGAACGCGATGACCACGGGACCGGACGTCATGGGGTGGGGCTTCCCCGAACCGGGCGGTGGAACCGCGGGTGCGGCGGCAACCGCAATTCGGCTCGGCCGCCCGGACCGGTCCCCATCCCCGCGTAGCGTCAGGCTCCGGCCCCGCTCGCGGAGGGGCCGAACCTGGAAGGGGTTGCGAGCCATGCACAGCGTCGTTGCGGCCCTGGTCGGGCTGGCCGGTGGGGTGTGCGTCCTGCTGACCGTGGTGTCGGCTGTGAAGACGGTCGTCGTCCCGCGCGCCTCCCCGGTGTTGATCACTCGCGTGGTGTTCGTCGCGATGCGTGGGCTGTTCGCCGCGGTGCTGTGGCGCAGCCGGGACTTTCGCTCCAAGGACCGGGTCATGGCGCTGTACGCGCCGTTCAGCCTGTTGATGTTGCCAGTGGTGTGGCTCGTGCTCGTCGTCGGCGGCTATACGGCGGCCTTCTGGTCGCTGGGCGTGCGGCCATGGCCGGAGGCGTTCCTGGAGAGCGGCTCGTCGCTGCTCACGCTCGGCTTCCGCCCGCCGACCGACACGATCACCGCGTTGCTCACGTTCTCGGAGGCGGTCATCGGGCTCGGTCTGCTCGCCCTGCTCGTTTCGTACCTGCCGTCGATCTACGCGTCCTACTCCCGCCGGGAACTGATGGTCACCGCGCTGGACTCGCAGGCAGGCAGCCCACCGTCGGCCGCGGAGCTGCTGGAGCGAGAAGCGCGCATCGACGGGATCGGCGAGCTCGACACCTTCTGGCAGGAGTGGGCCCGCTGGTTCGCGGACATCGCGGAGACGCACACGTCGACGCCGAGCCTGGTGTATTTCCGCTCGCCGCAACCCGATCGGTCGTGGGTGACCGCGGCGGGCGCGGTACTCGACGCGGCGGCACTCGTGGCGTCGACCCTGGACGCGCCGAAGCAGCCGTCCGCCGACCTGTGCATCCGCAGCGGCTACCTGGCGCTGCGGAACATCGGCGACTTCTTCGTCATGCCCTATGACCCCGACCCGGCACCGGACGACCCGATCTCGATCACCCGCGCCGAGTACGACGCCGTCTGCCTGCGTATTGCGGAGGCGGGCGGGAGGCTCAAACCCGACCGCGACCAGAGCTGGCGCGACTTCGCCGGCTGGCGGGTCAACTACGACGCCGTGTTGCTGCGCTTCGCATCACTGTGCATGGCCGCGCCCGCACTCTGGTCGTCCGACCGCGCTGTCCCGTTCTCCCGCGCGCCGGTCACCCGTCGCCGCGCCCGGTCCCGCCTCTAGGAGCGCGCTGAAAAGCTCGGGCCTACTGCGCGACGCCCAGGCAGCCACCTCGCCGCGTTGTCGTCGGGCCCGATACAACAGCGGTATCGGGCCTCTCCTTCGCCTTGCGATGCGGCCACCTGGACGCCGCTCGCTACGGCCGGAGCTTTTCAGCACCCTCCTAGTGCGCAGGCGCGTCAGCGGCGCCCGAGCAGGTTGTCCGAGACGTTCTCCAGGTGCGCCCGCATGCACTGCTGGGCGCCCTCCGGGTCGCGATCGCACAGCGCCTCGACGATCGACGTGTGCTCCTCGTGGTAGCACCGCCTGCGTTCCGGGCTCGATGTGCGGCGCTTGAGGCTGCCCCACACGGGCAGCGCCCGCGCGGTGTTCATGACGTCGAACATGTTCATGAGCAGGCCGTTGTGCGCGGCGAGAGCGATCGCCCGGTGCAGCCGGGCGTCCCAGCTCTCGAAGCCCTCGAAGTCCTCGGCCCGGCCGCCCGCGCGGAGGCACTCCGCGATCCGGTCGAGGTCGGCCTGGGTGGCCACCCGGGCGGCGTGCGCGGCCACCGGCGGTTCGAGCAGCAGCCGGACCTGCATGATCTCCGCCGGGCTCGTGTCGGCGGGCGCACCGCCCAGAGGGGGCGCCGCCGCGTCGGTGAGGAACGTGCCGCGCCCGACGTGGCGGATGACCAGGCCGTCGCGTTCGAGGGCGTCCAGCGCACGCCGGACGGCGCTGCGCGGCGCCGCCAGCCGCTCGACCAGGTCGCGCTCGGTCGGGAGCTTCGAGCCCGGGGCGAGCGTGCCGTCCTCCGCCCCGCGCGCGAGCAGGGCGCGCAGGGTCTCCTCCACGGCCGGCATGGGCCCACCATAACGCAGACGTGACCAATCCGAACCAATCACCCGCCCGAATTCCGGCCTCGACAGCAGGAGCTGCACGACGTACGGTCGGCCTGGTCGGGATTGGTTTCAATTGGTTCAGATTGGTGCGGCATGAAGCTGGTGACCATCTCCTCGGCCACGGGGCGGTCCGTCGGCGTGGTCGACGCCGCCACTGGCACCGTCCGTGACGTCGGCGGGCTCATCCCGCCCGGCGCCGGGCTGCTCGAGGTGATCGAGCGCTGGGACGAGGTCGGCCCGCTGCTGCGGGATCGCGCCGGGGAGCTGTCTGCGCAGCCGCTGGAGTCGGTCGAGCTGCTCGCGCCGGTCCCCGTGCCGCGGCGCAACGTGTGGTGCGTCGGCAAGAACTACCGCGACCACGCCGTCGAGTTCGGCCGCAGCGGCTACGACACCCCCGACCGCTCCGATGCGCTGCCGGAGCGGCCGATCATCTTCTCGAAGGCCACCACGTCGGTGACCGGCCCGGACGCGCTCGTACACCCCGGCCCGACCCGCGAGCTGGACTACGAGGGCGAGCTGACGGTGATCATCGGCCGGGGCGGGCGCGGCATCTCCCGCGAGGACGCCTACGACCACGTGTGGGGCTACACGCTCATCAACGACGTGACGGCCCGGGACGTGCAGCGCGACCACAAGCAGTGGCTGCTCGGCAAGTCCTTCGACACCCACTGCCCCATGGGCCCGTACGCGGTGACGGCCGACGAGATCTACGACGTCACCGCGCTCGAGCTGGAGACCACGGTCAACGGGGAGCGCAGGCAGTGGGCGCCGCTCAAGGACCTGATCTTCGACATCCCCGAGCTGATCTCCACGATCTCCGCCGGCACGACGCTGCTGCCCGGCGACCTCATCGCCACCGGCACTCCCGCGGGAGTCGGCCTCGGCTTCGACCCGCCGCGCTTCCTGGAGAGCGGCGACGTCGTCGAGGTGACGGTCACCGGCCTCGGGACCCTCCGCAACCGCATTGCGTGAGAAAGGACGACATGTACGTCAACGGAAGGGAACTGGCCGTCGAGGTGGAGGGCGCGGGTCCCACCGTGCTGATGGTCCACGGCCTCGGCGGCACCTCGAACTTCTACCAGGTGCAGGCCGAGGCGCTGGCCGAGCGCTTCCGGGTGGTCCGGGTCGACTCCGCGGGCGCCGGACGCTCGCCGGTGGCCGACGGCATCGGCATCGGCTCGCATGCCGAGGACCTCGCCGGGGTGCTGGACGGGCTCGGCGTCGACGCGGCGGCCGTCGTCGGGCACTCCATGGGCACGCTGGTCGTCCGCGAGCTGGCCCGGCGCCACCCCGGCAGGGTCTCCGCGCTGGCGCTGCTCGGCGCGGTGCGCGAACCGGCAGATGTGGGCCGGCAGGCCCAGCGCGACCGCGCCGCCGTGCTGCGCGAGAAGGGCACCGCCGCGGTCGCCCCCGGTGTGGTCGCGAACGCGCTCTCGGAGACCACCCGCCGCGAGAAGCCCGAGGTCGCGGCGTTCGTCCGCGAGCTAGTGATGCGCCAGGACGCCGAGGGCTACGCCCGCAACTGCGAGGCGCTCGCCGCCGCCACCGAACCCGGTCCCATCGCCCCCGGGCTGCCGCTGCTGCTGATCACCGGCTCCGACGACAAGGTCGGCCCGCCGGAGGCGAGCCAGGAGATCGCCGACGCGCACGGCAGCGGGAGCGTCGAGATCCTCCCCGGGGTGGGGCACTGGACCGCGCTCGAAGCCGCCCGTCCCGTCACCGACCTGCTGCTGAAGTTCCTCTAACCGCCCGCCCCACACCACCAGGAGGGCAATGATGCCTGCTCCGACCAGCAAGGTCCTGTTCCGCGGTGTGAGCATCCTCGACTCCACCGGCGCGGATCCCTACCCCGGCGACGTGCTCGTCGAGGGCGACCGTATCGCCGCCGTCGGCACCGTCGACCCGGCCGCGGCCGAGGGCGCTCGCGTGATCGAGGGGCGCGGCCGCACGCTCATGTCCGGCCTGTGCGACGCGCACACGCACTTCAGCTGGAACAACAGCGCCGACCTCGACGGCCTGGGCACCATGCCCGTCGAGGAGCACCTGCTGTTCTGCCTGGAGTCCGCGCGCACCTACATCGACTCCGGCTACACGATGTGCCTCGGCGCCGCGTCGGCGAAGGAGCGGCTCGATGTCGTCTGCCGGGACGCGATCAACGCAGGCCGCATCCCCGGCCCGCGCTACCTCGCCAACGGCCCCGAGATCGCCGTCACCGGCGGTGCGCTGATCAAGTCGATCACCAAGTTCGCCGACGGCCCCGAGGGCATGCGCAAGGCCGTGCGCGAGCTGATCGACATCGGTGTGGACCAGATCAAGCTGTCGATGACCGGCGAGGAGATCACCGGCACGCAGCATGCCGAGGACACCTACTTCTCCGACGAGGAGGTGGCCGCCGCCGTCGCCGAGGCCCACCGCCGCGGCAAGCGCGTCTGCGCCCACGCCCGGAGCGCAGAGAGCGTCAAGATGTGCGTCCGGAACAAGGTCGACATCATCTACCACGCCAGCTTCACCGACGCCGAGGGCATGGACATGCTCGAGGCCAACAAGGACTGGGTGTTCGTCGCGCCCGGCATCAACTGGCTCGTCGCCACGCTGTACGAGGCCGAGTCCTTCGGCTTTCCGCAGGAGGCGGCCGAGGCCGTCGGTTACAAGAAGGAGCTGGAGCAGGCGATCGAGGGCCTGCGCGAGATGCACCGGCGCGGGATCAAGGTGCTGCCCGGCGGTGACTACGGCTTCGCCTGGACGCCGCACGGCACCTACGCCCGCGACCTCGAGCACTTCGTCGAGCTGCTCGGCTTCACGCCGCTGGAGGCGATCATCTCCGCCACCGCGTGGGGCGGCGAGATCATGCTGCGGCCCGACGAGCTGGGCAAGGTGCAGCCCGGCTACCTGGCCGACCTGCTGCTCGTGGACGGCGACCCCCTTGCCGACATCACGATCCTGCAGGACCGCGGGCGCCTGCACTACATCATGAAGGACGGCAAGTTCCACAAGGAGGCGGCGGACTAGCCCGCGCCGCTCCCGCCCAACCCGGGGCAACCCCGACCCGGGCAATCCCAACCCGGGCAACGTCGACCGCGATCAAGTCCCGGCCTCCGTCTGAGCCGAACTCTCGATCGGCTGACCGAGCCGTCCGAACGGCTCTGAATCGAGGGCTGCCACCCGACGCCGCGTCACCGGTATCCGGGCGGCAGCCCTCGCTGCACCACACATCCCTTCCCTGGACGAGTGGCTGGCGCCGGCCGGAGAGCCCGTCAGCCGTGATCGGCCCTCCCCGTCTCGACGGCCGCACGGTCCAGGTCTGCCGCACCCCCGACCTCTCGCAGATCGTCTTGACAATGGAGCAGACATGATGCGTGGCGACACAGGAGACTCGGTCGTCTCCTCCACCGCTGGCACTGACATACCCGCGCTCGACGTCTCCGACCACGATGATCCCGCCGTCATCGCCGAAGCCGCCCGCGACGACTACTCCCTGCACGTCGTGCCGCGCAGCTGGAGGCTGTCGTCCTCGAAGATGGCGCTGGCCTGGTCGTCGGTCATGGCCGCCATGTTCTGGGTGGTCGTCGCCGCCGGCGCCTCCCTCGTCGTGGGCACCCGACAGGCACTGATCGGTCTGGTCGCCGCGGTCGTGGTCCATGGTGGGTTCTGCTACGTCGTGTCCCGCACCGCCGCGTCCACCGGCCTGACGGTCGGCCTGTTCTCCCGCGCCCTGTTCGGCTACCGGGGTGCGGCGATCGCCACGCTCGCGCTCGCCCTCACCGGGACGTGGTTCGCCGTGTTCGAAGGGTCTGTGCTGGCCGTGGCCGCGCAGGCGCAGTTCGGCGGGCCCATCCAGCTCTGGTACGCGGTCGTCACCGCCTGCGGGATCTCACTCGCCATCGGCGGCGTGCGTGTCTGGCTGGAGAAGGTCAACGCCTTCCTGTTGCCGATCTTCGCCGTCGGTCTTGTCGCGACGGTGGTCTGGTCGACCGTCGAGTACGGCTACAACAGCGCCTGGCTCACCGCCGAACCGCAGACTGCGACGCCGATGGCCGGCCCGGGCTGGCTGTTCGTCTTCGCCATCTACATGGGCGTGTTCTCGAACATGCTCTACACGTTCGACTTCGCCAGGATGGGCCGCGTGCAGGACACCCGCACGAACGGGCTGCACACCTTCGGCTTCACCTTCTACTTCTTCACCATCCTCGTCAACGGCGCGGTCGGCATCTACCTGGTGCACACCCTGCCCCTGCAGGAAGTCAGCGAAGCCGGGCTGGTCCAGGGCATCGTGAAGCTGATGGGGGTGGCTGGTCTCATCTTCATCGTCGCCACCCAAACGAAGATCAACACGGCCAACTTCTACATCGGCTCCGCGAACTTCCAAAGCTTCTTCTCCCGCGCGTTCGGCCTGAACCTCGCCCGCACCGTGTGGGTGTTCGTCGTCGGCGTGGTGTCCTTTGCCGTGATGATCATGAACATCTTCAGCTTCATCAACACATGGCTCGCCTACCAGGGCACGATCCTGGCTTCCTGGGTCGGCATCGCATTGGTCTTCATCGTCGCGCGGCGGCGGGCCGACCTGAACGCCTTCGAGTTCCGGCCCGGCCGGGTCCCCAGCCTCAACCCCGGCGGAATCACCGCCTGGATCGTCTCCTCCGGCGTCGGCATCTACCTGATCGCCTCGAACAGCCCGATCGCGAGTACCTGGGCACTGGTCATCACCTTCGTCCTGTCCGTGCTGCTCAGCGCCGTGTCACTGTTGGCGTCGAAGGACAAGTGGTTCGCCCTTTACCGCCCGCACGACCCACGCGACGAGGTCACCGACGTCTGGAACGACCGGATCCGCTGCAACAGCTGCCACAAGTCCTATGTCGCCGTCGAGATGGACCGCGACCCGAGCCGGGGGTACCAGCCCATCTGCGCCTCCTGCGCCACCGGGCACTCCTTCCGCGCAGCCGCGGTCGCGGAAGCCACCACGTGAGCACAGCCGAACTGAACGCGTGACGACCTGTCGCCGGCGCCGCCACCGCGGCGTCGGGCGGCCCCGCCGGCTCAGGGCGGCGGGGCCAGCTCGGCGTCCAGGCTGTCGTTGACCTGCCGCAGGTTGTCGATGTGGTGGGCGAGCCACACCATGAACTGGGTGTCGGCCGACCGGATGTCCATGCCGAGCACCCGGGATACCCGGTCGAGCTTGTACAGCGTGGTGTTGCGGTGCAGGCCAAGCCGGCGCGCCGCCGCGTTGAGGTTGCCGGACTCGGCGATGTAGGCGAGCACCACGCTCTCCAGGTTGCGGGCGTGGCCGTCGGCCTTGCGCAGCGGTTCGAGCACCTCGTTGGCGAAGGTCTGGCCGTTCTCGCTGTCGGCGAGGTCCGACAGCGCGACGAAGATGCGCAGCTCGTCATAGCCCGCGATCGGCGGGACGTCCACCCTGCGGCCGAGCGCCAGCGCGGTGCGCGCCTCCCGGTAGCTGTTCGCGACGCCGCGCGCGCCGGTGCCGACCCGGCCGAAGGCCACGTGGACCTGCGTGCCGGTGCGGTCGCCGATGAGCTTGCGCAGCTGCCCCGCGAAGGCGCGCACCAGCTCCTGCTCGCTCAGGGCGTCGGCGGTCGAGCCGTTGCGCGCGACCGGCCGGACGACAACCAGGTTGCCGCCGATGTGGGTGGCCAGCGTGGGGTTGCCGGCCAGCGAGTCGATCTTCTCGGCGGCCCGGGCGACGGCTGTGGAGCGGCGGCGGGCGCGCTCGTCGTCCAGGTCGGGCGGGTTCATCGCCGCCACGCACACGGCATACCTGCCGTCGGTGTGGAAGCCGTGGTGGCGGGCCCGCGCGAGGAGCTGCTGGCCGTCCTCGAACCGGCCGTGGACGAGGCCGACGACGAAGTCACCCCGCGTCCGTTCCTCGGCCTCGGTCATCGAGCGGATCCGCAGCATCTCCGAACCGACGAGAACCGCTCCTTCCGCGGCGACGATCCGGCGCTGGGCCTTGTCGTGCGGGTCGGCGCCCGCGGGTTCGAGCACGGCGACGAGGCCGCTGATCTCGCCGCCGTACATCACGGGCGCGATGATCGGCGCGCAGGTGACGGCGCCGTCCTCGACGGGGCCGATGACGGCCACTCCGGGCGCCGCCGTGCCGCTGGTGACGACTTGTTCGAGGTGCTGCCCGAGCACCCCACTGATCACAGTCGCGTCCGGTTTCGGGGTGGCCGAGGTCGCCTCGTAGGCGAGCACCGTGCCCTCCAGGTCGATCACCATCACGGGCGCCTCGCTCATCCGGGCCATCCCGTACGCCAGCGGCGGGATGCCGGCGCCGCGGGCGAGGATCTCGCCGAGGGACCGGTGCACCCGGTCGCTGTACTGCAGCACGTGGGTGGCCTGGGCGAGGACCTTCGTGGCCACGAGCTGGCTGACGGCGCGGTAGTCGGCCGTCGGCGACAGCAGGGCGAGGGGGAGCGCGGCCTCGTCGGCGGCGCGGCGGGCCTCCGGGAAGGCGAACGGCAGCTCGCTCGGGGTTGCGGCGTCACCGGGCTCGGTCTGCACGAGCACCGCGACGCCGCCGTGGGCGGCCACCGTCCTGATCGTGGCGGCACCGTCCGGACCGCGCAGGCGCGCGGCGTGGGCGTGCACGACGATCCCGGAGGGCGGGGACTGCCCGTTGCTGCCCGGCCCCTCGGTGTCGTCCAGCTCGGAGAGCGGGAGGCACCATTGCACCGGCTGGTGGACGCCCGCCAGCCCGGCCACCAGCGTGTTCCGCAGGAGGGGCTCGGCGAGCAACGCGCCGACGTCGATTCGGTCGTCGGTCGGCCGGTCCAGGCGCTGTGCAACGTCATGCTGTGCCATGTGCCCACATCTCGATCCGTCGAGGGTGCAGTTCGTCCAGTGTCAGACATGGTGACGCGACCGCAGAATCATGGCTAGACGGCAATCTCCACAATCGCTCGGAGGTTCTTCGTGCATTCCGTACCAACCGCTACCGCGCTCGCCCGCGAATCGGTCGATCCGGCGTCCCCGGCGAACGTGGTCTTCCGGTACGCGGAGGCGACCGCGGCCGACGCGCGTTCCGCGGTGGCCGCCGCCGCCACGGCCGCGGTGGGCTGGGCCGCCTCCCCCGCGCAGCGCCGGGCGACGGTACTGACCGCGATCGCCGACCTCATCGAACGGCGGGCCGACGACGTCGCCGCGCTGATCAGCCGCGAGGAGGGCAAGCCACTCGCGGCCGCCCGTGGCGAGGCCGGCAAGTCGGCCGAGCAGTTCCGGCTGGCCGCCCAGCTCGCCTACCTGGTGGAGGGGACGACCTACCCGCAGGAGGCCGGCTCGACGTTCGCGTACACGCTTCGCAGCCCGCTCGGCGTGGTCGTCGCGATCACGCCGTGGAACTTCCCGCTCTCGCTCGCCGCGCGCAAGATCGCGCCGGCGCTGGCGGCGGGCAACGCCGTGGTGTTCAAGCCGTCGCCGGTGACCGCCGGCGTGGGTTCCTGGCTCGCCGACGTGGCGGCCGAGGCCGGCCTGCCGGACGGGGTGCTGCAGCTCATGCAGGGGCAGGACCCGGAGGCCATGACGGCGCTGATCTCCGCGCCCGAGGTGGCGGGGATCAGCTTCACCGGTTCCGACGCCGTCGGCGCTGTCATCCGCCGGCACGCCAACGGTCGTGCTCGGCTGCAGCTGGAGCTCGGCGGGCACAACGCTGCGGTCGTCTGTGCCGACGCGGATCTCGACGCCGCCGCGGCGAAGGTGGCGGGCGGCGCGTTCGACCTCACCGGGCAGGCCTGCACGTCCACCGACCGGGTGCTGGTGGCGGCGTCGATCGCGGCGGAGTTCACGGAGATGCTCGCAGCCAAGGTCCGCGCGCTGCGTGTGGGCCGCGGTGACCGGGCGGGCGTCACCACCGGTCCGGTGGCGACGCAGGCCCAGTTCGAGCGGCTGACCCGGCTGAAGGAGTCGGCGATCGACGCGGGCGCCCGCGTGGTGGCCGAGGCCGCGCTCGACGACGAGCGCGACCCGGCGGGCTGGTGGGTCATCCCGACGCTGTTCGCCGACGTGCCGGCTGGGTATCCGCTGGTCGAGGGCGAGGTGTTCGGGCCGTACCTGTCGGTGCTGCCGGTCGACTCGGTCGAGGAGGCACTGCGGGTGGTCAACTCCTCCGCCCACGGCCTCGTCACCGCCGTCCACACCCGGGACCTCGGGGTGGCGCACCGGTTCGCCCAGCAGGCGGCCTGCGGCATCGTGAAGATCAACGACCGGACGACGGGCAACGGGGTCGCGCCGCCGTTCGGCGGTTGGAAGGCCTCGAGCGGAGGCGCGTTCCCCGAAGGCGGGCGCCAGGCGCTCGACTTCGTGACCGACACCAAGACCGTCTACCTGAACTACGGAGAGCACTGATGCAGACGATCCACCGCCTGACCCTCGAGGACGCACTGGTACTCCTGCGCGCCGCGGAGGAGGAGGCCAACCGGATCGGGGTGAAAGAGACGATCTGCATCGCCGACGAGGGCGCGCATCCCATCGCGCTGCACCGGATGACCGGCGCGCGGCTCACCGGTGTGGAGATCGCGATCGCGAAGGCGTTCACCGCGGCGGGGCACCAGCGCGCCACCCACCTGTTCAACGAGCCGCCCAGCGGACCGGCGCTGCCGGGCAACGAGGCGTTCGGCATCCAGCACATGCACCCCGGCCGGTTCGCCGTGTTCGTCGGCGGGTTCCCGATCGTCTACCGGGGCCAGGTCGTTGGCGCCGTCGGCGTGAGCGGCGGCAACGGCGAGCAGGACAAGGCCGTCGGAGCGGCGGCGCTGGCCGCGTTCGAGCGGCTCGTCGCAGACGTCGTCACCGTCTGACGGCCCGGCCGACACCGCCCGGCCGACACAGCAGAGCCACTCTCCCGCCTCGTTGCGGGAGAGTGGCTCTGCTGTGTCGGGGAGCGGACACCTGGTGCTACGCGGGCTCGCGTTCGGGTGCAGGGTTGCGGCCGAGGAACGTGACGAGCAGTGCGAACAGCGCCGCCGCCCCGCAGATCGCCGCGACCGTGGCGTACGGGCTCGTGCCCGTGTGTGCCGTGGTGCCCGCGTCCCCGAGCACCACGGCGACCACGGCCCCGCCCAGGGCGGCGCCGACGAACCGCATCATGTTGAACAGCCCAAGCCCTGCTCCCACGGCTGTGCGGGCGGCGCCGGCAGTGGCGGGGGTCTGCGTGAACGCGATCCCGACGCCGATGGCGGCGACCGCCGCGACCAGCAGAACGCCGACCGGGTGTCCGCCCGCGAGCAGCACCGCGAGTGCCAGCTCGGCGAGGCCGAGGGCCAGCAGGCCGAGGCGCAGAGCCCGTCGCGGGCTCCACCGTTCCGTCGCGAGTCCGGCGAGCGGCGCGAGCAGCGTCATGGCCAAGGGCAGCGCCACCACGACGAGCCCGGCGACCGCGGCCGTCTCGCCTGCCCGGACCGCGAGGTAGAGCGGCACCGCGACCAGCGTGGCGGTGAGGCAGAACATCTGGCACAGCGCCGCCACCGACGACCTCATGAACCGGGGCTGGACCAGCAGGGCGGGCGGGATGAACGGGTCGGCCTGCCGCCGCTCCACCAGGACGAAGGCGAGCAGTACGAGCAGCCCGAGCGCCGCGCTGCCCCACACCACGGGAGAGCCCGCGCCGAGCGGTGGCACCGCCGCCGCCGCGACGAGCAGCAACCCGACCCCGACGGTCAGCGTCAGGACCCCGCGCCACTCGAGCCGGACGGGCAGCGCGTGGCTGCGCGGAACCCACCGCAGCCCGCCGGCGAACCCGAACAGTGCGAACGGGATGATCGCGACGAACACCGCGCGCCAGCCGAGCGTGTCGGCGAGCAGCCCGCCGATGGTCGGTCCGGCGGCCTGCCCCGCCCCGTTCGCCGCCGCCCACCACGACACCGCCCGGCCCCGCCGGGCCGTCCCCGCTGCGCTCGTGAGCAGCGCGAGAACACTCGGGAGGACGAGTGCGCCCCCGATGCCCTGCACGGCCCGGAACGTGACGAGGACGGCGAGGTTCGGGGCGAGCGCCGCGCCCGCCGCGCCGAGCGTGACGACCGCCATCGACACCAGGAACAGTCGGCGCCTGCCGAACCGGTCGCCCAGCCACCCCCCGAGTGGCAGCATCAGCGCGCACAGCATGTTGAACGCGATGACGACGAGCGCGCCGCTGCTCAGGGGCGCGCCGAGGTCCGTGACGATCGTCGCGAGCGGGACGTTGACAAGCGTGTTCGCGATCGTGCTCGCGAACGTCCCGACGACGAGCGGGGTCGCGACGAGCCCGAGTGGAACGCCGGTTCCCGCGTCGTCGCGGGTCTGTGTCGGCACGGCCCTTGACATCAGCGGACGGCCGCCGTGAGCTCGACCTCGACCGGTGCCCCGTCCGGCAGGCGGCGCACGCCGATCGCCGACCTGGCCGGGAGCCCGGCGGCGCCGACGTGCCGGGCCAGCACGGCGGAGGCGCCGTCGGCGACGGCGGACAGCGCGCGGAAATCGTCGGAGCAGGCGACGTACACGGTCATCCGGAGGCACCGGTGCACGCGGTCGAGCCCACCCGCGGCCGCGGCGATGGCCGACAACGCGTTGCCCGCGGCGAGCCCGGCGGCCGTGGCCGCCTCGTCGAGCGACAGGTCGGCGCCGACGGTGCCGCGCATGACCAGCCTGCCGTCGCGGCGGGGGGTCATCCCGGCGCTGTAGGCGATCCCGTCGACCAGCACCGCCGGAACGTAGTTGCCCTGCGGTAGGGGCGGTGGTGGCAGCGCTTCGGGTCGGCCGGCGTCAGGCACCGAGGGCCACCCCCTCCTGGCGCGAGTCCGATCCGCCGACCAGGCAGCCCCTGCGGTGGTCGAGGGAGATGACCTGCGCGCTGCCGCCCGCGCTCCACGGCCCACCGACCACCACGGGGTGCCCGAGGGCACGCAGCGCGTCGAGGGTGGCGTCGCCGAGCCGGTCCTCGCAGCGCAGCTCCCCTGGAGCGCCGAGGTCGCCCGCGTCGCTTCCGGGGAACACGGTGAACCGGGGGGCGTCGACGGCCTGCTGGGCGTCGGCTCCGTGGTCGAGCAGATGGGAGACGAGTTGGGTGTTCCACTGGACCTGTCCGTCGCCGCCCGGCGTGCCGCCGACGTGTAGCAGCCTGCCGTCGTCGTCGGTGACGAGCCACGCGTTGAGCGTGTGCAGTGGTAGGCGCCGGGGGCGCACTTCGTTCGGGTGCCCGGGCAGCAGGTAGGCGCCCCGGCCGAGCCGGTTGTTGAGCAGCACGCCGGTTCCGGGCACCGAGACGCACGCGCCGAACGTGAACGCCAGGGAGTGGATCAGGCTGACCGCCCGGCCCTCGGCGTCGACGGCCACCATGGACGTGGTGTCGCCGAGCGGGTCGCCGGACACCGGCGCGGGTAGCTCGTTGTCCCGGATGCGGCGGCGGGCCTCGGCGATCCGGTCCGGGTGAGAGCCGGCCCGCCACGCGTCGGTGTCGCTGCCCGCCGTCGCGACGCGGTCGGCGAACGCGATCCGCGCGGCGCCTGCGAGCCAGTGCACGGCCCCGCCGCCGAGCGGGTCGAGGCCTGCCAGCTCGCCGTCGCACACGGCGAGCTGGTCGAGGACCATCCAGCCCGGCGTCGGGGGAGGGGTCTGGTGCACCCATCGCCCCCGGTACCGCCCGCGCAGCGCAGGCTCGGTGCGCGCGCTGCCGGCGGCGGCCCACTCCGCTCCGGAGAAGGGGGCGCCGAGCCTGCGCAGCTCCTGCACGGCCCGCTCGGCGAGAGCGCCGGTGTACAGGTCGGCGGGGTCCGCGGCGAGGCGCGTGATCGTGTCCGCGAGCCGGGGCTTCGGGAGCCGCTCGCCGACATCCGGCGGTGTGCCGTCCCTCAGCAGGTCGGTTGCGGCATCCGGGTCGGCCCGCAACTGCTCGACGTGCGAGACGATGTCGTCCCTGGTCCGTGCGCTGCAGGGCAGGCCGGCGCGGGCGGCGCGGACCGCGGGGGCCCACAGTTCGCCGAGGCTCCTGGTGGCACCGGCGGCGTGCAGGGCGCTCAGCGCGGCGACAGCGCCCGGGGCGGCGACCGACAGCGGCCCGTACCGGGGGAGCTGGGGGAGCCCTGCGGCCGCGTAGAACTCCGGGGTGCCGCCGTCGGGGCCGAACCCGCTGCCGGAGATCGACACCACCGTGCCGTCCGGCTCCCGAACCAGCGCGAACGCGTCGGCACCGATGCCGCACTGCCCGGGCAGCGCGAGCCACGACATCGCGGCCATCGCCAGTGCGGCGTCGATGGCGTTGCCGCCGGTCGCGAGCACGTCGATCCCGGCGCGGCTGACAGCGGGATGGCTCGATGACACCATCGCCTCAGCGGCCAGGGCGGGCGGGCGCAGGCTTGTCGGGAACCGTTGCGGCAGATCGACAGGAGCGCTCACACTTGCACGATGCTGCGGGCGGCTCCATGAGGACAGGGGCACATCGCCCAACTTGAGTCCTGCGACCTGTGCACTGTGCCTTTACAGCAACGTGCACAATCAGAAACGCAGGTGATGTGCACTGTTCTTCTAGCTGCCTTTCGCGTGGTCATGGACTGTGTCGCCCGACACGTCGGACGCCGCGAAGATCGTGGCTGGAAGGGAGGCCGCGGTGGCACTCACTGCCGCGCACTGGGTCTATCTGGCGGGTGTCCTCCTCATCATCGGGATCACCGTCGCCCGCAAGAACGTGGTCATACCCGCGATTCTTGCCACGCTCCTCACGGCCTGGGTGATGACCGGGAGCGCCATCACCGGGATCCAGGCGATCTTCAACGCCAGCCTGACGGCGGCGTCGGAGCTGTTCACGATCTTCTTGATCATCGCACTGGTGACGGCGCTGCTCGGCGTGCTCCGCGCGATGAAGGCCGACCAGCGGATGGTCACGCCGTTCCAGCGCGTGATGCGCGGCGGCTGGTCCGCCTATGCAGTGCTCGCGGTGGTGACCTACCTGATCAGCCTGTTCTTCTGGCCGACCCCGGCCGTGCCGCTGATCGGCGCGATCCTGGTGCCTGCGGCGATCCGGGCCGGTCTGCCCGCGATCGGCGCCGCGATGGTGATCGCGATCGCGGGCCAGGGGATGGCCCTGTCCAGCGACTACGTCATGCAGGTCGCGCCCGGGCTCTCGGCCACCGCCGCCGGGACGTCGACCTCCGCCGTCGCCGACACAGCCCTCGTCCTCTCCCTGATCACCGGTGGCGTCGCTCTGGTGATCACCGGTGTGATGCTGCGGCGGCTCATGCGCGCGCCGGGCGACACGAATCTCGAGGAGTGGGAGAACACGGTCACCGCGGCCGCGCAGCCCGTGGAGCGCACCAGCCGCATCGCGGGTGTCATCGCGGCGCGCCTCGGGTTCGCGAAGGCGCGGGCCGGCACGGATGTCGACGCGATCGCCGAGCCGCTCACGGTCGTCGAGGACCGGGTGCCGGTCGCCGCGGGTGTCGCGACCGGTGGCGGAGGCGGCGGCGAGCCCCCGGCGGAGCCGCTTCGGCCCGCCGGTGGCGGTGGTGGCGGTGGTGGCACGGCCGGCGGAGACGCTCCCACGAGCGTCCCGGCAGGCGACGCCGAGGAGGACGACCCGCGCACCGTGCGGCTGTCGAAGATCTTCGCCGTCGGGGTGCCTGTCGTCTTCGCGGTGATGGTCGGCTACATGGCGCTGGGCAAGTTCACGTCGCTGGTGCCGGAGATCCAGGGCGGGAGCGCTGCCGCGCTGGTCGGCGGTGTCGCCGCCGTGCTGGTGATCGTGGCCGTCTTCGCGCTCGACGGCCCGACGGCCGCGCTCACGACCTGCGGCGAGCACCTCGTCGACGGGCTCGTGTTCGCGTTCAGGGCGATGGGCGTGGTGCTTCCGATCGCCGGGTTCTTCTTCCTCGGCAACGCCGACTTCGCACCGAAGATCCTCGGTCTCGAGGACGGCCAGACCACCCCGGGCCTCCTCGTCGACCTCGTGACGGCCGGCGAGCAGTTCATCCCCGGCAACCCGCTGGTCATGTGCTTCGGTGTGCTGCTGGTCGGCATGGCCACGGGCCTGGAGGGCTCGGGCTTCTCGGGACTCCCGCTCACCGGCTCCCTCTCCGGCGCCATCGGCCCGACCGTCGGCATGGACCCGGCGACGCTCGCTGCCGTCGGGCAGATGGGCTCGGTGTGGGCGGGTGGCGGCGTGCTTGTCGCGTGGTCGTCCGTGCTGGTCGTCGCCGGGGTCACCCGGGTGCCCGTCATCGAGTTGGCGCGCAAGTGCTTCGTGCCCGTCGTCGCGGGGCTCGTGATCTCCACGCTCTTCGCCGCGTTGCTGCTCTGACCTGCGGATCCCCTGTTGCAGCACCCTACGCCGACCTGGTGCAGGGTGCTGCAACATTTCGGGACTTGTTGTGCATCATGACCGGATTCCGGGGGTCGATCCGTCCCTACCGTTGATGTCATCAGCCCGGTTCCCACACCTCCTGGAGAGGCCTGATGACTCTCACCGCCGACAGCTCCGCCACCACGGACGGGGCGCCGCTGCTGTCCCGCGACGACTTCCGCGCCGCGCTCGAGAACGCGATCAAGGGCCGGGAGGCGAAGAACGCCTCGTTCAGCCAGGCTTGGGCGGACGGGCTCCTGACCCGCGAGCACTTCGCCCGCTGGGCCGAGAACCACTACCACTACGTCGGCCCTTTCGCGGACTACCTCGGCTACATCTACGGCAACACCCCAGACCGCTTCACCGACGCCAAGGACTTCACCCTCCAGAACATGTACGAGGAGGAGCTGGCCGACATCCGCCACACCGACCTGCTCATCCGGTTCGGCGAGGCGTGCGGCACCACCAAGGAGCGCATCGAGGACCCGAACAACATGAACGCGGTGACCAGGGGCTTGCAGTCCTGGTGCTACGCCGTGGCGATGCGCGAGCACTTCGTCGTGGCGACTGCCGCCCTCGTCGTCGGGCTGGAGTCGCAGGTGCCGGGCATCTACAAGAAGCAGATCGTCCCGCTGCGCGAGGCCTACGGCTTCACCGAGGACGAGATCGAGTTCTTCGACCTCCACATCACGTCCGACGAGGTCCACGGCGAGCGCGGCTACCAGATCGTGCTCGACCACGCCGACACCCCGGAGCTGCAGCAGCGCTGCCTCGACTTCGTGCGGTGGGGCGCGGAGATGCGCTTCTCCTACACGCGGGCGCTCTACGACACCTACGTCGCGCCCACCGTGGCCGGCGCCTGAGCCGTGTCCCGGAGCCACCGCACCCGTCGAACGGAGGGGACATGACCCCGGAATCAGCGACCGTCGAATGGGTCGCGGTGGCTCCACTGGCGGAGCTGCAACGCCGGAAGAAGAAGCAGGTCGAGGTCGCGGGCCGCGCCATCGCGCTGTTCCTCGTCGGGGATCGGGTGTTCGCGTTCGACGACACCTGCGTCCACAAGGGGCGCTCGCTCTCCCGCGGCTCCCTCTGGAAGGGCAAGGTCGTCTGCCCCGGCCACCAGTGGACCTTCGACCCCGAGACGGGCCGGGCGGACGACCAGGACGACTGCCAGCCCGTGCACGACGTGCTCGTGGTGGACGGGGTGGTCCACGTCGACCCCCGCCCCCGCCAGATCAGCTAAACCCCCCTCGAGGAGCGAACGTTGTCCCCAACACCCGCCACCGTCGTCGCGGTAGGCGCAGGCCAGGCGACCGTGTCGGCGGTGCGGATGCTCCGCCGCCGCGGGTTCGGTGGCCGCCTCGTCGTGCTCGGCGAGGAGCGGCACGCCCCGTACCAGCGGCCACCGCTGTCGAAGGAGTACCTGCGCGGCGACGCCGACCTCGACGACGTCACCATCCTCGACGAGTCGTGGTGCGGCACGAACGACGTCGAGCTGCTGCTGGGGACGCGTGCCG
Organism: Pseudonocardia aurantiaca; assembly: GCF_039526725.1. Taxonomy (NCBI): domain Bacteria; kingdom Bacillati; phylum Actinomycetota; class Actinomycetes; order Pseudonocardiales; family Pseudonocardiaceae; genus Pseudonocardia; species Pseudonocardia aurantiaca. The sequence goes on from NZ_BAAAJG010000027.1 coordinate 59,497, forward strand.
AACGGATCTCCGCCGACGGGGCCGGCCACCGCGTGCACCTCGCCGGGGGCGCCGAGCTCGTTGCCGACTCGGTGCTCGTGGCCACCGGGGTGCGCTCCCGGCGGCTGCCGGGCGTCGAGGGCGACCGCATGGTGCACCTGCGCGACCTCGACGACGCCGACCGGCTCCGGACCCTCCTGCCCGGCGCCGAGCGGATCGCGGTGATCGGGGCCGGGCTGATCGGCTCCGAGGTCGCGGCCTCCGCACGGGACCTCGGTGTCGAGGTCACGTGCCTTGAGGCGGCGGACCTGCCACTGCTGCGGCAGCTCGGCCCGGAGATGGCGCAGGTCTACGCCGACCTGCACCGCGAGAACGGCGTCGACCTCCGGTTCGGCCGGCAGGTCGAGTCGGTGGACCAGACGGCGAGCGGGGTGGTCGTGCGCACCGCGAGCGGCGAGGTCGTCGAGGCCGACCTGCTCGTCGTCGCGGTCGGTGCGGTGCCGAACGACGAGTTCGCCCGCGCGTCAGGGCTGCCGATCGACCCGATGGCAGGCGGCGTGCTCGTCGACGCCGAGTGCCGCACCGCCGTCGCGGGGGTGTTCGCGGCGGGGGACATCGCGAGCCGGTTCGACACGGCCACCGGGCGGCACGTCCGCGTCGAGCACTCCGACAACGCCAGCAGGCAGGGCGCGGTGGTGGCGAGAGCGCTGCTGGGGCTCCCGCAGCCCGCCGAGGACCCGGCCTGGTTCTGGTCGGACCAGTACGAGCTCGGGCTGCAGTTCGTCGGGCACGCCGGACCCGACTCGACCGTGGTGGTGCGGGGCAGTGTTGACGACCGCGACTTCACCGCCTTCTACCTGCGTGAAGGCCGCGTGCATGCCGCGTTCGCGATGGACCGCGGCGGCGATGTCACCGCGGCCCGGGAGCTGATCTCCCGCGGCACGCCCGTGGCGGAGGCCGCGCTGGCCGACGAGGACACCGACCTGCTCGACCTGCTCGACACCGTCGACGCCTGACCGGGAGAACACGTGGAGTTCCACAACATCGCGCGCTCTGGACAGATCCCGGAGGGCGTGGTCCGCCGGATGTTCGTCGGGGAGGTGGAGATCGCGCTGTCGCGCAGCGACGGCACGGTCTATGCCACATCGAACTACTGCAGCCACCTCGACTGCCTGCTCTCCAGCGGCAAGGTCACGGACGAGGGACTGCTCTGCTCGTGCCACGGCAGCGTCTTCGACTACGAGAGCGGCGAGCCGCTCTGCCCGCCCGCGACGCGCCCGATCACGGTCTTCCCCGTGAAGGAGACCGACGGGCAGATCTGGGTCGGCGTCGACGAGGAGTTGGCGAAGGCGGCGATGCGGCGCAGGGCCTCCCGTAACCGGCGCACGCCACCGGTTGCACCGGCTGACCGGGGCAACGGGCCCGGCACCGCCTGACCCTCAGCGAAGCGGTGTGCTGCACAGTCCGCCCGGCGATGAGGCTGCGGACCTGAGCCTGTCACGAGGTTGCGCTCCCGAATTCTGGTCGGCGACTACCGACCAAGAGGTCGTTTCAGAATGATCCCGTCGTGGGGTCGACGCCGGGGACAGCATCGGAGTAGCGGTCGCGGAAGGGAGCGCTGGCGGCGGGGCCGGCGGTGAATACGAAGTCGTCGCCGTCAACCCGCCGTCCGGTCCTCCGGTCGACGAGGACGGGTTCCGCCTCTTCCCCGGTCATCGCGTCGACGAGGATCATGCTGCGCTCGGCCGGGTCGAGCCGGGCGTTTCCCCAGGCCGCGAGGGCGACGACCACGGGCCGCAGCGATCGGCCGAGCTCGGTGAGCACATACTCGTGTCGGACGGGGTTGGTCTGGTACGGCTTCTTCTCCAGCAGACCGTTCGCCACCAGGGACTTGAGCCTGCTCGTGAGCATGCTGGTGGAGATCTTCATGTTCTCCTGGAACTGGTCGAAGCGGCTGTAGCCGTCGAAGCAGTCGTGCAGGATCAGCAGCGTCCACCACTCGCCGACGTAGCCCAGGGCCGTCGACAGTGGGCATTCGCGGTCCTCGAGCCGAATCTTGCGCGCCACGCCTTGACTCCTCCTGCGTCGATGCTAATTTAGAAGTCACTCGCTTCGACTTCAGCAGTCAGGACACCGAGTATGACCGACGAGTGCCTGGACGGCAGGCGCGCCCTGGTCACGGGCGGGACGAAGGGTGCAGGCGCGGCTATCGCGGACCGGCTTCGCGCGGCGGGTGCCACGGTGACCGTGACCGCCCGGTCGATGCCCGACCACTACCCGGATCCCGAGCACTTCGTCGCCGCGGACACCTCGACCGTCGAAGGTGCCGAGGCCGTGGTGGACTCGGTGGTGCGCGACGGGGGCGTGGAGATCCTCGTGCACGTCGTCGGCGGTTCGCACGCGCCGTCGGGTGGCTTCGCGGCATTGTCGGACCTGGACTGGGCGGAGGAGCTGAACCTCAATCTGCTCGGCGCCGTACGGCTCGACCGGGGCTTGGTGCCGGGGATGATCGAGCGGGGCAGGGGTGCCGTGGTGCATGTGACCTCGATCCAGCGCACCATGCCGCTCCACGATGCCACCCTCGGCTACGCCGCGGCGAAGGCGGCCCTGGCCACCTACAGCAAGGGCCTGTCCAACGAGGTCGCCCCACGCGGCGTCCGGGTCAACACCGTCTCGCCGGGGTTCATCCGGACCAGCGCCGCCGACGCCCTGGTCGACCGGATCGCCGAGGGCAAGGGCATCGACACCGCCGCGGCCCTGAGGTCCCTGATGGATTCCCTGGGCGGCATCCCGCTGGGCCGCCCGACCGAGCCTGCGGAGGTCGCGGAACTGGTGGCCTTCCTGGTCTCGGACCGGGCCTCGGCCATCACCGGCGCCGAGCACGTCATCGACGGCGGCACCATCCCCACCGTCTGACCTGCCCGACCAGCCCGACACGAACAGGAGAACCGTCATGGCGGCCACCACTGCACCGCAGATCGTCCGGCGCTACTTCGAGCTCGCCCCGTCCCGGGACACCGAGGCCTACTTCGCGTTGTTCGCCAACGACGCGCTCGTCGAGGACGAAGGCAAGGAGTACGCCGGAATCGATGCCATCCGCGCCTGGCGCACCGAGGTTCCCCTTGTCGAGTACGCGATCACCGACATCGAGCCGGTCGGCGATGCGCTGGTCGTGACCTGCACGATCACCGGGGACTTCCCAGGAAGCCCCTTCGCCGGTCTGACGTTCCGTTTCGAGGAATTCGACGAGGACCACGTGAAGGTCCTGCGCATCCGACCCTGAGCCGTGTGGGGGCGGCCCGCGCAACAGGGCGCCGGGCGGGGCGACGGGTCGACGCCTTTGTCTGCCAATGACCTTGCCGGAGATCACTAGAGCCAGTTAGAATCGAACACATGTTCGAGACCGCTGCGCCTCCCCTCCGGGATGAGCTCGCGGATCTGGACCTGCTCACCTGGCCGGAGCCGCCGCCGGACCGGACCTGGGCCGACACCGCCCCGTCCGGGATCGCGGCGCTCGAACTGGACGTGGACACCGGCGACCCGGCGTGCCTGTCGGATGCGCAGTTGATCGATGCGATGGTCGGGTTCGAACGGCAGGCCGCGTGGGCGCAGGCCCGCCAGGCCCGGATCGTCGCGGAGTTCGCTCGGCGCCGCCCGCCGGACGCCAAGGACATGGCCGGCACCGACCGCACCTGCGCGGCCAGCCCGTACGCCCCGGACGAGGTGGGACTGGCGCTGCACCTGTCGCGGTGGTCGGCGACCGGCCGGATCGCACAGTCCCGGGAACTGGTCGAGCGGCTCCCGGAGACCCTGGCCCTGTGGCAGGCCGGGCGGTTGGACGAACGGCGGGTCGCCACGATCTGTGACGCCACCCGCAACCTCCCGGTAGACACCGCGCGGGCGGTGCAGGAGCGGGTGCTGCCCCGGGCCCCCGAACAAACCCTTGGCCAGCTGAAGGCCGCGCTGGCCCGGGCGGTGATCGCGGCCGACCCCGAAGGCGCCGCGCAGCGGCACACGGCCGCCCGCCGGGACCGCCGGGTCGCGGTCAACCCGGAACCGGACGGGATGGCCTCGTTGTGGGCGCTGCTCCCGGCCACCGACGCGGTCGCCGCGTTCGGGTGGCTGACCCGGCTGGCGCGGGGCTGCGGCGCGCAGGACCCGCGTTCCATGGACGCCCGCCGCGCCGACCTGCTCGCCGCGCTGCTGACCGGCCGGCTCACCCCCGCCACCGACCCCGGCGGCGCCGACACCGGGCCGCGGCCGGTGTCCCCCGGGAAACCCCTGGTGCAGGTGGTCATGCCGTTCACCACCCTGCTCGGCGCGGATCAGCAGCCGTGTGAGCTGGTCGGGCACGGCCCGATCACCGCCGAACACGCCCGGGAGATCGCCACCGACGCCACCCTGCACCGGCTGGTCTACGACCCCCGCTCCGGCACCCTGCTCGACTACGGGCGCGCCACCTACCGGCCCCCGGCCGGGCTGGCCGACCACGTCCGCGCCCGCGACGTCCGGTGCCGCCAACCCATCTGCCGCCGCCGCGCGACCGACAGCGAACTCGACCACCTGATCCCCTTCCCCGAGGGGCCGACGAGCGAGGCGAACCTGGCCGCCGGGTGCAGCCACGACCACCACCTGAAGCACAGCCCGGGCTGGCAGGTCCGCGCGCTCCCCGACGGCGTCATCGAGTGGATCACCCCGACCGGGCACCGATACCGCAGTCAGCCCTACGACTACCGGGCCGACCCCGAACCCACCTGGACAGCACGCCCGCCACCCAGCCCTGTGCGACCCGACCCGGCCCGCCTCCCCGAGCGGGACGACGATCCGCCGCCCTTCTGATCTCATGGCGGTCAGCTCTGCCGCTACGGGCCGGGGCAGCCGGTAGCGTGCGCCGGTTACGGGATGTCCTTCGGCGCATCGCCGCGTTCGCCAACTCCTCGTCCGCGCCGACCCAGATCTGTCCGTCGGCTTCCTTGTGCCCGGAAACCCCACGGCGTGCCGCCGAAGTCAGCGATCGACCTGATCACCAGCGAACCGGTCGACCTGCCAGACTCTGGGCAGACGCCGCGGCTCCCGTGCCGGTTGATGCCCAACGGCGGTTCAGCGACTCGTGGCGTCCGGGTCCACGTCGGGGTCGCCCCACAGCTCGTCCGGGCCCGGCGCGTACGGGCGGGCGTGCCGGGCGCAGTAGCCGAGGTGTTCGGGTCGCTGGTCGCAGGCTGGCTCCGAACAGCGAGTGAGCCACGCCCACCATTTCCGGAGTGCGGCGATCGGCTCGCCGCGGCGGCGTCCGCCGGGATCGAGCACCGGCCCGGAGCCGGCTCCCGGAGACTTCGAGATCGTCATCGGGACACGCCCCGCCACGCCCGCATGATCGCTCGACCCCCCGTGGAGCAATAGCTGTTGCCTCACGATAGTCGGCGGGTGTCGGCCCGGCGTTAGCCCGTCTCCGGCCCAGATTGGGCGGGTCGGTTCGAAACGGTCGGTGTGGACTGGAATCCTGACTCCCCGGGGCCGGCCGGGGCCGTTCGCCGGCCGCTGGAGGGAAGGACGAGCCATGACCACCACCACTGACCGCGTCGCCGTCGTGACGGGTGCGGGGCGCGGCATCGGCGCTGCCACGGCACACCGGCTGGCCGCCGACGGGCTGGCCGTCGGGGTGCTGGACCTGGACGAGCCCGCCGCGAAGAGCATCGCGGAGCAGATCACGGCCGCGGGTGGGCGGTCGCTCGCCGTGGCCGTCGACGTATCGGACGCGGGCCAGGTCGAGGCGGCCGTCGACCGCGTGGCGGCCGAGCTCGGGCCGCCGACGGTGCTGGTGAACAACGCCGGCGTCACGCGCGACAACCTGCTGTTCAAGCTCACCGAGGCCGACTGGGACACCGTGATGGGCGTGCATCTGCGCGGTGCGTTCCTCATGGCCCGTGCCGTACAGAAGCACATGGTCGAGGCGGGGTGGGGGCGCATCGTCAACCTGTCGAGCACCTCGGCGCTGGGCAACCGCGGGCAGGCCAACTACTCCACCGCGAAGGCCGGGCTGCAGGGCTTCACGAAGACACTCGCGATCGAGTTGGGCAAGTTCGGGGTCACGGCCAACGCGATCGCGCCCGGGTTCATCGCCACGGAGATGACGAGGGCAACCGCGGAGCGGCTCGGGATGTCGTTTGACGACTTCGTGGCGGCGTCCGCGCAGCAGATCCCCGTCGGGCGCGTCGGGCAGCCCGAGGACATCGCGAACCTGGTGTCGTTCCTCGTGAGCGAGGGAGCGGGCTTCGTCTCCGGCCAGGTCGTGTACGCCGCCGGCGGACCGAAGGCATGACCTACGAGCAGATCACCTACGCCGTCGCCGACGGCGTCCTCACGATCACGCTCGACCGCCCGGACCGGCTCAACGCGTTCACCCGGCAGATGGCGGACGAGTTGGTCGACGCGTTCGACCGGGCGGACGCCGACGACGACGTGCGGGCGGTTGTGGTCACCGGCGCCGGCCGCGGGTTCTGCGCCGGCGCCGACCTGGCAGGCGGTGGCGCCACGTTCGACTACGCCGACGGTCCTGCGCACCGCGACGAGGGCGGCCGGGTCGCCCTGCGCATCTTCGAGTCCGTCAAACCGGTGATCGCGGCGTTCAACGGGCCCGCCGTCGGCATCGGCGTCACGATGATGCTGCCTGCCGACGTCCGGCTGGCGTCGACGACTGCGAGGTTCGGGTTCGTGTTCGCCCGCCGCGGGATCGTGCTGGAGGCGGCATCGAGCTGGTTCCTGCCGCGGATCGTCGGGATCAGCCGCGCGATGGAGTGGGCGGCCACCGGGCGGGTGTTCGGCGCCGACGAGGCATTGGCCGCAGGGCTCGTCCGGTCCGTGCACGAGCCGGAGGAACTCCTGCCCGCCGCATACACGCTGGCCCGTGAGATCGCGGACAACACCTCGCCGGTGTCGGTGGCGCTGACCCGGCAGATGCTGTGGCGGATGCTCGGAGCCGACCATCCGATGGCCGCGCACCGGCTGGACTCACGCGCGATCCAGTCGCGGGGCGAGTCCGAGGACGCGCGGGAGGGTGTCACCGCGTTCCTGCAGAAGCGGCAGGCCCACTTCCCTGGCCGGGTCTCGGCGGACATGCCCGACTTCTACCCGTGGTGGCCCGACCGTCCCTTCAGCCCGCTCGACGGCGACTGACGACGGGTCACACGAGCATCACCGCCAGCATGACCATCACTGCGCTCGACACGAGTGCGGTTGCGAGCCGGCCGACCGGTCCGGTCAGGAACCGTCCGAGCAACGCACCGCCGAAGGCCAGCACGAGTTGCCAGCTGGCGGAGGCCACCAGCACGGCGGCCACGAACACGACCTGTTCGGCGACGGACCCGGCGGCGCCGGCTTGTGATCCGAGCACCAGCGCCGTGAAGTAGACGACGGTGGTGGGGTTGACGACGGTGATCGCCACGAGGCTCGTGTAGGCGCGGAGCACGCCGGGCGGCGCCGGTCGCTGCTGGGTGGGCGCCGGGCCGGCGCGGAAGCCGCGGACTGCGGTCACCGCCGCCCGCGCCGCCACCACGACGAGGACCGCAGCCGACAGCCACCTGAGCGGCACCGCGACCGGCTCGATCAGCTCGACGAGTGCGAGGCCGCCGAGCACCGCGACGAGGGCATAGAGGCCGTCGGCCGTCGCCACTCCCATTGCTGCCGCCGCGCCGACCCGCAGTGATGTCCGGGCGGTGAGAGCGACGAGGTAGGTGGCGACGGCGCCGACCGGCAATGCGATCCCGTACCCGGCCAGCAGGCCGGCGACGAGCGCCCCCGTCATCGGAGCACGCGGAGCGACCCTCCCCAGGACGAGAGCTGCTGCGTGACCGGCGCGGAGACGGCGTCGGTCCGGACGAGCAGCGTGGGGGTCGAGTACATGCCGGGAATCCTTCGATGCCCGCCCGTCGATGGCAACGGGTTTCGGCGGGGCCGGGAATGCCTGGATCGGATCCTCGGTCCGCGTCTCGGGCATGCCGCCGTACGGCCGATGTGGCGACCTGGAACCGGCAGTAGCGTGACGCGCCACGGTTCCGTGACGTCCAAAGTTCTCCGGGTGCAGCCCGGAGAACTGACACTCTGTGCCCACCCTCTGACAGTGGTGGGGAGGGGACCCACGATGACCGTCAACGTCGCGATGATCGACGGCTCGACGAGCCGCCTCGACGACGAGCTGCTGGAAGCGCTGCAGACGCAGTTCCGAGGATCTGTTGTCAGTCCCGCCGACCCCGGTTACGAGCCGGAGCCGCGGCCGAGCTGGAACGCGATGCACGCGGATCGCCCCGGTCTCGTCGCACGATGTTCCGGCACCGCCGACGTGGTGGACGCGGTGAACTTCGCGAGAGCCAACAACCTGCTCACGGCGGTGCGCGGCGGCGGCCACTCGGTGGCCGGCCTGTCGTCGATCAACGACGGCATGCTGATCGACCTCTCCGGGATGCGGGCGGTCCAGGTCGACCCGGAACGCCGGCTGGCGCACGTCCAGGGCGGGGCGGTGCTGGGCGACATGGACCGGGAGACACAGGCGTTCGGGCTCGCCGCGCCGAGTGGACGGGTGTCCGACACCGGCGTGGCCGGGCTGACCCTCGGTGGCGGCTTGGGCTGGCTGAACAACAAGTACGGCCTGGCATGCGACGACCTCGTCGAGGCGCAGGTCGTGGGCGCCGACGGCCAGGTGCGCACGGCGTCCGCCGACGTCAACCCCGATCTCTTCTGGGCCATCCGGGGCGGCGGCGGAAACTTCGGGATCGTCACCTCGTTCACGTTCGGCCTGCACCCGGTCGGGCCGATCGTGGCGTTCGTGGCGACCTTCTACCCGCTGGAGGACGCGGCGGATCTGCTGCGCGGCTGGCGTGACTACGCGCTGGCGGCTCCGGACGAGGTCACCGCGTTCGCCGGGATGATCACGTTCCCGGCGGCTCCCGGCATGCCGGAGGTGATCCACGACCGTCCCGTGATCATCCTCGCCGGGCTCCACTCGGGTGACGCAGAGGAGGGGATGGCCGCGATGCGGCCGCTGCGCGAGATGGGCACGTCACTGTTCGACATGTCCCAGCCCATGCCGTACACGATGGCGCAGAGCGGCCTCGACGGCCTCTTCCCCCGCAACGTTCTGCGTTCGTACTGGAAGTCGCAGTACATGGACGAGTTCAACGACGACGCGGTGTCAGCAGTCGCGCGGCTGGCGCAGGACCGGCCTGCCCCGATGACGATGGTCAACATGTTCCACATCGGCGGCGCCGTCCATGCGGTTGGCCCGGAGGAGACCGCGTTCGCCGAACGGTCCGCGCCCTTCATGGTGTCGGTCGACGGGAACTGGACCGACCCGGCGCAGGACGCGGACAACGTCGCCTGGGTGCGTTCGTCCTGGGACGGCCTGCGCAAGTACGGCAACGGCGGCGTCTACCTGAACTTCGGTGGTCGCTCCGACGAACCGATGCGCGAGGGCGTGGACACCGCGTTCGGGCGCAACCTGCGCCGTCTCGCGGAGATCAAGGCGAAGTACGACCCTAAGAACTTCTTCCAGATCAACAACAACATCGTCCCCTGAGTCGACCGGCCGCGTGGCGACGGGGCGTTCCCCCGCCGCCGTCGCCACGATCGCCGGCCCGCAGCTTGTACTTCGGTCGTGTGGGCACGGCGAGGTCCAGTGGTGGCACCGGGTAGTCCGAGGCCAGCTCGACCTGCTCGGTCGGGACCTTCCGGTCCGGCACCAGGAACGCCACCACCAACAACGCCGCCAGCGCGATCCCGATCCCGATCATCAACGACGCCGTGCTGCCCCCGCTCGACCGGAACGCCCGCACCGCGAAGATCGCCAGAATCCACACCAGACTGGCCGGGACCAGCACCTTCCAACCCAGCCGCATGAACTGGTCATACCGCATCCGGGGCAGCGTGCCGCGCAACCAGATGAACACGAACAAGAACAAGAACGTCTTGATCAGGAACGCCACGAACTGCAACCAGCCGTTGGCGTTGAGGAACGACAACGGCCACGGCCACTGCCCACCCCCCAGGAACAGCGTGGTCGCCATCGCCGAGACCGTGACCATGTTGACGTACTCGGCCAAGAAGAACAGCGCGAACTTCAACGACGAGTACTCCGTGTGGAACCCACCCACCAGCTCCGACTCCGCCTCCGGCAGGTCGAACGGCGCCCGGTTGGTCTCCCCCACCATCGCGATCACGAACACCACGAAACTGGGCAGCAACAACCCCACATACCAGCCACTGGCCTGCGCCGACACGATGTCCGCGGTCGACAGCGACCCGGAGTAAAGGATCACCCCCACGATCGAGAGCCCCAGCGCGATCTCATACGAGATCACCTGCGCCGCACTGCGCAGCGCCGCCAGCAGCGGATAGGGCGAGCCGGACGCCCAACCGCCCAACACGATCCCGTACACCCCGATCGAGGAACACGCCAGCACCACCAGCACCCCGACCGGCAGGTCCACCAACTGCAGCACCGTCGGCTCACCGAAGATCGACACCTCGCCGCCGAACGGGATCACCGAGAACGCCACGAACGCCGGAATCGTGGAGATCACCGGGGCGATGAAAAACACCTTCTTGTCGGCCATCACCGGCATGATGTCTTCCTTGAACGCCAGCTTCAGAGCGTCCGCGAGGCTCTGGAACCAGCCGCCGGGGCCGGTGCGGTTGGGGCCCGGACGCTGCTGCATCCGGCCCACCACCTTCCGCTCGGACACGATCATGAACATCGTGGCGAGCAGGGCGAGCACGAACAGCGCCAGGACCTTCAGGACCACGAGCCAGAGCGGATCGTCGGCGAGCAACTGCTGCACGTGCGTCACCGGGCGCTCCTCGTCGCGCCCTCGAAGATCGCGACGAACTCCCGGGTGCTCGCGTCGACGTCGAGCGCCGGGTCGGCCGCGATCAGCTCGGCCAGTCCGTCGAGGGCGTGCCGGAGGGTGAAGGCCATGAACCGCCGGTCGAAGTCGCGGAACTCGCCGCACGCCTGGCCGGTGCGGGGGGCGCCGCGCGGTCACTCACGCAGCGCGTCGGCCACGCGTACCCCCGCCGGAGCCGGCCGCAGCGGTCCGGTGAGGCGGTGGATCAGGACCTCTGGCTCACGGGTGGGGGTGGTCTCGACCGAGCGCCACTCCGCCCCTGCAGCCGCGAGGAAGTAGTCAGTCAGCGGGCGCCGCGGATCGGCGATCCACGCAGCGCCCTCGTCGCCGACCAGCCGGGGGAGCAGGTCGAGCAGCTCGTCGACGTTCCGCTGCCCGTACAGCACATCGGAGGCGAGTACGAGCCGCCACGGCGCCCGGGCGAGCAGCGGTCCGGGTTCCGACCATGAGCACACGGCCGTCTCGACGGCGGCGCCGTTCTGCTCGGCGTTCACGGCGGCGAACATGATTGCGTCAGCAGAACGGTCGGTGGCGAGCACCCGCGCCCCGGCGAGCCCGGCCGCGATGGCCGGGAGGCCGAGGCCGCACCCGAGTTCCAGCACCGCGGCGCCGTTCCAATCGTGTGCTGACACGGCGTAGGCGAGCTCGACGGCGCTCGGCCACACCTCCGCCCAGTAGGGCGGGTAGGCCTGGTCGGAGGCGACGTCCTCCTCGTACAGCAGCGCGGCGGGGTCGCGCGGGTGCACGAACCGGATGTGCCCGCGGTGCAGGTCGATCGAGTCGGCCACGAGGTCCAGCCGCGGATCGGTGCCCGTCGCCGGCTCCATGGGCGGCGGTGACCGATCCTCCATCGGCACAGTCTGCCGATACGTGGGCGGCGCAGGCCGGGGCGGGGCGCGCGGCGCCCTGGGGCGGATCCCCCGGTCGGCGCACGCGAGGCCAACCTCTGCTCCGCTACCGTTCCCCCGCTCAGGGGGGTCCGATGTGCCGTGCTGTTCCCGAGGCGCTCCGTGTCGTGGGCCTCGCTCTCGTCCTCGTAGTGGGGTTGGCGGGATGCGCCGGTCCGCCGCCGGGCGCCGCTCCCGGCTCGACCCCGACCCTGACCCTGACCCCGACCGCCGGTCCAGGACCGACGGACGACCTGAGCCCCACGCTTGACGGGGGACCCCGTCCTGAGGCCAGCTTCGGTCGGCCCAGCACCGAGCCGACAGTCGTCATGACGACCCGGCGCGACGACGGCGGCACGCTCACCGTCTCCGGCCCGACGCTCAACAACCGGTACCAGGAGGACTTCAACGACTTCTCGCGGATCCCCGACCACTGCGGGTTCCTGGCCAACGAGCCGGAGGACGGGCAGGCGGCGGCGCTCGACGTCCGCGTCGTCGACCTCCGGGTCGCACAGCAGACCCCGCAGGGGCAGCCGGCCTTCCGCTATTACGACCCCGAGCCTGGGGACGACGGCTGCCAGCCCGCGCTGGTCGGCACGGCCGTCGTCGTCCGGCCGTGCGGCGGGGCCGTCCTCCCGCCGGTCGCCGATGCGCCGGACGGTGGCGTCGGCTGCCCGGTCGGGATCGCGTTCAGTGGGAGCCAGGGCACCGACTACACGGCTCGGTTCGTGGTGACGCTGGAGGCGGACTGCGCCTCGCGGGAGCCCCACCCATGCGACGGCATCGAGGGCAGGGAACCGAGCGCGGCCGAGCCGGTGCGGGTGCGCTGGGCGTCGGCCACCGACCTGTACGCATGTCTCGGGCGCACCGGCGGCCCGGGGCACGCGGAGAGCCGCGGGCTCTGCACGCACGACGACATCACGACCGAGGAGACCACCGGGGAGACCACCGCCAGCGGGCCGACCTCGTGACCGGACCCGACGTGGGCGCCCAACCGAAGTCGTGGGGTGACCGGCTCAGGGGCGTCGCGGAGGTCGTCGCACCCCTCACGCTTCTCACCGCGCTTCTGTCCTACTTCGGCTACGTCACCAGCTACGCGCAGTTCGCCTACTTCGGCATCGACCTCACGACGCTCGGCATGTCCACGCAAGACCTCGTGCTGCGCAGCGTCGCCGCGCTCTACGTCCCGCTGCTCGTGCTGCTCGGGGCGGGGCTCGGCGCATACCTGCTGCACGGCGCGCTGCGCGACCTCGTGGCGGCCGGCGCGCGGCGCACGCTCCTCATCTGGGCAGGCCTGCTCACGACCGTCGCAGGCGTGCCGCTCCTCGCCCGCGCCATCTACGGCATCGTCGTGCCCGAAGTCGCCGAGCATGAGGTCACGGCGACCACCCCGCTCTGCCTCGGGCTCGGCGCGCTCTGGTGCGCGTACGGCGGGTACCTGGCGCTGGCGGCGCGGAGGGCCGGCCGGGTGCCGAGCCCGGCGGCCCGCCGCGGAGGCCGTGCGGTGGTCGTTGCGGCGTGCGGGGTCGTCGTGCTCAGCCTGTTCTGGACGACGAACTCGTTCGCCGGCGCCTACGGTCGCGGCCAGGGCGCTGCGGACAGCGCGCGGCTGACCGAGCGTCCGGAGGTCGTGCTGGACACGAAGGAACGCCTGTACCTGCGGTACCCCGGCGTCGAGGAGACCGCGCTCCCCGTCGCCGACGCGCAGGAGTTCCGGTTCCGCTACCGCGGTATGCGCCTGCTGATCGAGGCGAACGGGAAGCTGTTCCTCGTGCCCGAGCAGTGGCGCGAAGGCGGCGCCGTGCTCGTCGTGCCGCACGACGACAGCGCCCGGGCGCAGTTCCAGCCCGGCGTCCGCTGACGCCGATCGATTCGGCGAGTCCGCCCGAAATCGGCGGGAACGCGCGAAATGTTGCCCTCTGCGGGGCGTCCTCAGCGTCGTTTCAGCGACCACTGGATAACTTCTCCACGTGTTCCGACGCCCCGTTGCCGTGATCCCCGGCAGGTTCTCCTGGCCGCAAGTGCAGCGCGCGTCGATGCCCACGGGAATCCCGCACGACCAGTCCGCAGGCACGCCCGTCGACGTATTCGCCCCGGGCCCGGTGTGTGCCCCGCGAGCAATGGGCTCCGGCTCCCCGTGACCGAACACGCCGATGATTCCGCGCTACGCGCGCTCGACGAGTTGCGCCTCGAGGTCGATAACACGATCCGCGATCTCCACGGGGTCAAGGAACGACTCGAGCAGCTGACGAGTGCGCACGCGGCCGGAGCCCCGTGGTCCGAGATCGTCGCGAAGCAGGATCGGCCGCTCGTCGTGGAGATGATCACCTCCGTCCTCTCTCAGCTCGGGGAGACGGGGAGCCGGTTCCGGCGCGAGCAGGCACTCGCGCTGCGTCGGGAGGACCTGAGCATCACCCGCATCAGCGAACTTTTCGGCGTCAGCCGGCAACGGATCTCGACGATCCTGCGCGAACGCCCGCCGCCCGTCGCTGGTGCCGCCCTGGCCGACGGGGGCGCGCTGTGAGGGGAGCGTGCGCACCTCGCCCGGTCTGGGCGGCCGTTATGCGGAGGCCTGCGCGAACTCGAGGAGCGTGACCGAGAAGCGCAGGTTGCGCAGCACCGGTAGGCGCAGCGCAGCAGAGACAACGCGCTCGGGCGGTGACGGCCTGCCAACGGGCTGCTCGAGCCTGGTCGAGGAAGCGATCCCGGGGAAGCGCTCGGGCAGCTTCGCCGCGTCGTGGACGGAAAGCGCGAAGGGCAGCCCGGCCTGAAAGTTGCCCGGACGCCCGGCCTCGCGCCGCGTCTTCTTGCTGAACCACGGCGGGATGTGGTCGAAGATCATGTGCCCGCCCGGGAAGCGGCGCGAGCAGGCGTCGATGAGTCCGAGCGCCTCCTGGGGCTCGAAGTGCATCAGTAGGCCCTGCGAGCTGACGAGCACGTGACCGCTGGTGTCCACCTCGTCCATCCAGGACAGATCGAGAGCGGAGCGGGCGAGGTTGCGCAGGCGGGGATGGGCCGGCAGGTGTTTCTCGCGGAGGGCGATGACCCCGGGCAGGTCCACCGAGAGCCAGCGCACCCGGCCGTCGTCGATCCGCCACAGGCCCGTGTCGAACCCGTCGCCCAAGGACACGACCGTGCCGCCCGGGTGCTCGCCGATGATCCGCCGCATCGCCTGGTCGAAGCAGAGCGCGCGGAGCGCGTGCGACTGCTGGGGCTCGCCATACACCTCCCTCGCGGGGTAGGCGAGCGACCTGAAGAGCTCGATCGCCGTCTTGTCGCTGAGAACGCCGTCCGCACGGCCGGCTTCCGCGGCCCTGTTGTACAACGTCCACAGTGGCGCCGGCTCGACTCCGTCGAGATGCGGCGCGTGGAACTGCTGCAGGTGGGTGCTCTCCATGGGGTTCCTCCTGTCGTGCCTCAGGGTGGACCCGATCGCCGGAGACAGGCTGACGCATGCTTGCCTCGTGGCGGGTGGGGGCTGCTGCCCGAGGGGCGCGCCGCGGCATCTTTTCACCCGGCTGGGTGACCGTTGTGGGGGGGCCTGTCAGGATGCACACCGAGTGACGTTGTTACCTTCCCCGCTGCAACAGCTATTGCGGGGGGACGAACCGTGGTTCGTCAGCAGTCGACCCATGGGCTGCCAGGCCGCCGGCGCGGTCAGTGGCCCATGCCGTGTAAGGGAGCGACCCTTTGGAGGACGTTGTGGTGACTGGCCTGTTCGACCACGTCATCGTGGGCGGTGGTTCGGCCGGCTCCGTCCTGGCCAACAGACTGACCGCCGACCCGACGCGCCGCGTGCTGGTGCTGGAGAGCGGGCGTCCGGACTTCTCCTGGGACGTCTTGACGCGGATGCCGGCCGGTGTCGCGTTCGTCCTCGGTCGTAAGCAGTACGACTGGTGCTATCGCACCGAGCCGGAGCCGGGCCTGCGGGGCCGGCGGGTGGACCTGCCGTCGGGCCGGCTGCTGGGTGGCTCGAGCAACATCAACGGGATGATCTACCAGCGGGGCAACCCGATGGACTACGAGCGCTGGGCTGCGCAACCGGGCATGGAGCACTGGACCTACGCGGACGTGCTGCCCTACTTCAAGCGGATGGAGGACTCCCGCAGCGCCGGCCCGTTCCGGGCTCGCGGCGGGCCGATCACCATCAGCCGCGGACGGGGCGACAACCCGCTGTTCAAGGCATTCCTGCAGGCCGCCGTACAGGCGGGGCACGCCGCCACGGACGACGTCAACGGGTTCCGCCAGGAGGGCTTCGCCCCGCTGGACCACAACATCCGCTCGTCCCGCCGCTGGTCGGCGACCCGGGCGTACCTGGACCCGGCGCGCGAGCGGCCCAACCTCGAGGTCCGCACCGGCACCCACACCACCCGGATCATGTTCGACGGCAAGCGGGCGGTCGGCGTCGAGTACGTCGACGGGCGCGGCCAGGTTCACCACGCGATGGGCGGTGAGGTGATCGTCTCCGCCGGCACGTTCCGGACTCCACAGGTGCTGCAGCTGTCCGGCGTCGGCGACCCCGACCTGCTGCGGTCGGCCGGGATCCCCGTTGTGCACGAGCTGCCCGGGGTGGGTGCGAACCTCCACGACCACACGGCGATCCAGATTCAGCACTCCTGCACGAAGCCGGTGTCGCTGGGTCCGACCGCGCATTTGAAGAATGCGCCGTGGATCGGTGCCCAATGGCTGTTCCTGCGAAGCGGCCCGGGGGCGTCCAACCAGTTCGAGGTGGGCGGATTCGCCCGCAGCAACGAAGAGCTGGAATTCCCGAACCTGATGTACCAGTTCCTGCCCCTGGCGTCGAAGAGTTACCCGAACTCGCCGACGACCGCGCATGGGTACCAGGTCCATGTGGGCCCGATGCGCACGGATTCGCGCGGTTCCGTGCGCATCACGTCGCCGGATTGGCGGCAGGCTCCGGCGATCCGGATGAACTACCTCTCCACGGAGCGGGACCGAAAGGAGTGGATCGAGGCGATCCGGGTGACGCGGGACATCATGGCGCAGCCGGCGTTCGCGCCGTACGACGGCGGGGAGGCTGCTCCGGGTCCTGAGGTGCGCACGGACGAGCAGATCTGGGACTGGGTGGTGACCAACGTGAAGTCCGCGATGCACTACGTGGGTACCTGCCGGATGGGGGTCGGGGAAGGCGCGGTGGTCGATCCCGACTCGATGCGTGTGCACGGGCTCGAAGGGCTCCGGGTGGTGGACGGGTCGGTGATCCCTGAGGTCACGAACGCGAACACCTACGCCCCGGTGATGATGGTCGCGGAGAGGGCGGCGGACATGATCCTCGGCCGCCCGCAGCTCCCGGCCGAGAACATCGCGTTCTACCGGAGCCGGCCCGAGGCCCCGGCCCGGTTGGCTCCTGTGACCGAGCCGGCGTCGATGAACTCGAGCACGGCCGGCGCGCAGTAGGCGGAAGTCGACCGGACCCTCGCACCGCCCGTACCACCGCTACACGCGGGGTGCGGGCGGTGCGCTTTGTCGCTCGTCGACCGGCCGAGGGGTCGAGGGGTCGCGCCAGGCTTCAGTTGGCGGCGCGGCGGCGGGAGCGCAGTCGCGCGAGCAGGATGGCGGCGGCCGCCAGGGTCTGGGCGCCCAGCCACGCGACGCCCGCCCCGGTCACCCCGAGGCTCGGCATCAGGATCGCCGTGCCCACCATGACCGCCACCGCGAGCGTCGCCGGGATCGCGATCTGCAGCGCGCCGCGGCGCTGCACCCGCGCCGCCCACACCGCCGCCTGCGTGATGACGTTCGGGATCGCCGAGAGCGCCAGCAACGCCAGCAGCAACGACCCCGTGGCCGCGTACTCGCTCCCGAACAACGACAACAACAGATACGACCCCGGCGCGATCACCACGACGGCCGGGACCACCAGCGTGAACGACTTCACCACCATGCTGCGCATCGCCGCGCCCAGCCCACTGGGGTCGGCCGACAGGTGCGCCACCAGCGACTGCCCCATCCCGTTGATCACGAGATAGAGCGCGAACGCGATCTGCCACGCGATCCCGTAGGTGGCCGCCGCTTCCGGCCCGGCCAACGCCAGCACCACCAGCGGCAGCCCGAACACCACGACCTGCCAGCACACGTTGCCCGCATAGTCGTACCGGACGAAACCCGCCACATCCCGCAACGACACCGCCGACCCCGCCACCGACCCGGTCGGGGCGCCGGTCGGGGTGGGCGGATGGGCCGGGGGCATCGCCCGCGCCAGCCACAACACCCCACCTACGACGCACAGCACGGTGCCCACGACCCAGGACACCGCGATGCCGCTCTCCGTGCCCATCCCGACCGCGGCCCCGAGCAGGACGATCTTCAACACCGAGAACACCAGGTTCTTCATCGGCACCGCGGTCGCCCGCTTGATCGCGGTCATGATCGAGTCCTGCAGCACGAACAACGTCCACACCGGCGTGCTCACCACGAAGAACACCAGCAGCGCCGGAAACCCGACCGCCGCCAGCAGATCCGGCGCCCACCACCCGGCGCCCAACGCGAACACCAGCCCGATCATCACCGCGGCCAGCGAGGCGATCAGGTTGCACCGCAGGATCAACGCGCGCGCCCCCGAACCGGCCATCGGCACGAACCGCAACATCGCGTTACCCAGGTTCAGATGCGCGGCCGTGCCCAGCAACGTCATCGCCGACACCGCAGCCGAGTTCAACCCGACCGTCGCATGGTCGAACAACCGCGCCGCCACCACCCAATACAACAGCCCGACCCCCGAGGTCAGGCCCGAGCTGATGACCAGCGCCATCCCGTCCCGATGCTGTGGCGCACGCCACCCGCTTAGCAGGCCGGTGCGGCCGCGTGCCGGGGGGACCTGCTGGACCGGGACAGTCGGTGCGTCGAGCGGGACGGGGACCGTCGGCGAGTCGAACGGGTGGATGGCACTCATCCCTTCGGGGCCGCTGAGCGCACGGACCGGAGCCACCGGGACCGCGGCCCGCTCGTTGCGGGGAAGCGGGGTGAATCAGCCGGATGATATCCGGCGGCTCCCGGGGCCCGCGCCCGGCGGCTCGTCAGGTCCCCAGCCGTGCCGACGGCCGGTCCGCCGGTCCACGGTCGGTCTCGGCGGTGCCCGCGCCCCGCCGGCCGGCGAGGTAGGCGCGGGCTCCGGCCGCGAGGGCCAGCGCCTTCCCCGCGCCGGACGCGCAGGGCCCATCGGCGACGGCCTCGCGGGTGCGGATGCGCGCGAGCTGCCGCGCCGCCGCGGGGAGCCTGCGCAGCGCCGCCGCGCGAGCCGTCGGGTCCAGCATGATCTTGGTGAGGAAGCCGCCGAGGCCGAGGCTGTAGCCGTGCATCTGGTTCTCCAGCTCGGCCATCGTCGGCCGGTGGTGGTGCCAGGCGTACGCGGAGGGCTCGTAGGCGAGCGTGTGGCCGGCGAGGACGAGACGGACCATGAAGTCGCAGTCCTCACCGCCGCGGGCCCGCGTACCGGGGCCGAGCGCGATGTCGAAGCCGCCGATCTCCATTGCCGCTTCGGTCCGCACCGCAGTGTTCGCGCCGACGCCGAACAGGCCGGGGGAGAAGGGGAAGATCGCCGACTCGGGCGGGGGCTCAGCGAGGGAGAACCGGCGCCGGGCGAAGTCCTTGCGCCAGCCGAGCGCCTCGTCGGCGGCGATCTGCGCCGGGGTGGCCAGCTCCGCGGCCAGCACCGGCCCCGACACGCAGGCCACACCCGGCTTCGACAGCGCCGCTGCCATGCGGCCGGCCCACGACGGGTCCACCTCCACGTCGTCGTCGACGAAGGCGACGAACTCGGCGCCGCGGGCGGCCGCCTCGGCGAGCCCTCGGTTGCGTGCTGCGGACGTGCCGCGGCGGGCCTCGCTTACGTACGAGAGGCGCTCGTCGCCCATGCTGCGCACGACCTGGGTGGTGCGGTCGTCGTCGGGGTCGTTGTCGACGACGATGACGGTCAGCCGGATGTGCGCGGAGCGCAGGAGGCTGCGCAGGCAGCGGCCGAGGCTGTCGGCCCGCCCGCGGGTCGGCACGACCACCGTGATCGGCGTGGTCACCGCCGGCAGCGGAGCCGCAGCTCGGGCGATCTCGGCACCAAGCTCGGCCATGACGGTGGCGCGAGCGGTGTGGGCGGTGGCGCGGCCGCCGGTCAGCGGCACGACGGCCTGGCCGACGGCCACGCCGTTCACGGTGACGAGCAGCCGGGCGGCGGTGAACTCCGGGCTGACGGTGATGTCCCGGAAGCCCGCGGTGCTGTTGTCGTGGACCTCGACCCGGCCGACCAGAATCGGAGGACGCGCGTCCGCCGCTCGCTGCTCCGGTCGTCCCGCGCCTGCATCTGTGTTTGCGGGGGGAGGGAGGGCGGCGGGCCGGATGAGCGCTGGTCCGTTCATGGCCCCCACTCTGCTGTCAACCCGCTGTGACCACACTGAGTACCTGAGCTGACGCTGAGTGAGACCGCGACGACCTGGGGTTTCGGGGGCACACACCCGCGTTGTGCCCCGGCCGCCCGGGCCGGCTACGCCATGAACTCGGCGGCGAACCGGCGGATCAGCCCGACGTCCGGCGGGTCCTCGAAGCCGAGCCGATCCGATGCCGAACGTGGACTGCGGTTTCGGGCACGCGCCGCCTACCGGCGGCGAGGCGCGGTGACGCCCCCGCTCCCTCAGTGCTGCGCCGGCGTGGACGTGGGCTGCGATCCGTAGGCGGTGAGGAACCGGTCGCGGAAGGAGTCCATCGGCCACACCGGCGCCTGCGGGCTCGGACGCAGCCCGTCCTGCCAGCCCCACCCGGCGATGCGGTCGAGCACCGCCCGGTCGCGGGTGACGATCGTGATCGGCACGTCCCGGCTCGCGGCCGCGCCGGTGACCACGGGCGCCGGCTGGTGGTCGCCGAGGAACACGAACACGAGGTTGTCGTCGCCGTACTTCTCCAGGTAGGAGATGACGCTGCTCAGCGAGTACTCGATGGACTGGCCGTACTCGGAACGCACCAGCGTCGGGTCGCGGGTCCAGATGGCGCTCGGCGGGGCGCCCTCGCCGGACATGGAGGCGAAGATGGAGCCGTCGCCGAGCTCGTCCCAGCCGACGAGCTGCGGGGTGGGCGACCACGGGGCGTGGCTCGACACCAGCGGGATCTCGGCCATCACCGGCGCGCGGTTCGGCGTCGAGCGCTCCAAACGCTGGAACGCGTCCAGGGTGTACTGGTCCGGCGTCGTGGCCCAGCTGAAGCTCGGGCCATGGTAGCCGAGGCCGAAGGCGTCGTGTACGCGGTCGTACCCGAAGAAGCCGGCCTCGGGCCAGGCCCGGGTGGTGCCGGGCATGACGGCGACGGTCGACCAGTTCGCGCTGTGGAAGGCGCTGCTGAGGGTCAGGCGGTCGCCGGAGACGAGGTTGCGGTGGCGCTGCTCGTTGTCGATCGACAGGCCCGAGAAGAACGTGGCGTGCGCGAGCCAGCTGCCACCGCCCGCCACCGGCGAGGTGAGGAAGGCGCTGCGAGAAGAGAACCCGGCCGCCTGGAGCCGACGATTGCCGTCGTCGAGCACCGCGCCGACCCCCGGCGCGAGCGCGGGATCCTCCAGGGCCACGCGCCCGTAGCTCTCGACGAACGTGAACACGACGTCCTTGCCGCGCAGCGCGGTCAGCAGCTGGTCGGGCGGCGTGTCGCGGAAGGCGTCGACGGATGCCTCCGCCGCGAACGCCTGCTGGTCGTGCAGGCCCACCCCCACCAGCTGCGCACGGTTGTAGAGGATCCCGGCTGCGCTCCGCGAGGCGACCGGCACGCCGGGCACGATCTGCGCGCCGAGCACGGCGCAGGCGAGCCACACGACGGTGCCCGCGGCGACCGCGCGGCTCGCGGCGTCCTGGCGCCGGACGGCGAGGCGGGTCAGGCGCAGGGTCGCCAGCATGATGAGGACGAGGATCGCGACGACGAGCAGCACGGCCCCGATCGCCGCGCCGATCGCCGCCGTCGTGCCCGAGGACTCCGCGACGAAGTTGTAGGCGTCGTCGAGCAGGACCCAGTCGAGCACCGGGTCGAAGGGCCGCGCGAGCACCGAGAGGAAGCCCATGTCGAGGACCTTCACCACGGTCAGCAGCCCGAGCGCCACGCCGCCGAGCACCGCCGCCACCGTGCGGGCCCGCGCCGGCAGCGCGAGCAGGAACGCGATCCCGACCAGCGCCTCCAGGGGAAGGCGGACGAACGCGGCAGGGGTGAGGCCGTTGATGTCGTTCGGGGCGACCAGCGCGATGAACACGAGCAGCCCCGCCAATACGGTGGCCGTCACCGCCGCGATGGTTCGCCAGCGTCCACGGTCGCCGTCGGTCATCGGTGAACTCCTTCGGTGGGGTGCACGTCCGGCACCGACACCGGCAAAACGACGCGCGGGCCCGAGCGGTTCAATGGAGCCCGCCCGAGGCGGCCGGGGACCCGCGACGGCTGAGGCCCCCCGGCCCCAGCAGTCGCCGGCAGACGCAGCGAAACTGGAGGTACCGAAGCAGTGAGCGTGCACGTCGACCCGTCCAACGCCGATGCCGCCAAGGGCTGGGACGGGCCCACCGGCGACTTCTGGACCGACAACGCCGACATGTTCGACGCCGGAGTGGCCCGCTACCTGCAGCCGTTCCTCGACACCGCCGCGATCGAGCCGCGCGCGCACGTGCTCGACGTCGGGTGCGGAGCCGGCCAGACCACCCGCGAGGCCGCCCGGCTCGCCACCGCGGGCAGCGCCACCGGCGTCGATCTGTCGGCGCGCCTACTCGACCTGGCGCGTCGCCGCGCCGATCAGGCGGGCCTGTCGAACGTCCGGTTCGTGCAGGCCGACGCGCAGGTCGCCGACCTGGGCACGGACCGCTACGACCGGGTGATCAGCCGCACCGGCGCGATGTTCTTCGGAGACCCGGTCGCGGCGTTCGCCAACCTCGCGAAGGCGCTGAAGCCCGACGGGCGGCTGGTGCTGCTGGTCTGGCAGCCCTTCACGGAGAACGAGTGGCTCGGCGCGTTCCTCGGCGCGGTCGCCGCGGGGCGAGACCTCCCGCCCCCACCGCCCGACCGCCCCGGCCCGTTCTCGATGGGCGACCCCGACCGGGTGCGAACCGTGCTGACGGCGGCCGGCTTCGGCGAACCGCGCCTCGCCGGGCTGCGGGAACCGATGTTCTACGGACCCGACATCTCGACGGCCGAGCGGATGGTCCTCGGCATCGTCGGCGGAAGGCTCGACGACCTCGACGCTGCGGCCCGCGCGAGCGCGGAGGCCGCCTTGCGGGCGACGCTGGAGGAGCACCTCGGCTCCGACGGCGTGACGTACCGCTCGGCAATGTGGCTGGTCACGGCCGCCCTGGGCTGACGGTCGGGATCTGCGCGCCCGCCTCCATCGCCCCGTCGATCATCCGGCCTTGTGGTCGACGCGGCGCAATGTAGAGACCGCGCCGCGAGCTCCGTCCTCTGCTGCGAGGCGCCACCCGGGTGCCGCAGAGGGGACCGAGCATGGGACAGCCCGTCGTGCACTTCGAGATCGTCGGCACCGACCCGGCGAAGCTTCGCGACTACTACGGTGAGCTCTTCGGATGGCAGTACCAGGTGGGCCACGCCTCCGCCGAGGCGGTCTCCCGGCCGGGGCAGTACGGCTTCGTGGACGCCGGCGCGTCCGGCAGCGGCATCAACGGGGGCGTGGCGGGCGGCGCCGGCTTCGACCCCCGCGTCCTGTTCTACGTCGGCGTGCCCGACGTCGGGGCCGCGCTCCGGCAGGCCGAGAGCCTCGGCGGGACCCGCGTGATGGGTCCCGAGCCTGCGAACGCCGCGCCGGGTGACCTCGTGGTCGGGCACTTCACCGACCCGGAGGGCAACCTGATCGGCGTGGCCGGCACCGCCTGAACTGGAGGGATGAGCGAATGAAGTACCTGCTGCTGATCTACAGCAACAGCCCGGAGCGGTGGGAGCACCCGATCTTCCTGCGCACCCCGGAGTTCCAGGCGATGCCGGAGGACGAGCGGGCGGAGCTGGTCGAGCGGGCCGAGGCGCTGCACCGGGAGATCGTCGAGTCGGGCGAGTTCGTCGTCGGGACGGCGCTCGCCGACCCGGCGCTGACAAGGACCGCGCGGCCGCGTGACGGCGTTCCGGCGATCACGGACGGGCCCTACGTCGAGGCGAAGGAGCAGCTGGCCGGGTACTTTGTGATCGACTGCGACAGCCCGGAACGGGCGGCGGAGATCGCGGCGGGGTTCCCCGACGCACGGCTCGGCGCGGTGGAGATCCGGCCGGTCATGGATGTGTCCGGCCAGGAGATGTGAACCCCGGCCCCGAGATCGAAGACCTGCTGCGCCGGGTGGCGCCGCAGGTCCTCGCCGCGCTCGTGCGCCAGCGTGGGGACTTCGAGGCCGCCGAGGATGCCGTGCAGGAGGCGCTGCTCGCCGCCGCGACGCTGTGGCCGGAGCACGGGGTGCCCGACCGCCCGGAGGGCTGGCTGATCACGGTGGCCTCCCGGCGGATGACCGACCGGTTCCGCAGCGACCATGCGAGCAGGCAGCGGGAGGAGCGGCTCGCCGCCCGGACACCGCCGGACGAGCTCGCCGCGCCCGCCGCCGACGCCGCCGCGGTGCGCCCGGACGACACCCTCACCCTGCTGCTCCTCTGCTGCCACCCGAGCCTCACCCCGCCGTCGCAGATCGCGCTGACGCTGCGCGCCGTCGGCGGGCTGACCACGGCGGAGATCGCCAGGTCGTTCCTCGTGCCCGAGGCGACCATGGCCCAGCGGATCAGCCGCGCCAAGCAGCGCATCAGGATGGCGGGCGCCCGGTTCCACCTGCCCCCGGAGGACGAGCGCGCCGATCGGCTCCGGTCCGTGCTGCACGTGCTCTACCTCGTCTTCAACGAGGGCTACACCGCGACCTCCGGCCCGGACCTGCACCGCAGCGACCTCACGCGCGAGGCCATCCGGCTCACCCGCATCGTCCGGGCGCTGCTGCCCGACGACGGCGAGGTCGCCGGGCTCCTTGCGCTGATGCTGCTCACCGACGCGCGCCGCCCGGCCCGCACCCGTCCCGACGGCAGCCTGGTCCCGCTGGCCGAGCAGGACCGCAGCCTGTGGCGCAGGGAGCCAGTCGAGGAGGGCATCGAGCTGCTCACCCGCTCCCTGGCCACCTCGCCGCTCGGCCCCTACCAGGTGCAGGCGGCCATCGCCGCCGTGCACGCCGAGGCCGACCGGGCCGATGACACCGACTGGGCGCAGATCGTCGGGCTCTACCGGCTGCTCGAGGACCTGGACCCCAGTCCCGTCGTCACGCTCAACCACGCCGTCGCGGTCGCGATGGTGCACGGGCCACGGGCCGGGCTCGCCGTCATCGAGCCGCTCGACGGCGACGACCGCATGAGCGGCCACCACCGGCTCCATGCCGTGCGGGCACATCTGCTGGAGATGGCGGGTGACCACGAGGGCGCCCGGTCCGGCTACCTGCGCGCCGCGCGGCTCACCACCAGCATCCCGGAGCGGCGGTACCTGCAGGGCCGCGCGGCCCGGCTCGACGACCACCGGTAGCCCGGCGGGCGAGTCTCGAGCTGCTGCTGCCGATCGCTCTCGCCCACCAGGTGCCGCTGGACGATCTGATCGGCGCCCTGCGCGTTGCGGACCCCCGGGTACAGACCGATCCGCGCCGGGTCGCCGGCCGCACCGTGCCGCTGACCCGCCAGCCCGGACCGCTGCAGGCCTTCAAGATCACGATCCCGGCGACGAAGATCCGGCCGGAGCCGCGCACAAATGGCGGCTACGGCGGGTGCTCGGCGACCGCCGCCACGGCCTCGCGACCCTCAGTCCTGGCGACTAGGGCGTGTCCGCCGGAGACGCCCTAGCTCCCGAGTGGACCCGGAGGTGGGCGCGTTCGCCCTGCGTGCCGAACAGGATGAGCAGCTCGACGGGGCCAGGCCCGGCGCTGCCCATCCAGTGCGGCACGTGGGTGTCGAACTCGGCGGCCTCCCCGGGCTTCATGACGAACTCGCGGTCGCCGAGCAGGAGCCGCAGCCGGCCGTCGAGGACGTAGAGCCACTCGTAGCCCTCGTGCGTCTGCGGCTCGGGATCGCTGTCCTTGGCGCGGGGTGGGATGACCATCTTGTAGGCCTGCATGCCCCCCGCCCGCCTGCTCAGCGGGATGAAGGTCGTGTCGCAGCGGTAGACGGGGCGGATGTGGACGCGGGGTCGCCGGTCTGCGGCGCGCCGACGAGCTCGTCGAGCGGCACGCCGTGGGCCCGCGCCAGCGGCAGCAGCAGTTCGAGGTTGGGCCTGCGCCCACCGCTCTCCAGGCGCGACAGCGTGCTCTCGGAGATGCCGGTGGTCGCTGCGAGGTCGGCGAGCGTCAGGCCACGGCGCCTGCGCAGCGCCCGCAGCCGCGGGCCGACCGCATTCAGCACACCTTCCAGCGCGTCATCCACGAGTCCGAGCTTGCCGGAACGGCAGGAAAGATTTCAACGTCCGCCGATGCTCGACCTCGCCCGCTGGGCGCCGGCCAGCACCCGCTCGCTGGAGAGCCGGTCCGGGATCCGCACCACCGACTCGTACAGGAGGCCGAAGAACAGGTGCGCCTGCCCGGTCTGGGCGATCGTCAGGAGGGCACGGGTGCTCCGGCTCACGAGTACGCGCCGGGACGGACGATCATGAGCACCACGACGACCGCCCACAGCAGGTTGTAGATCCCGGCGAGCATGGCCAGGGAGCGCAGCCGCTTGCCGTCGTCCGGCTCGGCGAGGGCGTCGCGCTGCCCGGGGTAGATGAGGAAGGCGAGCAGCGCGCCGGCGATCGCGGTGAGCACCATCGCGATGTTGATCCACACCTCGCCCATCCGGCCCTGGACGACCGCGAGCGCGATGCCGACCACGGGGACGACCACGCCGAAGATCCCGTAGACCCGCGTGATGCGGTGCAGCGCGACCGCAACGGCGCGGCTGCGCTCGCCCTCGGCGTCCGGTGCCGGGGTGGCGGCGTCGGCGGGGCCGACCGCGACCGCGACGGCCACCGGGGCGTAGCGGGGGAACAGGCTCGCCGCGACGGCCGAGCCGCCCACGAAGACGATGCCGGCGAGCACGTGCACCGACAGCAAGAGACCTTCCACGGGCCCTCCCGTTGACCAACCTTCAGCTTGACTGAAGCATAGCGAATGCTTCAGGCCGCCTGAAAGCGGCCTGTCACGGACGGGTGCCGTCTCCGAACGCCGCGCTCACGGCCTCTCCGACCTGCCGCTGCACCGGGTCCGCGTCCGGGCCGAAGAGCAGCGCGTCCACCGTGGCGACCGCGCCCATCGCCTTCTGCAATAGCCCCTGGCCCTGCGCGGTCAGCTCGATCGCGGAGGCCGACCCGGCCCGCGCCGTCGTGTCCCGCACGAGCCCGGTGGCCGCCAGGGCCTTCACCCCCGCGTGGACGCTTTGGACGGTCACGCCCGACATCCGCGCCAGGTCGCTGAACGACGCACCCGGCACCCCGGCGATGTGCCCCAGCAGGCCGAGCCTGCTGACCGTCAGGCCGAGGGGTGCGAGGGCGGCGCCCAGTTCGGACTCGACGCGGTGGGCCAGGGTGAGCAGCACGATCGACGGGCTGGCCGCCGGTGGGTCCGGTCGACCGGTCTCGGTGGTCACGTGCGCAGTTTCCCTCACGGCAGGCCCCGGCAGCCGCCTGTCGACCTGCGGCAGCGGCGCGACCGTCACCTCAGACGTCGGTCGGTTGGTTCGGCAGCACGAGAACCTTGCGGACGCCGGGCTCGCGGCTCGCGGCGAGGGCGTACGCCGCGGCCGCGTCGGCGAGCCCGAAGCGGTGGCTGACCAGCACGGACGGCCGGACCTGGCCATTGGCCACGAGCGCGACCACCTCGGGCCAGACCCCGGGGCTCCCGAGGCTGCCCTGGACGGTCAGGTCGCGCACGACCACCCGGTCGAGGTCGACCGGCGTGGCGGGAGCCCCGGTGAGCCCCATGAGCACCACCGAGCCGCCGTCGAGGCACGTCTCCAGCGCCGCCGCGATCCCGCCCGCCGCGCCGGACGCCTCGACGACCCGCGGCACCCGCTCGTCGAGCGCAGCGGAGACGTGGAGCCCGAGCTCTGCGGCGAACCGGCGGCGGTCGGGATCGACCTCCACCAGCCGGACGTCGGCGATGCCGAGTGCCTGGGCGGTCAGTGCGGCGAGCATCCCGATCGTGCCTGCGCCGACGACGGCCAGCGGCTCCCCGGGCTGCACGCCCGCCCGGGCGACGCCGCGGTAGGCGACGGAGAGCGGTTCGACGAGGGCGGCGTCGGCCGCGTCGATGCCGTCGGGCAGCAGGTGCGCCGACGCGGCCGGGAACACCAGGGTGCTGGCCATCGCACCGGGCCTGCCCGCGATGCCGGTCTCGGTGCGGTTCGGGCACACGTGGTAGCGCCCGGAGGTGCACTGTGCGCAGCTGCCGCACCCGATGGGAACCTCGCCGACCACCCGGTCGCCGACGGCGAACCCGGTGACCTCGGCCCCGGTGGCGGCGACCAGCCCGGTCCACTCGTGACCCGGCACGATCGGGTAGCCGGCCAGCCCACTGGCCAGATAGGTCATCGACCCGCCGAGCAGTTCGAGGTCGGTGCCGCAGATGCCGACGGCATCCGGGCGGATGACGAGGTCGTGCGGTCCCGGGGCCGGAGCGGGCGCCGCCCGGACCTCCAGGGCTCCCGGCCCGGTGAGGACGGCGTGTCGATCGGCGGTGATGAGCACAGCCGGATCCTGACACGTCCGGGGAGACCGGTAGCCGGGCTCAGTCGCCGAAGTCCTGCACCCAGTCGCCGCCCTCGGCCGCGCTCGGGTAGCCGGCCGCGATGGGGCCCTGAGTGAGGTCATCGCTACAGCTTGTTCTGGATCCGGCCCGGTTGCGTGGCCCCACCGGCGGAGCGGACGCCCGGAAGGCGCGACAGCCGCCAGAACTGCCGAGTCTTGTCATCGCGCACCACGACGCCGAGCCGGGCCAGCTCCTCGCGAAGCTCCCGCACGTCGTCGGCCGCGTCCTTGTCGTCCAGCGCCTCCCGGCGGGCCTGCAGCAGCGCGTTCGCCTCCGGCGGCAGGGCCGTGGTGCCCGGCACCCAGCGCCGGAACTCGCCCGCGTACGGGTCACCGTCCAGCCAGTGGTAGCCGTGCCGGCCGAAAGCCTCGGCGAGGCGCTGTTCCCGCAGGTCGCAGGGCTCCCGGGCGAGCTCCTCGGCGTACCGGCCGAGCACGACGAGCTGCTTGCCCTCGCAGAACGCACCCTGGACGGCCGCGCCCTCCAGCACCTGTGACGAGCCGATGCGGGTCAGCACCACCTTCTCCAGGGAAACGGTGACGGTGAGGCTCTCGTGCAGCCCGACGAACGTCACCACCAGCCCGCCGAGCGCGCCGACCGCGAGCGCACCGATCGTCACCCACGGCTCCGGCAGCGCCGCCGCGATCCGGACGGGCGCAGGCACCGGCATGCCTGGCACCGTCACCAGCCAGTTCGCCACGAGCCGCAGCAGCCAGGAGGTGCCTGCCACCGCCCCGGCCCCGGCCAGCACGAACCCGGCGCCCATGAGCGCGGCCGCCCACATCGGCTCCCGCACGACCTGCTCCCGAGTCATCGGAGCGCCTCCCGAGGGCCGTAGGTGAGCCGCCGCAGCAGCGTCTCGGCGGGTCCGCGGCGCCCGGCCCGCCCGAGGGCGTCGGCCACAACCACCGTCACAACCCAGGTGCCGATGCCGATGGCCGCCGCTGCCGCCACCCCCAGCCGGCCGGTGAGGTCGAGCATGTACGGCTCGATCGTCACGAACCACACCACCGACTGCGCGAGATAGCAGGTCAGCGAGCGCTGCCCGCACGCGGCGAGCGCCGTGACGAGAGGGCCGCGCCGCTCGCGCAGCCGCACCACCACGAGCGCGACGATCGCCGCGTACCCGAGCCCGCCCGCGTAGCCGGTAAGGGTGTGCAGGAACCCGACGGCGAGCCCGGCGTCCGGCGACCCCGGCGTCCACACGCCGACCGCCTGCAGGGTCAGCGGAAGCGCGCCGGCGACGGTGACGGCCACCCCGCCCACCGCGACGCAGCGCAGCAGCGGCAGGTGGCGGGCGGGTTCTTCCAGGATGCGCCGCCGGGCCGCCCAGATGCCGATCAGCACCGGTGTCGCCGTCAGCACCACGCCCGTCGGGGCGAGGATAGCGAGGACGGCCGCGCGGAAGGCCGCGCCGCTCAGCGGGTCGGCAGGCAGCTCATCGACCGGAGCGGCCCCGATCTGGACCTGCATCCAGCCGAACAGCAGCGCGCCCGCGATGGCGAACAGCCCTGCGACGACCCACAACCTGCGATCCGACCAGCGCAAGGCGCCGACGAACAGCAGCGCGAGGAAGCCGTAAGCCGCGAGGATGTCGCCTGCGTACAGCAGCACGGCGTGCGCGAGCCCGAAGACGACGAGCCACATGGCCCGGCGCCGGAGCAGCCTGCGGGTGTCCGCCCAGTCGACTCCGTTCTCCGCGCGGCGGCGCGCGAGCTGCACCAGCCCGTATCCGAACAGCAGTGCGAACATCGGACGCGCCCGGCTGTCGACGAACAGCGTGAGCACCGCCTGCACGGCCGTGTCGAGCGGCGTGCTTGCCACCACGGCGCCCAGTGCGTAACCGGCGCCGTGCAGGTCCCGGGAGTGGGCGAGGGCGATCAGCAGCAGCATCACGCCCCGGGCGAGGTCGGGAGCGAGCACCCGCTCCGAGATCGGCGCCGCGAAAGCTCGGGTCGAGGTCACGGCGCGGGCACCCGCTCGGCGACGACGATCACCACAACGCCGATCACGGCCACCATCAGGTTCGCGTACAGCTCGTAGCCCGACAGGACCTCGACGCTGGGGAAGACGTAGCGGTTGAAGGCGTTGAGGAACGGGCCGAGGATCGGCTGGAGGAACAGGTGGTCGATGGTTCCGCTGATGCCCATGAGCACGAGCACGAGCCCCACGGTCTGAACCGGTCTGCGCATGCGGCGAACGCTAGGAACCGGCCCCCGGCCTGCGGATCGATCATCGGGGTCGGGAGCCCCGACCGAAGCACCCGATGTCGCGGCCGTGGCCGACGGAAGTAGCGAGCCGCCCGACTTCGGTACCGATCCCCGTTCGATACGGACCGGATACGTCCGTCCCGCCCTACGCTCCGGCTGGGATGAGCGGATCGATGACGAAAACGGTGCCCCGGCGCGGGCTGCGCCAGTGGCTTGTGGACACCGGCATGTTCCTGTTCGCGGCCATCTTCGGGCTGATGCTGGCGGCCGACCGCCTCGACTCGCCACCGCTGACGGTGCCGATGTGGCTGTTCGGCCTCGACCAGATCCTCGGTGTCCTCGCGTGTGTCGCGCTGTTCTGGCGCCGTCGTCGTCCGGTGGAGCTGGCCATTGCGCTGATCGTGCTGTCGACCTTCGCCGAGCTAGTTGCCGGTGCGCTGCTGGTGGCGTTGTTCACGGTGGCGGTGCACCGCCCGCTGCGCACCGTGATGGCCGTGTTCGTGCTGGGCGTGCTCAGCACGGTGGTCTACGCGCAGCTGCGCCCCGAGCCCGACGTGCCTGCCCTCGTGCTGCTCCTGCTGGGACTCGCCCTGTACGCCGCGGCCATCGGCTGGGGGCTGGTGGTGCAGAACCGCAGGCAGCTCGTGGCCTCGCTGGAGGACCGGGCTGCGCGGGCCGAGACCGAGGCCCGGCTCCGCGCCGAGCAGGCCCAGCACGCGGCGCGGGACGCGCTCGCGCGGGAGATCCACGACGTGCTGGGGCACCGGCTGTCGCTGCTGAGCGTCCACGCGGGCGCGTTGCAGTACAACCCCGACGCATCCGCGCAGGACGTCGCGCGGGCGGCCGAGGTGATCCGGGAGAGCGCCCATCAGGCGCTGCAGGACCTGCGTGAGGTGATCGGCGTGCTCCGCGCCCCGGTGGGTGAGCTGCCCCAGCCGACCCTCGCAGGCGTCGGGGAGCTGGTGGCCGAGTCCCGGCGGGCCGGGATGGACGTCGACCTGGTGGAGGAGGTCGGTGGCACCGCGCCGGAGACCGCAGGGCGCACCGCGTACCGGGTGGTGCAGGAGGGGCTGACCAACGCCCGCAAGCACGCCCCCGGCGCCGCGGTGGCGGTATGCGTGTCCGGGGCGCCCGGGCGCGGGCTCGCCGCCGAGGTCACGAACACGGCCCCGCCGGCGCCGCCCGCGCCCGTGGAGCCCGGACTTGGGGAGCCCGGACTTGGGGAGCCCGGACAGGGCCTGCTCGGTCTGGCCGAGCGGGCCGCGCTGACCGGCGGCCGCCTGGAGCACGGACCGACCACCGAGGGCGGCTGGCGGCTCGCGGCCTGGTTACCGTGGCCCCCGTGACCCCGGACATGATCGACGTGCTCGTCGTCGACGACGACCCGGTCGTGCGGTTCGGGCTGGTGATGATGCTCCGCGGCGCCCCTGACATCCGAGTGGTGGCCGAGGCGGGCAACGGCACGGAGGTCCTGCCGCTGGTGGATCGGCACGCCCCCGACGTCGTGCTGATGGACATCCGCATGCCCGTGATGGACGGGCTCGCCGCCACCGAGGCGCTGCGGGCCCGGCCGCGGTCGCCGCAGGTCATCGTGCTGACCACGTTCGACGCCGACAGTCACGTGCTGCGCGCGCTGCGCGCCGGGGCCGCCGGTTTCCTGCTCAAGGACACCCCGCCCGACGAGATCGTCACGGCGGTGCGCCAGGTCGCCTGCGGCCGTCCCGTGCTCTCCCCGGACGTGACGCGCCGGCTCATCGCGCGGGTCGCGGAGTCCGACAAGGACCGGCGCCGCGACGCCGCCAGGGCCCGGCTCGCGCTCCTCGGGGAGCGCGAGCGCGAGATCGCGGTGGAGGTCGGTCGCGGCAGCGCCAACGCCGAGATCGCGGCCGCCCTGTACGTCAGCGTGCCGACGGTGAAGACCCACGTCTCCGCGATCCTCACGAAGCTCGGCCTGAACAACCGGGTGCAGATCGCGCTGCTCGCGCACGACGCGGGTCTGCTGGACGACCCCGGCTGACGCCCGGGTCGTCCGACGGAGTCACTCGGCGTTCGGGAGCTGCACCGGGGTCCACGTCCGAGGCAGCGGCTCCGGCCCGTCGTAGAGACGGCACGAGCAGGGGTCCAGCGTGTGTACTCCGTTGCGCTTTGCCGCGTCGACGCCGTGACAGCGCTTCTCGTCCTCGTGCGTGCCATAGCCGTGCCCGCACGAACAGATCAACTCGGACGTCGGGCCCTGCCGCCGGGCGGTCTGGTTGCGTCCGGAGATACGTCCGGCGACCCAGCCGATCCAGCCGGAGACCGCGACCAGACCGGCGCCGACCAGCATCGACGTTGCGTTGGGGTCGAAGACCGCGAGGGTGCTCGCGTGTGTCGACATCATCTCGGTGGCGCTCCCATCGGAGATAGTGGTCAGACTGGAGGAGCGCCCTGAACAACTCCGCCCGTCGCGCAGTACGGGCGGAGTTGTTCAGGATCGCTAGCCGCGCTCGGGGAGGCGCTCGTAGAGCTTGCGCGCCCAGAGGTAGCCCGCGAGCGCGATGGCCGCCGACCAGCCGACGGCGAGCCAGAGCGTCGCCGCGGCGACCGGGGTGCCCATGAGCAGGCCGCGCGCCGTCTCGATCACGGGGGTGAACGGCTGGTACTCGGCGAACCACCGCAGGCCGGTGGGCAGGGAGTCGGTGGGGACGAACCCGCTGCTCAGGAACGGCAGCAGCGTCAGGGGCATCGGCACGTTGCTGGCCGTCTCGACGGTGTCGGACACCATGCCGAGGGCGACGCAGAGCCAGACGATCGCGAACGTGACCATCGCGAGCACCCCGAGGGCGCCGAGCCAGCCCAGCGGACTGCCGCCCGGCCGGAAGCCCAGGAGGAGCGCGGTCCCCAGCACGACGGCCAGGGCGAGCACCGTCTGGATCAGGCTCCCGACGACGTGCCCCGTCAGTACCGAGACGCGAGCGATGGCCATCGTGCGGAAGCGCGCGATGACACCTTCGGTCATGTCCATGGCGACGCTGATCGCCGTGCCCTGCGCCGCGGCGGCGATGGTCAGCATGAGGACGCCGGGGACGACGTACTCGAGGTACTCGGCCCGGCCACCGGTGGGTGCGCCCGCCGCCTGGCCGAGCCCGGCGCCCAGAATCCCGCCGAAGACGAAGACGAACAGCAGCAGGAAGACGATCGGCATCCCGACGAGGAGCAGCGTCATGGACGGGTAGCGGATCATGTGCTTGATGCTGCGCCGCACCATCGTCGCGGAGTCGGCCACGGTGTGGGCGAGGGTGTTGGCGGGAGCCGCCGCTGCGAGGGTTGTCATGATGCTCGGGCCTCTTCCTTCTCGGTGCGGATGTCGGTGAGGGCGAGGAACACGTCGTCGAGGTCGGGTGTGTGCACCGTCAGCGCGTCGACGTCGAGGGCGGCGTCGTCGAGCCGGTCGAGCAGCCCCTTCAGCGCGCGCGGGCTGCCGTCGTGCGGGATCTGCAGCGTGAGCGCCTCGTCGTCGCGCGCCCCGCCGCTCAGCACGGTGACGGCGGAGTCGAGACCGGGCAGGTCCGCGAACCGCAGCCGCACGTGGCCGCCGGGGACGCGCCGCTTCAGCTCGGCCGGGGTGCCTTCGGCGACCAGCCGCCCGCCGTCGAGCACCCCGACGCGGTCGGCGAGCTGGTCGGCCTCCTCGAGGTACTGGCTGGTGAGCAGGATCGTCACGCCCCCCGTGACGAGGTCGCGGATGATCTGCCACATCGTGCGGCGGCTGCGCGGGTCGAGCCCGGTGGTCGGCTCGTCGAGGAAGATCACCCGCGGGTCGCCGACCAGCGTCATGGCGAGGTCCAGCCGCCGTCGCATCCCGCCGGAGAAGGTGCTCGCCGGCTTGCGCGCGGCGTCCACGAGGTCGAACTGCTCCAACAGCTCGCGGGTGCGGCGGCGGCCCTCCCGGCGGCCGAGATGGCGCAGGTCTGCCATCAGCAGGAGGTTCTCCTCGCCGGTGAGCAGGGCGTCGACCGCGGCGAACTGGCCGGTCAGGCCGATCGCGGACCGGACCCCGTCGGGGTCGCGGGCAACGTCGTGGCCCGCGACCGCGGCCTCGCCGGCATCGGCCCGGATGAGTGTGGACAGGATGTGCACGGTGGTCGTCTTGCCTGCCCCGTTGGGGCCGAGCAGGGCGTAGACGCTGCCTTGCGGGATGCGCAGGTCGATCCCGTCGAGCACCACGTGCTCGCCGTAGGCCTTGCGCAGGCCCGTGGCGGTGATGGCTGGTCTGATGTCGGGCACAGCTCTTCCCCCTCAGATGTGTGGTGGTGGTGTTCAGGCCCGGCGCAGGACGATGTCGCCGTCCCGGGTGCGGGCGTGGATCTCGACCGTCTCGGCGAACCCGTCCGGGTCGTCGCGGGCTTCGAGGTGGTTGTGCAGCTCGCCGGTGGAGGAGCTCACGTCGAGCCAGGCGGCGGTGCCGTGCCGGACACCGACCTCGAGCTCCCCAGAAGTCGTGGTGAGCGTGGTGACGCCGCGGGTCACCTGGCCGATCCGGACGTTGCCGTACGCGGTCCTGGCCTCGACGCCCGCGGCGGCGCGGTCGACGTCCATGTCGCCGTGCGAGCCGCTCAACCGCAGGTCGCCGGTGATGTGGCCGACGTGGATCTCCCCGTGCTCGTTGCTGATCACGGCGGTGCCGTCGACGTCGCGGACCCGGATGTCGCCGGAGCTCGTGCTGATCTCGGCGTGGCCGTCGACGCGGTCCACGACGATCTCGCCGCTCGACGTCCGCAGGTCGACCGAGCCGGTGTGGCCGAGCCGGATGTCGCCGTAGTCGGTGCGCAACCGGCACTCCCCGAGCCGCCCCTCGGCCTGGAACCCGCCGAAGGACGTCTCGCCGTGCACCCGCGAGCCGCTCGGCAGCGCGATCTCCACCTCCGCAGCGGCCCCGCTCCAGCCCAGACCGAGGAAGCCCAGTCCCCACTTCGCGCCCCACCCGCGCAGCGCGGCCCCCTTGATCAGGAGCTGCCTGTTCACCATCTCCACCCGGGTGGCGGCGACCGCGGACTCGTCGCCGCCGTCGCCAGGGCGGATCTCGACCACGGTGTCGGCGCGGTCGGACGCGACGATCCGGGCCTCGCCGACGGGCAGGTCGATCGTGACGGAGATGGGTTCGGGCGTCTCGAACGTGGGCATGACAGATCTCCTCCACGGGATCGGGCGATCCCGCTGCGGGTGTGGGCGAAGGGTGGGGCCGGGCTCAGCCGGCCCAGCCCGTGAACCGCGCTGTGCCGGAGCCGGACCGGCGGCTCTCGGAGCGACGCGCGGCGGGATCCAGTGCGGCCGAGGCCGCCCGCACCAGCCACGCGTTGACCGACAGGCCCTCCTGCGCGGCGGCCTCGTCGATCCTGGCTTTCAGGTGCTCCGGCGGCCGGAAGTTGATCCGGGCGACGGGGCCGTCGTGCGCCTCCGCGTCCTTGGCTTCGGCGCCCGCGGGCGGCACCGGGCGGTCGTCGGCGGGCGCGTCCGCGGGTGGTGGCGTCACGACGAAGGCCGGGTCGCGGCCGCGCAGCCGCAGGTGGACCGATCCCGGAGCGAGGTCGCGGGTGATCGCATCTGCGGCCGCGGCCAGGGCTTCCAGCAGCACGAGCCGCACCGCCGAGTCGAGCGGCGCCACCAGCCGCTCGGCGAGAGCGCGGGCCTCCTCTCCACCGGTCTCGGCCACCGCTGCGAGCTCGTTGCGGAGCCTGTCGATGTACGGACCGAGCTGCATGGAGTCATCATGGCGCCAAAGTGGCGCCATTGCAAGCCCCATGGCGCCAATGCGGCGCCACGGGGCTCGCTCGAGAGCGTGCGGCGGCGCACGAGGTCGGCGGAGTTCAGTCGGCCATTGCAGCGATGGTGGCCTGCAGCGGTGTGCGGTCGGGAGTGCCGGTGGCGGGCTCCTCCCAGAGCATCCAGGGCCGCATCCCGGACTGGTACGCGGTTTCCAACGCCGCGCGCTCCTTGACGGTGTCGGCCGCCTGCCAGAACCCGTGGTGCCGGTAGGCCAGCATGCGGCCCTCCTTGGCGAGGGGCAGGCAGGCGTCTGTGATCAGATCGCCGGTCACCGGAAGGCGGTCGAAGATCTCCGGCCGGAGCACGAAGTAGCCGCCGTTCTCCCACAGCGGCATCTCCTGCAGCGTCGTGATCGCTGAGACGCGGTTGTCGTCACCGACATCCACGCAATGGAAGGCGGC
This sequence comes from Pseudonocardia aurantiaca, assembly GCF_039526725.1. Classification (NCBI taxonomy): domain Bacteria; kingdom Bacillati; phylum Actinomycetota; class Actinomycetes; order Pseudonocardiales; family Pseudonocardiaceae; genus Pseudonocardia; species Pseudonocardia aurantiaca. The sequence goes on from NZ_BAAAJG010000027.1 coordinate 96,422, forward strand.
TTTCGGCGGTACGGCGAGCAGTGCGCCGGTGGCGTCTGGGCAATGGCCATTGCCCCCGTTCACACCAGGAGAGACGTTCGAGTCGCGGCAAGGTTACCCGGGAGCCGACGGTCGTCAGCGGTGCCGGACTACGGAGGAGGGTCGGTAGCGTACGCACATGACGCCTCACCCCTCGGACGCCGGCGACCCGACGGTGCGGGCGATCGAGGAGCTGAGCGCCCAGATCCGGCGCAGCATCGCGGATCTTCAGGCCGCCGACGAGCGGCTCGCCCATCTGGCCGAGCTCCGTGCCCGCGGCCAGTCGTGGCTCGACATCGTCTCGAACGAGAGCAGGCCGCTCGTCGTGGAGACGATCACTCACGTCCTCGAGAACCTCGGCGAGACCGGCGGTCGCTTCCGGCGCGAGGAGGCGCTCGCGCTGCAGCGCGAGAACGTGAGCACGTACCGGATCGGCCAGCTGTTCGGCGTCAGCAGGCAGCGCATCTCCGCGCTCGTTCGCGTCCGCGACTCGTCACCGGACCGTGGTGTTTAAACCTGCCCTGCCTTCGCCGACCCTTGCGTAAGGCCCAGCGAGTGGCCGGCGAATGACTGAGGACGGAGTCGATCGATGACCAGCCCGAACGTCGACCCAGCGGCGGTGCCCAACCGCCCGATCGCCGCCGGCACCCCGGCGGCGCAGGCCCAGGAGCACCCACCGGTGTGGGACGCGCGCGGCAAGCAGTGGGACTACGTGCCCGAGATGGGCGGGTGGGTCTGCGAGAACGACCCCGAGTCGCTGAGCTGCGACGTGGGCGCCATCCCGGCAGCGTTCCAGCCGACCTACGGCTACCCACCGCCACACCCCCCGCGGCTGCCGGACTCCGCGATCTGACCCGTCGGCTATCGGCGGCTCGCCAGGCGGCGGAGGACCGCAGCGGAAGCGGACAGGAACTGGCCGCAGCGGTCCATACCGTTGTAGCCATGACCGACAGCGCCCCCCGCCCCTTCCGTATCGACATACCGCAGGCCGAGCTCGACGAGCTGAACTCCCGCATCGCCGCCGCCCGCTGGCCCGACGAGCTGCCGGACGTCGGCTGGAGCTACGGGATGCCGGTCTCGTACCTGAAGGGGCTCGCTGAGTACTGGCGCACGGGATTCGACTGGCGGACCCAGGAGGCCGCGCTCAACGAGCACCCCCAGTTCCTCGCCGACGTCGACGGGCAGCAGGTGCATTTCCTGCACGTCCGCTCGCCGGAGCCGGGCGCGCTGCCGCTCGTGATGACCCACGGCTGGCCGGTGTCGTTCGTCGAGTTCCTGGAGGTGATCGGGCCGCTGACCGACCCCCGCGCCCACGGTGGCGATCCCGCCGACGCCTTCCACCTCGTCATCCCGTCGATGCCCGGGTTCGGCTTTTCGGGGCCGACCCGGCGCGCGGGGGACAGCAGCACCGAGAAGTACACCCACGTCGTGGCCGGGCTGATGGAGCTCCTCGGCTACGACCGGTACGGCGCGCAGGGCGGCGACGTCGGCTCGTTCGTCTCCCCGGGGCTGGGCAGGCTTGTGCCGGAGCGGGTGGTCGGCGTGCACATGAACGGGCCGATCACGCTCCCCTCCTGGGAGTACGGCGGGGAGTACGAGAAGGAGGGAGACGACTTCGGTGACGCCGACCGCGAGCGGTACGCGGCGATGACGGGGGAGGGGATGACCGAGCGCCTCGGGTATGCGTCGATCCAGTCGACCCGCCCGCAGACGCTCGCGTTCGGGCTGCACGACTCGCCCGTCGGGTTGCTCGCCTGGATCGCCGACCTGTTCCACCAGTGGAGCAACCCGGCCGTCGAGCTGCCGGAGGACGCCGTGGACCGCGACGCGCTGCTCACCAACGTCACCATCTACTGGTTGACGCAGACGCTCGCGTCCTCCGCTCGGCTCTACAAGGAGTCGCAGGAGTGGGGCGCGGAGCTGCCGGTCTCCGGCGTGCCCACGGGCATCGCGCTGTTCCCCGGCGACCACACGGTGCGCGCGATCGCGGAGCGGCGCCACAAGGTCGTGCACTGGTCGGAGTTCGATCGCGGCGGCCATTTCGCCGCGATGGAGGCGCCGGACCTGCTGGTGGCCGACGTCCGCGACTTCTTCCGCAAGATCCGCTGACTAGGCCCTAGGCCCCACGCCGGCCGGGCGCGAACGTGGTGCCCTCGCGCGTGCTGAATACCCGGCGGCCGACCGCAGAGAAGTGCGGCTCCTGCCAGGGAGCTGACGTCAGGGGCGGCGCCGCCAGCGGGCGAGCCGGAGGCTGTTGCTCACCACGAACACCGAGCTGGCGGCCATCGTCGCCCCGGCGAGCATCGGGTGCAGCATGCCCGCGGCCGCCACGGGCAGGGCGACCACGTTGTAGCCGAACGCCCAGACGAGGTTGCCCTTGATCACCGCGAGCGTGCGGCGGGACAGCCGCACGGCGTCCACGGCCGCGGTCAGGTCGGCGCGGACGAGCGTGATGTCGGCGGCGGAGATCGCGATCTGCGTGCCGGTGCCCATCGCCATGCCGAGGTCGGCCTGCGCGAGCGCGGCGGCGTCGTTCACGCCGTCGCCGACCATCGCGACGACCTTGCCCTCGGCCTGCAGCCGTGCGACCACCTCGACCTTCTCGGTCGGGAGCGCGTCCGCCACGACCGTGGTGATCCCGACCGCGTCGGCCACGGCGCGCGCGGCACCCGGCCCGTCGCCGGTGACGAGCACGGGTTCGAGACCGAGCCCGCGCAGCTCGGCCACGGCGGCGGCGCTCGTGGGCCGCACGGTGTCGGCGACGACGGCCACCGCGCGGGCGCGTCCGCCCCAGGCCAGCGCCACGCCGCTCCGGCCCGCCGCGGCGGCCTCGGCGAGCGCCGCGGCCAGTTCCTCGGGCAGCTCGATGCCGCGCTCCTGCAGCAGGCGGGAGCTGCCGAGCAGCACCTCTCCGTCGGTTGTCCGGCCCTGCACACCCAGCCCGTCGAGGGCGACGACATCGTGCATGGCGACGTCGTGCACGGCGACGGCGCTGCGTCCGGCGTGCCGGGCCACAGCCTGGGCCACCGGGTGGGTCGAGGTGTCGGCAAGCGCTCCGGCCACCGCGAGCAGCGCGTCGAGGGACTCTCCCGCGGCCGGCACGACGTCGACCACTGACATCTCGCCGGTGGTGACCGTGCCGGTCTTGTCGAGCACCACGGTGTCGACCCGCCGCGTCGACTCGAGTACGGCGGGGCCGGTGACCAGCACCCCGAGCTGCGCGGCCCGGCCGGTGCCGACGAGCAGGGCGGTCGGCGTCGCGAGGCCGAGCGCGCACGGGCAGGCGACGATCAGCACCGCGGTCGCGGCGGCGAACGCGGTGCCCGCCCCGGCGCCAGCGCCGGACCAGAAGCCCCAGGTCGCCGCGGCGAGCATCAGGACCACGGGCACGAACTCGCCGCACACGCGATCGGCGAGGCGCTGGACAGCGGCCTTCCCGTTCTGTGCCTGCTCGACGAGAGCGGCCGTGCGGGCGAGCTGCGTGTCGGCGCCGACCCGGGTGGCGCGCACGACCAGCCGCCCGTCCAGCGCGATGCACCCACCCACGAGGTCCGTGCCGGGCTTGACGTCGACGGGAACCGGCTCGCCGGTGAGCGCGGCCGTATCGACCGCCGCCGAACCCTCCACGATCACGCCGTCGGTGGCGATCCTCTCGCCCGGCCGCACCACGAACACGTCGCCGACGGCGAGCCGGTCGGTAGGCACCCGGTGCTCACGCCCGTCGCGCAGCACCCGGGCGTCGGCGGCGGCGAGCGCGAGCAGCCCGCGCAGGGCCGCCCCGGAGCGGCGCCGCGCCCGTGCCTCGAGGAACCGCCCGGCCAGTACGAACGTCGTGACGCCTGCGGCGACCTCGAGGTAGACCTGCCCGGCGCCGTCGGTCGGCGCGACCGTCAGCTCGAAGGCGTGCGTGTAACCCGGACCGCCCGCCGTGCCGAGCACCATCGCGTACACCGACCACACGAATGCGGCGAGTGTCCCGACCGACACGAGCGTGTCCATCGTCGCGGCCCCGTGCCGGAGGTTGGCCAGGGCCGCCCGGTGGAACGGCAGCGCGCCCCACACCGCGACGGGTGCTGTGAGCCCCAGCGCCGTCCACTGCCAGAGCGGGAACTGCAGCGCGGGCGCCATTGACAGCACGATCACCGGCACGCTCAGCGCAGCGCACACCGCGAGCCGCTGCAGGAGCGCGGCCTGTTCGCGGTTGTGGTCGGCGTCCTCCTCGGCCGTGTCCGGCTCGGGCGGCCGGGCGGTGTAGCCGGCACGTTCGATGACGGCGACGAGCTCGTCCCGGCGCATGCCTGCCGGGTGCGTGACCGCGGCTCGTCCGGTGGCGTAGTTGACGCTCGCCTGCACACCGTCGACCTTGCGGAGGGCGCGTTCCACGCGGTTCGCGCACGCCCCGCAGGTCATGCCGTCGACGATCAGCTCGGTGCCGCTCGACCCGACCTCCGGGGCGACGGCCGTCATCGAGTGGCTCCCGGGTGGTCGTGGGTGATCGCGGGGACGGGCAGCGGCGGTTCGAGCCAGCTCCCGACCTGCCAGCCCGCCGCAGCGGTGAGCGCGAGCACAGCGATGAACGCGGCAACGCGGCCGGCGGTGGCCCGCGCGGTCGGGCCGGGTGCCGGCCGCTGCTCGACGGGGGATGCGTTCACGGATCGAAACCTAGGGACGCGGGGCGGGTGGAGGTTGTGAACCTGAGAGGCGTTCCCGCCGTACGTGATCACGCGCGCGACGAACGGCGTGTCGTTAGGCCGTTGGAGTGTACGTCCCGCCGTCCGCGCCGGCCTCGGTCTTCAGGTGAGGTGACTGAACTGTCGGGTGGACCAGAACCATGCCGCAGTTGCTGGAACCGCGGGGCGGCTGATCACGGCGCTGGCGCCGTCTGCTGACCCTGGGCGGCCGGTGGGCGCTCGTCGCACGGACCGTTCCCGCCACCGAGACGATCCAGGCTCGGCTCGGTGCCGTCGTCGCGCTGACGAGTCCGGAGCCGAGCGGGTCGCCCGGTCTCGGACATGGCTGACCGGCGCGTCGAGTTTGCGACCGGGGAGCCGGCGCACCGGTCGCAGGACGTGCCGACCGAGGCGTCAGGCCGCCGCGACCTCCACCGCCTCGACCTTGGGACGGCGCCCGACCAGCAGGGTGAGCGGGAGCGCGATGGTGGCGATGATCGCCGCCGTCATGAACGCGGCGCGGGCGCCGTCGACGTCGGTGCCCGCCGTCGCGTCGGAGGACGCGAGGGTCATCACCGTGATGAACAGCGCGGTGCCCGCCGCACCCGCCACCTGCTGCAGGGTGGCGACGATCGCGCTGCCGTGCGAGTCGACCTCACGCGGGAGCTGCCCCAGCGCATCGGTCATCAGCGGGGTGAACATCAGCGAGATGCCGACGACCAGCACGACGTGCATCGCGATGATCTCCCACAGCGGCGACGTCGCGCCGAGCATCGTGAACGCCCACAGGGCGACGGTGAGCACGGCCGCGCCGGGGATCACCAGCTTGCGCGCACCTATGCGGTCGTACAGGCGGCCGACCACCGGCCCGAGCAGACCCATCGCGAGCCCGCCCGGCAGCACGGCGAGCCCGGTGACGAACGGGTCGACGTGCAGCACCTCCTGCAGGTAGAGCGGCAGCAGGATCAGCACGCCGAACAGCGACATCATGCTGAGTACGACGAGCACCATCGCGATCGCGAACGGCCGGTGGGCCAGCGGCCGCAGGTCGAGTAGTGCGCCGCCGGTGCGCTGCAGCCGCAGCTGGCGGGCCACGAACACGGCCAGCGCCACGACGCCGACGGCGGTGGGCAGCCACGGCGGGAGCAGCGACTCACCCCGGGTGGCCTCACCGACGCTGCTGAGACCGAACACGAGCCCGCCGAACCCTAGCGCGGACAGCAGCACCGACACGACGTCGAGCGGGACGGCGCGGGTCTCGGCGTCGACCCGCAGCCGCAGCAGCCCGGAGGTGAGCGCGATGACGGCGATCGGCAGCACGATCCAGAACATCCACCGCCAGCCCAGTGCGGTGAGGATCACGCCCGAGAGGGTCGGGCCGATAGCCGGAGCGACCGCGATGACGATCGTGATCGTGCCCATCGTGGCGCCCCGGCGGGAGACCGGAACCAGCCGCATCACCGTGGTCATCAGGAGCGGCACCATCACGGCTGTGCCCGCCGCCTGCACCACGCGGCCGGTCATCAGGATCGGGAAACCCGGTGCCAGCGCGGAGATCAGCGTGCCCGCGGTGAAGAGCGTCATCGACGCCACGTAGATCCGGCGCGGCGGGAAGCGCTGCAGCAGGAACCCGGTGATCGGGATGACCACGGCCATCGTCAGCAGGAACCCGCTGGTCAGCCACTGCGCGGTGCCGACGGTGATTCCGAGGTCGGCGATGAGCGCTGGAAGCGCTACGCTCATGATCGTCTCGTTGAGGATCATGACGAACGCGGAGCCCACCAGCAGCCAGATCACCAGCGATGCGCCCTCCGGTGGAGGCGGCTCGGTGGTGGGCACGGCCCCCTCGGCGGGGTGCGTGCTGTCGGTAGTGGGCCTGGTCATCGATTTCCCCCTGAAGTAAGCGTGCGATTCAACGCTACCGAGGGTCGCCGGAGCGGGGCGACCGAGTTCGCTCAGGGGAGTGCCGGGGCCACTCCGGAGTGCAGAGTCGCTGACGACCCCCCGAGCGTTCGCGCTTGCCGTCGCGCGTGGCCATACCGTGATGACGAACGCTGTCGCGCCTCAGGAGGAGCCCATGACCGTCCGACTTCTCGCGGCCGAGGCGAGCAGCCCACTCGGCTACGACCCTCTGGAGGTCGTCGTCGGGACCGTCGCCTTCCTGGTGCTGTTCCTCGTGCTGCGCCGCACCGTGTTCCCGGTGTTCGAGCGGATCTACGCCGAACGCACCGACCGGATCGACGGCGGCCTGCAGCGGGCCGAGGAGATGCGGAAGCAGGCGGCCGGGCTCCGGCGGGAGTACGACGAGCAGGTGGCCGTCCTGCGCGCCGATGCCGCTCGCATCCGCGACGAAGCCCGCGCCGAGGCGCAGCGGATCAGGGTCGAGCTGCGGGAGCGCGCCGAGGCGGAGGTGGCGCGCATCCGGCAGGAGGGGGAGGCGCAGCTCGCGGAGGCGCGGGAGCAGGCCCTGCGCGAACTACGCGGCGACCTGGGTGAGCTGTCGACGGACCTGGCCGAGCGGATCCTCGGCGGTTCCCTCGCGGTCGATCCGGAACCCGCCGCCCTCGTGGACGCGTTCCTCGCCGAGATCGAGGGCCGGTCGCCAGGGGACCCCGCGCGCCCGCGCGGGTGAGCTGCCCGTCCTGGCGCTGCATCTCGCACGACCGGTGGCCGGAACGGGGTGGCGGGTCCGGACGGGTGTTACTGGCGGGTTGGGGGAGCGTTCGGGCGCACGTCGCGCGCAGGATTCGGTAGCGGCGGCGACGGAGCGAGGTGCGATGTGCTGATGCGAGTGCTTCGCAGGTACCGGCTGGTGCTACTGGCCGGGGTGGGCGCGCTCCTGCTCGGGGCGGCCGCGCTCCCGGCGCCGACGGGCGCGGTGCCGTCCTGTGCGCAGCCGGCAGGGCCGGCGCAGATGCGGGCGGTGTGGATCGCCGGCGTGGACAACGTCGACTGGCCGAGCAGGCCTGGTCTGAGCGTCGCCGACCAGCAGCAGGAGTACCGCACGATCCTCGACGACGCGCAGCGGCGGCGCCTCAACACCGTGATGGTGCAGGTACGCCCGACGGCCGACGCGTTCTGGCCGTCGCCGTTCGAGCCCTGGTCGCAGTGGCTCACCGGCACGCAGGGCCAGGACCCCGGCTACGACCCGCTCGCCTTCCTCGTGCAGGAGACGCACAACCGAGGGCTCGCCTTCCACGCCTGGTTCAACCCGTTCCGCATCAGCAAGCAGGCGGATGTGGGGCGGCTCACGGCGAACCACCCCGCGCGCCTGCACCCGGACTGGGTGCTCACCTACGGCGGCCGGCTCTACTACGACCCCGGGAAACCCGAGGTCCGCGAGTTCGTGATGAACGCCATGATGGACGCCGTGCGGCGCTACGACGTCGACGCCGTGCACTTCGACGACTACTTCTACCCCTATCCCGACGGCTCCGCGCCGATCCCGGACGCCGCGACGTTCACCGCGCACGGCGGCGGCTTCACGGACGTCGCGGACTGGCGGCGGGACAACGTGAACCAGCTCGTCCGGGGCATGTCCGAGCGGATCCGCGCCGCCAAGCCCGGCGTCGAGTTCGGCATCAGCCCGTTCGGCATCTGGCGCAACGCGAGCGAGGACCCGCGTGGATCCGCCACCAGCGGGCTCTCGTCCTACAGCGCGATCTACGCCGACACCCTGACCTGGATCGACAACCGCTGGATCAACTACGTCGTCCCGCAGATCTACTGGGAGATCGGCAACCCACGGGCCGACTACGCGACGCTCATGCCCTGGTGGGCGCGCGCGGTGGCCGGCAAGCGCGTCGACCTGTACGTCGGGCAGGCCGCGTACAAGGTCGGCAGCTCGTCGGCGTGGGGTGACGGCCAGCTGGCCGAGCACCTCGCGCTGAACCGGGCGCATCCCGAGGTGCTCGGCGACGTGTACTTCAGCGCGGCCTCACTCAGGTCGAACGCCGCGGCGGCGATCGACCAGGTGGCGGCCGAGTACTACCGCGCTACCGCCCGGTCGCCCGGCTGCTAGCCGCACTAGTCCAGTGCCCCGCGCGATCCGCGACCTGGGGACCGATGACTTCCGGGCGCGTCGCGAGTCGACCCGTCGGGCCCGCTGCCCGCAGGGGGTGGCGCGTCGGTGCTGGCGGCGGAGCATGACTGTGGACGTACGGGCGGCGGTCGCGGCGGAGCGGCGGGAGCAGGCGGAACTGCTGGCCGGGTTCACCCCTGCGCTCCTCGTCGTGGACTGGTCGCTTCGGGGCACCGCGCCGGACGGCACGTCCGTCGACATGAGCGGCACCGCGGCCGACGTGGTGCGGCGCGACCCGGACGGCACCTGGCGCTACCTCGTCGACAACCCCTTCGGCACCACATGAACACGGCCGCACTCAGCGGGGTGTGGGTGCGCGCGAGTCGGGGTCTGGGTGCACGCGAGTCGGGGTCTTGCCCCTGAGGGAGCCTGGCCCCGGCACGTTTCCGTTGGTGTTACGGCGTTGTGCCGGTGACCACCGTCGGGGCCGCCCCCGCGCGGGCCCGCCGGTCCCGGGGTCGGGAGGTCGCGAGGACCGAGCCGCCGAGGATGAGCACGAACGACACCAGGATCGCCGCGGTGAGCGGCTCACCGAGCACGGTCACCCCGGCTGCGACGGCCACGGCCGGGTTGACGTAGGTGAAGACGAGCGCCCGCGACGGCCCCACCTCGCGGATGAGCGCGAAGAACACGAGGAAGGCCAGCGCGGTGCAGACGAGCGCGAGGCCGGCGAGCGCGACGAGCACCTCGGTGGCGGGCAGCGCGGCCGGCCAGGTGAGCACCGCGGGCGGGGCGTAGACGAGGGCGGCGCCGGTGAGGCACACGGCGGTCATCGGCAGGGCCGGAACGTCGTTGAGCTTCCGTGCGGCGATGATCGGAGCGGTGGCGTAGCAGACCGCCACCAGCAGCACCTCGACGATCGCCCACGGCTCGCCGCTGCGCAGTTCGGGCGCGGCCAGCACCGCGACCCCGGCGAGCCCGGCCGCGAGCCCCGCGATGCGGGCGGGGCCGAGGCGCTCGGCGTCGCCCGTGAGCCGGCCGACCACCGCCGCGACGATGGGTGACGCTGCGATGAGCAGCCCGGTCATGGAGCTGGTGAGGTGGCGCTCGGCGTCCGACAGGAGCCACCACGGCACCATGATCTCGATCGCCGCGAACGCCGCGAGCGGCCGCCAGTGCCTGCGCAGCCCGGCGAACTGCCCGCCGCCCCGGCGGGCCTGGTACAGCGCGAGCGGCAGCAGCACCGCGGCGCCGACCGCCGTGCGCGCGAACACCAGCACCGGGACGGACACGCCCTCCACGGCCACCTTGATCATTAGGTACGGGACGCCCCAGATGACGCTCATCAGTGCGAAAAGGACCCAACCGCGCCTGCTCACCCGCGGCCACCCCCCAACATCCCGGTCCCGGCCGGACCGACGCGCGTCACGCTACGAGCGCGATTGGCTGTGTGAAAGGTCCAATCCCACCCCGATTGACGAGGCCATTGCGGAGCCGCTCGTGACGGTGCCCGGTGGTGCCGGCGTCGGTCGTCCGACCTGGGAAGACATGATCGATCGTCCGTTCTGGGTAGCTCAGCGGCCCGCTTGGGGTACGCGACCGTTGTGTGCCACGTCACCTCAGGCGAGGATTTCTTCACCTCGTGGTGGCTGGTGGACCGGTCTGGCGGATGGTGAAATGGACAAAGCACCGCAGGGGAGTATCCCGATCGCGGTGGCGTCGTCAGCACGGAGCCCGCCCGTCCGGGGGGTCCCGGCGCCACCGGTCTGCCTTTGGCGTCACGCCGTCGGCCGATGGGAGAGACCTCGGGCCACCGACTGTTGCCCGAGACCCCTGGAGGTCCCTGCTTTGAACGTGCCTACCTGGCTCTGGTTCGCCACGATCGGCGGGCTGGTCGCCATCATCCTGGCCGACCTGTTCCTGGTCGACCACAAGCCGCACGCCGTCACCATCCGCGAGGCCACCCGCTGGGTGCTCTTCTACGTGGCGCTCGCGGTGCTGTTCGGGATCGGCCTCTGGCTCTTCGCCGGCGGCGCGTACGCCGGTCAGTTCTTCGCCGGCTACATCACCGAGTACTCGCTGTCGGTCGACAACCTGTTCGTCTTCGTCGTGATCATGGGGGCGTTCAGCGTGCCCGCGGTCCACCAGCACCGCGTGCTGCTCGTCGGCATCGTGATCGCGCTGATCATGCGAGGCATCTTCATCGCCATCGGCGCCGCTGCCATCGCGGCGTTCAGCTGGGTTTTCTACCTGTTCGCGGTGATCCTCGTCGTCACGGCGGTCAACCTGGCCCGCCAGGGCACCGACCACGAGGACGAGGGCGAGCCCGCCCCGGTGCGCCTGCTGCGCAAGTACCTCCCCGTCACCGAGCAGTTCGAGGGCACGAAGCTCCTCACCCGCATCAACGGCAAGCGCATGGTCACGCCCATGCTCATGGTGATGCTGGCGATCGGCTTCACCGACCTGCTGTTCGCGCTCGACTCGATCCCCGCGATCTTCGGCCTCACCCAGGAGCCCTTCCTGGTCTTCACGGCCAACGCGTTCGCACTCATGGGTCTGCGCCAGCTGTACTTCCTGCTCGGTGGGCTGCTCAGCAAGCTCGTCTACCTGTCCTACGGCCTGTCGATCATCCTCGCGTTCATCGGTGTCAAGCTGGTGCTCGAGGCGCTGCACGAGAACAACCTGCCGTTCATCAACGGCGGCGAGCCGGTGCCGGTGCCGACCGTCGGCATCGGGCTCTCGCTCAGCGTGATCGTCGGGGTCCTCGCCATCACCACGATCCTGAGCCTGATCAAGGTTCGGCGCGACCCGTCAGCCGCGCACGCGCCTTCGGCCGCGCCCGTCGTCGGCGACGACCGGCCCGGGCACGACGAAGCGGCCCACGAGCCCGCGGTCACGCCTGAGCGTGACCGCACCACCGCCGGGGACTGATCGCTCCGGACGATCCATCAGCCACCCCATGGTGCCCGCCCCAGCGGCGAGCGTCGTGGGGTGGCTGCATTCTGCCGGTCGGATGCGGCGCCGGTCACAGTTCTAGACTCATCAGATGTGAGTGAGGTGTGACCGGCGTCCTCGACGGGTTCGTCGTCATCGGAGTCGTCGTCGCCGTCGGTTACCTCGTCGGGCGAGCCGGCGTCCTCGGCCCGGCCGCCACCACCGTCCTGTCGCGCACCGCGTTCTTCGTCGCCTCGCCCGCGCTGTTGTTCGTCACGGTATCCCGCGCGGACGTGAGCGCCGTGTTCTCCGAAAGCCTCGTCGTCACGGCCATGACCAGCACGGTCGCGTGCGCGCTGTACGTCCCGGTCGGGCTGCTGCGCCGCAGGCCGGTGGGCGAGACCGTCGTTGGCGCGATGGCCAGCGGGTACGTCAACGCCGGGAACCTCGGGCTGCCGATCGCCACCTACGCGCTGGGCAACGCGGCGGAGATGGCGCCCGTGCTGCTCTTCCAGCTGGCCGTGCTCACCCCGTTCTTCACGAGCCTGCTCGACCTGCTCTCCGAGCGCACCGACGGAAACCGCCCGTCGGTGCTGCGCACCGTCACTGCGCCGCTGCGCAACCCGATCGCGCTGGCCACGGGCGCGGGGCTCGTCGTGTCCGCCACGGGACTGCGGCCACCGGCCCCGTTGCTGGCCCCGATCGAGCTCATCGCCGACCTCGCCGTGCCGGGGATGCTGCTCGCGTTCGGGATCTCGCTCTGCGGGGCCGCCCGGCCGGGCTCGGGGCCGCATGGCCCGCTGCTCGGCGCGGTGCTGCTGCTCAAGAACGTCGTGCACCCGGTGCTGGCGCTGCTCCTCGGCATGGCGCTGGGCCTGTCCGGGCACGCGCTGCTGGCTGTGGTCGTCTGCGCGGCCCTGCCCACCGCCCAGAACGTCTTCACCTACGCGGTGCGGTTCGAGAAGGGGGTGAACCTCGCCCGGGACGCGGCCCTCGTCACGACCATCGTCAGTGTGCCGGTGCTGTTCGCCGTGGTCGCCCTGCTCACATGACTCCGAGCGCGTCGAACCGCGCGCCCGACGGTCGGGTTCCGCGTGTGGGGTTTGACACGTTCACGTAAAGTTACCGCTCGTCTCGCATGGATGTCATCCGTCGAACGATCCGTCCGCACGGAGGCCTCGCCGCTTTACGCTCCCCGGGTTTCGTCACGATGAGGTGGACACGCGATGGCAGGTCATCAGCCGGCTGCCGGCAGGCCCGAACGTGTTCTCGTGGATCTCTTGGGCCTGCTCGCCATAGCCGACCACGTGATCGCCCTGCAGGCGCAGTCGGAAGCGGTGCTGTGTCCGTGCGGGTCCTCCGACGAGGCGCTCACCCGCAAGGCCGAGGGGCTGGCGGAGGAGTACTACGCGCTGTGGTCGCGCTCGCTGTCGTTCGCGCCGCACGCGGGCCCCGGGTCGCTGGAGCGCATGCTGTCGGCTCTGGTCGAGCGGCATTACCAGTTGCTGCAGGTGACGCTGCGGCTCGGGTTGCCCGCCAGCCAGACGGCACGCTCCGACCAGCGACTCGCAGAGCTGCGGTCGGCGGCGGCCGAGCTGCGCCCGCTGCGCGACGAGCTGAACCTATGGATCTTGGCGCGCACGCCTGCCGGCTAGCGGGCCTTGCCTCACGCCCGGATGCCCCGCAGCATCACGTCGAGGTAGGAGTCGGCCAGCTCCTCGGGGGAGAGGGCACCGTCCGGCTCGAACCACAGGTAGGTGTAGTTGAGCATCCCGAGGATGCCCTTCACGAGTAGCTCGGGCGTCGCACGCAGCACCCCGGCCGCCACGCCCCGATCAAGCGCCTGCCGCCAGTAGCCCTCGTAGCGCTCGCGGGCGGCGATCACGTGGTCGCGTCGCTCGCCCGTCAGCGCGGAGTAGTCACTGAAGAACACCGCCCACTCGGCGCGGTGTTCGGCGATGTTGCGAACCAGCCCGCGCGCCATCTCGTGCAGCAGCTCCTCCGGCGCGTAACCAGCGCGCAGCGTCGTCTCTGCGTGCGCGTTCATCCGGTCGACCTGCGTGCGGCTGATCGCGTAGAGCAGGGCTTCCTTGCTCTCGATGTAGTGGTAGAGCGCGCCCCGGCCGAGGCCAACGGCCTTCGCGAGCTCGGCGATGCCCGTGCCGTGGTAGCCGTGGCGGGCGAAGACCTCGGCAGCGACGGCCACCATGCGCTCGCGGTTCAGCTCGATCGTGCCCGTCGCCATGGGCGTGGAGGTTAGTGGAGCTGGTGAGGGACCCCTGTGAGACACGAACGGCACCTTCGTCCGGACAGCGGCATCAGGTACTGCGTCCGGTCACGGGCAGGTCGTCAGGTTGCCGGGCCCTCGCGCAGGACGCCGCGCACGGAGTCCTCGGACACCGCTCCCCACGGGAACTCGACCATCCACCAGGTCGCGCCCGCGCTGATGTAAGGCGCGGGATCGGTGCCGGGCGGCAGGGCAACCGCGACATCGTACGGCGCCGCAGGGTCCTGCCCTTCAGCCGCGCGCAGTCCTGTGACGCTGTCCACCATCTCCGCGAATTGGTCGGGATCGCTGACGCCCACAGGGAAGAAGCCGTCGTGACGGGCGGCGCGCCGCAACGGTCCGGCGTTGCCCGGCAGTGCCGCGGTCCACACGGGGATTCCCGGTCGCTGCACGGGCCTGGGGAGGAGCCTGAGGCCGTCGACCGTGTAGTGCTCGCCCCCGTGGTGCACGGGTTCGCCGGACCATGCGGCCGCCAGCACGGTGAGGGACTCGTCGAGCATCCGGCCCCGCACTCGGTCGTCCAGTTCCTCCCCGGTCGTCGACAGTTCAAGGCCGAAGCGGTCGCTGCCGAGGCCGACGCCGAGGGTCAGGCGGCCATTGCTGAGCTGGTCGAGTGTCACGGTCTCCTTGGCCAGCTTTACAGGCCTGCGGCGGGGGAGCGGAGTGACCATTGGCCCGATACGCACGCGCTCGGTGGCGGTGGCGATCGCCGCCAGCGTGATCCACGGGTCCGCCACCTCCTCGACGGGCTCGCCCCAGCGCAGGTGGTCCCACACGAACACCCCGTGCCATCCGGCTTCCTCGGCCTCGGCGGCCAGGCGGGCGACGACGAGCGGGTCGGCGAGATCGTCGAAGAGCGGCAACCACAGCGCCGAGCGGATGCCATGCTGGGCGGGTTTGGGTGAAGGCGTGCTGGTCTTTGTCCTACTCCCCAGGTCGAACAGCCGGTTCTCCACGCATCGCCGCAGGTAGGGCACGCCCTCGGTGTAGCCCGAGCCGTGCGCGGAACCGAGCATCGCGGCCGCCAGCGAGCAATGGGTCGTCTTCCACCGCTGATGGTCGGCCTCCAGCTGTTCGACGGTACGGGCGAGCTCGGCGGCCGCCGGTCCGCGCGCGCCCAGGTCCTGCCAGGCGCGCGAGAAGTTGTCCAAGCTCGGCGCCTCGGCCCGCACCGCCGGCACGTTCTCGAACGCCTCGGAGAGCAGCCGCTGCGCGCTCGGTGTCCCGCACGCCAGCTCGAAGCGCTTGTACGCCTCGGACTGGATCGCGCTCGCCCCCTCGGTGTACTGCCGGAACGCGTGGAACGCCGCCGGGCGCATCGTCGCGACCAGCCTGAACAGCATCGCGGCCCGGTCGAACACGTCGACGGCCCGCCGCATCCGCGCTGTCGCGATCGTGAGGTCGCCCAGGCGCAGCGCCTGCGTCGCCGCCCGCAGCTCGTCGGTCAGCGTCGTGAAGACCATCTCGTGGGCCTGCAGCGCACGGATGAAGAAGTACTCGTCGTGCTCGAGCGACACCGGCAGCGCCGTCAGCCCGAACCATTGCTCGACGACGGCATCGGCGCGGTCGCCCGGCAGCCAATTGACGTCCAGCACTGGGTGGACGTCCGCGACGAAGCGCGTGGCGTGACGGACCCGGGTGTCGCGCGTGCGGGTGTCGAGCCCCGTCGCCTGGCGCTCGTGCCGCACGACGTCTGCCATGAGCAGCGCGGACATCCGCTCGGCATCGACGCCGAGATCGGCCCGGACCAGCTCGACGAGCGGGAGCGCGAGGTAGGTCTGGTTGCGGAAGCGGTCACGGCGGCGGGCGAGCACAGCGTCGAGGAACGTGTCGAGGAACGCGTCGCGGCCGCAGTGCCGACGGTGGAGGGCGTCGAGGGCGTCTAGCAGGCCGTCTGCGAGGTGATGCCGGCCGGTCCGGCGCACCTCGTCCGTGACGAGGTGGGCCAGCCGGAGAGCCTCAGGCTCTGAGTGACGCCACCGCTCGATCTCTCCGAGGAGCCGGACGTTGCCGGTCTGCCGGTCGGTGCGGACGGTGGATGTGGTGCTCATGGAACTCCTGGGCTTGAGGCGGACGGCCTTGCGGACGGCATCAAGGCTCTGGTCCCCCCGGGCTCGGCACAATCGGGTGGACCCGTGTCTCAGGCGAGGCGATCCCTCGGGTCGAAGTAGGGCTGTCCCCTGAGCGGGGCCGAGGCGCGGGCCGAATTCACCGGCGGGGGCTGCGCCTGGCCACCGTCACCAAGGTGTGCTTCGTCTCGATTTGACAGGTCCGGACGAAGGTGCCGCTGGTCCCGGCGTTCGGGCGCTGCGGCGCATCGGCGGGAGCGCCGCGGCGACCAGCAGGGTGCCGGCGATGCATCCGGTGGTCACCGGGCCGGCCGGCTACCCCGCGGGCGGTACGAGCGGCTGCTCGAGCGCCGCGGGCAGCCGGGCGTGCACGTGGAACCCGCCGCCCGCGCGCGGACCGGCGGAGAGCGAGCCGCCGAGGGCGAGCGCTCGCTCTCGCATGCCGGGCAGGCCATTGCCGCCCCCCTGCATGTCCGCGGCACCGTTACCGGCGGACGGGCCGCTTCCGTCGTCCTCCACCTGCACGGTGACGCCGTCGTCGTCGTAGTGCACGCGGACGGAGGCCTGCGCGGAGCCGGCGTGGCGGCGGGTGTTGGTGAGCGCCTCCTGCACGATCCGGTAGGCCGCGTGGTCGACGCTCGGGGGAAGCTCGCGCGGCACCCCGACGACCTGCAGGTCCACCGGCAGCCCCGCCGAACGGTTCTCGTCGAGCAGGTCGTCGAGCCGGGCGAGCCCGGACACCGGGCCGCGGGGCGGCGCCTCGTCCACTCCGCGCAGCACCCCGAGGGTTGCGCGCATCTCGCGGAGCAGTTGCCCGCTCGACTGCTTGATCGCCGCCAGCGCCGAGCGGGCCTGCTCCGGGTCGTCGTCCATGAGGTGCAGTGCCACCCCGGCCTGCACGTTGATGAGCGAGACGTGGTGGCCGAGCGCGTCGTGCAGGTCGCGGGCGATCCGCAGCCGCTCCTCGCTCCCGCGGCGGCGCGCCGCCTCCTCCTCCGTCAGCCGCAGCTGCGCGATCCGCTCCTGACGGGCCCGCCACCACTCGCACGCCGCGATCACGACCGCCAGCGACGACAGCCACCCGCCCGCGCCGAAGAGGGGGAGCGGCTGGCCGGGGTTGCGGAGCAGGTGCACCGCCAGCAGCAGCACGAACGCCGCTGCCGTCACGACGTAGGCGCCGAGCCGGTGGCCGGAGACCACCGAGCTGCACATGGCGACGATCCCGGCCAGGAACACCGGCCCGTAGGGGTAGCCGAGCGCGAGGTAGGCGCACGCGGTGAGCGCCGCGACCCCCAGCGCGGCCGGCGGGTACCACCGCCGTCCGACGAGCGCCGCGGAGCCGGCCAGCACGAGCACGACGCCGAGCGCGTCGAGCGGGCGGGCCTCCGGCTGGCCCCGGGAGGCGCCGAGCGTGCCGACGAGCGTGAACGCGGCGACCGCGAGGGGCATGACGAGCGTGGGCAGCGGACCCGCCCACCAGCCCGGCCGTCCCGCGGAGCGCATGGCGCCCACCGTAGGGCAGCTACCTCCGCCGGCGTATCCGTCCGGGCTGGGCTACTCCGGCGAGCGCACCACCACGGCCGCCCGCGCCCGGACGCGCCGCGCGGCTCCTGCCGCCACGATGGAGCGTCCAGACGAGGGGAGGACCGATGCAGACACCATCCGTGAGCGAGGAGGCCGTTGCCGGAGCCGATCCGGTACCGCCCGCCCGCGCGGGCAGCCGGATGCGGCCGCGCTTGCGCAAGGCCGTGCTGGTGGTCCACATCCTGAGCGCGGGCGCGTGGATCGGCCTCGACGTCATGCTCGGGATGCTGGTCTTCACGGCTCTCTTCACGAGCGACCCGGCCACCGCCGCGCTGTGCTACCAGGTGCTGTCGCTGCTCACCTGGCCGCTCGTGACGTCCGCGCTGGCCTGCCTGCTCAGCGGGGGCGTGCTCGGGCTGGGCACCCACTACGGGCTGGTCCGGTACTGGTGGGTGGCAGTCAAGCTCGCGCTCAACATCGTGCTGGCCCTGTTGGTCTGGTTCGCGCTGCGGCCCGGGCTCGACGCCGCTGCGGAGTACGGGCGGCAGCTGCTGAGCGGGGCGGCCCCGACGGCGGACGTTACCAACCTGGTCTTCCCGCCGATCGTCTCCACCATTGCTCTGGTGGTCGCGACCCTCCTGGCCGTCTACAAGCCGTGGGGCCGAGTACGGAGGTCGTGAGCGCACGTGGCACGTGATGCAAATTGGCACAACGTGTCATGTGGCGTAGAGTGACGTCATGCCGCTCGACTCTGCTTCCTCCGCCGTCCTCGTCACCGGCGCGAGCCGGGGCATCGGCCTCGCCACCGCCCGCCTGCTCGCGCAGCACGGCCACCGCGTCTTCGCCGGCGTACGCAAGCCCGACTCGATCGCCGCGCTCGTGGAGGAGTTCCCGGGCGCCGTCGTTCCGCTGACCGTCGACCTCAACGAGCCCGCGACCTACCGCGCGGCGGCGGGCGAGATCGCTGAGCAGGTAGGCGCGGCCGGACTCGCCGGTCTGGTCAACAACGCCGGCTACGCGGTGCCGGCGCCCCTGGAGTTCCTGCCGCTCGAAGAGCTGCGGGCACAGATGGAGGTCAACCTCGTCGGCCAGCTCGGCGTCACCCAGGCGGTCCTGCCGCTGCTGCGGGCCGCGCGCGGCCGCATCGTCAACGTGTCGTCCATCGGCGGGCTCGTCGCCGGGCCGATGCTCGGCGCGTACCACGTGTCCAAGTTCGGGCTCGAGGCGATGAGCGACTCGCTCCGGCGCGAGCTGCGGCACCTCGGCGTCGACGTCGTGGTCGTCGAGCCGGGCGCCGTCCGCACCGACATCTGGGCCACCGGCCGCAACCACGCCGACGCCCTGCTCGCGGTGCTGCCCTCGCAGGTCACCGAGCTGTACGGGCACCTCGTCGACCGCGTGCGGGCCGAGGCGACAGGCGCAAGCGAGCGTGGAGTGGCGCCCGAGGTCGCCGCGGCCACGATCGTCCGGGCGCTCACGCGGCGCCGGCCGCGGGCCCGCTACCTCGTAGGTCGCGAAGCGCGTGTCGCCCGGGTCGTCTCGCGCTTCCCCGCCCGGTTCGTCGACCGCCTCGTCGCGGCAGCACCCGACCCGGCACGGGCGGCCGTGTGACCCGGCCGTCGCTGCGGGAGCGCAAGGCGCAGCGCACGCGCGAGGCCATCGTGGCGGCCGCCGTCGAGCTCTTCGAGGAGCACGGCTACGACAGCACCTCGGTGGCGCAGATCGCCGAGCGCGCCGAGGTGGGCACCCGCACGTTCTTCCGCTACTTCGCCGACAAGGAGGACGTGCTGTTCGGCGGCCCGGACGCCGACGACGAGGTGCTCACCCTGATCCGCAGCTCGCTGGCCCCGGCCGGCGCCTCCGACTCGCCCCTTTCCGCCGCCGAGCGGTCGGCACGTGCCGTGCTGGACCGGCTGTGCGCGCAGGCCGGGCTGCTCCCGGCCAGGGAGCGGATCGTCGCGGCCACGCCGGCACTGCGGGCCCGGCAACTGCTCAAGCACGACCGGTACGTCACGGTCATCGAGGCCGAGCTTGCGCAGCGGCACGGGCTGCCTCCGGAACGGGCCGGGCTGCTCGGACGGGTGGTTTTCACGTGTGCGGTCCTCGCCTACGAGCGCTGGTGCGCCGACCCCTCCGCCGCAGCGGTGGGGGATCAGCTCGAGCGCACCTTGGCGGAGGCGGCGGCGGTCCTGGCGCCGTTCCAGGCCTAGCTCGAGGAGCCGGCGCTCGGGCCGGGTTCGGCCCAGCGTGTGACCCGCAGTTCATCGCCCACAGCCAGCTTCCCGGGGCGGGTCACCGAGAACTTGGCGCCGAACGTGACGCCTGCCGGGTCGCGGCGGTACTCGGCGAGCGTGCGCAGCGGTTCGGGGCCGGCGCGCTCGCCGGTGTCCTGGTCGATCGTCGTCACCGCGCAGCGCACGGCGAGCTTCGTGTAGCCCAGCTCGGCCCCCCCGACCTCCGCCCTGCGCACCCGGTCCTCGACGTGCGGCTCCGCCCAGCCGCTCAACACGATGTTCGGCCGGAACCGCGCCATCGCCACCGGCTCGCCGCCCCGTAGGGCGATCCGTTCGTTCAGCAGGTCCCACGATCCCCAGCTCGTGACAAGCACGGCCGAGCTGTCGGCGTACCCGGACGTGCCCGGCGTCTCGCCGTCGGTGACCCGGTGGTGGTCGGGGGGCACCCGCACGAGCCTGCTCTCGTGCCCGAGCACGTCCGAGAGCCACTCGGCGACAGCGCTGCCCTGGTCGATGCCGGTGTAGGGCGCGCCGAACAGCTCCACCGGGCGGCGCGGGCCTGTCACCTCGACGGCCACCGCCAGCGGTTCCCGGCTCGGCGCCCGGAGGGTCAGCACCTCACCTGCCGCGTCGATGTCGGGGTGGATCGTCGCGAGCACCGGGTGGCGCCGCTGGGTGCGGAACACCCCCTCCGGGCCCACCACGAGGAAGGACCGGTCGTGGGTGAGGCCGGCCGGCGTGAGCTCGGCCGCCGGGAGGGATATGCCCGCGCAGCCCTTCACGGGATAGCAGCGCAGCTCAGCGACCCGCGCCGCGGCGTCCACCGCGATCACGGGACCTGCGCGTGCACGAGGAACGCGCGCCGCGGCCGGTCGGGTTCTGCCGGCGGGCTGGTTGCCACCTGGACGTCCGCGAAGCCCGCGTCGAGCGCCAGCCGCGCGGCGTCCGCCGAGTCCGCGGGGATCGTCAGGTCGGCGGGCACGAGGTCCCGGAACGCCGGCGAGGGGCGGAAGTCCGCGGCCATCGGGATGCTGAACGCCACCACCCCACCCGGCCGCAGCACCCGCCGCCAGTCGTGCAGCGCGGCCGGGCCGAGGAAGTGCAGCGCCGACGTGCAGAGCACAACGTCCGCGGCGCCGTCGGGGAGCGCGAGCGGCACCGCAGGCGCGACCTGCCACTCGATGCGGCCGTCCGGGTCGGCGGCGCCGGCCTTGGCGATCGCCCGCTCGACCATCCGCGGCGAGATGTCCACGGCGACCACCCGGGCCGGGTCGAGCGCACGCAGGGCGGCGAAGGCGGCCACGCCGGTGCCGGTGGCCACGTCCACCACCAGGCCGGGGGCGTTCGCCGTACCGGGCAGGCCAGCGAGCAGCAGGTCGGTGATCAGCCCGTGGTGCGGGTCGGTGTCGTAGGCGTCGGCGGCGGAGTCGAAGAACGCGGCCGGGGAGTCCACGGCCGGGATGCTAACCGCAGACTGTCGGACCCCTGTGGTGCAGTGGACCGGGAGGTGATGGACGTGTCGTTCGTGCACGGGCACCCGCGCGCGGCCGGCTGGGTGAAGGGTCACCTCCGCAAGCCCACCCGGGCCGAGGAGGGTCAGCTGCCGCTGCTCATGCCGCTCCCGCGTTCGCCCGAGCCGGAGGCGGAGCCCGGCACTCAGTCCTGCACCTCCGCGCCCTTCACCTCTGCGCCGTTCACCTCCGCCAGGAAGTCGGCGATCACCCGCAGCTGAGCGGCGTCGCGCCTGCGCAGCACCGCGTTCAGGTGTTCACCTTGCTCCCGGTAGTGCTCCGCGATCGCGGCCATCGCCTCCGGCACCTGCGTCACCAGCACCTTCCGCCGGTCCGTCGCATCGCGCTCGCGGCGCACGTAGCCGCCGCGTTCGAGGCGGTCGATCACGCCGGTCACGGTGCCGGTGGTCAGGCCGCTCAGCTCGGCGAGCCGCCCGGGGGTGAGCGGGCCGTGCGTCCTGAGCAGCGAGAGGAACTGCGAGTCGCTGCCTCCCAGCCCCAGCTTCTGGGCCACCGCCTGGTTGTGCAGCACGACGCTCGCGATGAACCGGACCGTTGACGCGCCGATCTCCGCGCGCAGCTCGTCGGCGTCCACGCGTCCTCCTTGACAATCACTCGGGCTGCCAAGAGACTTGGAAGCCCGAGATACTTGGCTCTACGAGTGAGGATAGGCGATGACGACGGCATTGGTGATCGGAGCGGGCGTTGCCGGGCCCGTGGCGGCGATGGCCTTGCAGCGGGCAGGCGTCGACGCGACCGTGTACGAAGCGCACCCCGGCACAGCGGACGACGTCGGCGCGTTCCTGACGCTGCAGGTCAACGGGGTGTCGGCGCTGCGGGCCATCGGGGCGGGCGACGCCGTGGCGGGCCTCGGGGTCTCCACGCCGGCCATGAGGTTCCGCAGCGGGAGCGGGAAGTTGCTCGGCGAGGTCAGCACCGGCGCCGCGCTCGCCGACGGCACCGTGGGCGTCACGCTTCGCCGTTCCGATCTCTACCGGGCGCTCTGCGACGAGGCCAAGCGCCGGGGTATCCGCGTCGAGCACAACCGCCCGCTCGTGGACGCGCGCCCGGTGCCCGGCGGTGTGCTCGCGGAGTTCGCCGACGGGAGCACCGCCACGGCGGACCTGCTGGTCGGCGCCGACGGCCTGCGCTCCCGCGTCCGGCAGGCGATCGACCCGGCCGCGGCGCCGGCCCGCTACGTCCCGGTGCTGAACATCGGCGGCTACGCACCGCCGCAGGCCACGGACGCCCGGCCGGGCCAGTACGAGATGGTGTTCGGCAAGCGCGCGTTCTTCGGGTACCTCGTGGCCCCGGACGGCGCGGTGTGGTGGTTCGCCAACCCGCCGCGGCGCGACGAGCCTGCCCCGGGTGAGTTGGCTGCGATGACGACCGCGCAGTGGCGCTCGTGGCTGCTCGACCTGTTCGCCGTCGACAACACGCCTGCCTGCGCGATCATCGAGTCCACGCCGGGCGAGCTGAGCGGCTGGGCCACCTACGACATGCCGTCGGTCCGCCGCTGGCACCGCGACCGGATGATCGTGATCGGCGACGCAGCCCACGCCACGTCGCCGGCGTCGGGGCAGGGTGCGTCGATGGCGATCGAGGACGCCGTCGAACTCGGCCGGTGCCTGCGCGACCTGCCCGAGCCCGAAGCCGCCTTCGCCGCCTACGAGCGGCTGCGCCGGGCGCGGGTGGAGAAGGTCGTCGCGCAGGGCGCCCGGTCCAGCAACTCGAAGGCCGCCGGACCGGTCGCGCGGGTGCTGCGGGACGCGTTCCTGCCGCTCGTGCTGCGCAAGCAGGGAAAGAAGGTGATCGCCTGGCTGCACGAGTACCAGATCGACTGGGAGGCTCCCGTCGGCGTGAGCGCCTAGTCTAGGAGCGCCCTGAACAACTCGGCCCTACTGCGCGCCGCCCAGGCGGGCACCTAGCGGCGTTGGACGGTCGAGCCGATACAACAGCGGTATCGGCCCGACCGTCCGCCTTGCGATGCACCCACCTGGACGCCGCTCGCTACGGGCGGAGTTGTTCAGGACCCTCCTAGCCTGCGACCGTAGCCGCCTGCGGGGCCGGGAAGCCGCCTACTGCCTGCTCGAACGTGTGGGCCACCCGCAGCACGGTGGCGTCGTCGAACTGCTTCCCGACGATCATCATGCCCGTCGGGAGGCCGTTCACCAGGCCGGCGGGCACCGAGCACGCCGGGTGCCCGGACACGTCGAACGGGCAGCAGTTGCTGATCATCTCCAGCGCGCGGCCGATGATCTCCTCCCGCGGGGCGTCCGGCGCCGGGATCACCGACGCCTGGATCGGCGTGGTGGGCATGACCAGCACGTCGTACCGCGACAGCGCCTCGTCGTAGGCCGCGCGCAGCTGCGGGGCGAGGTTGCGGGCCATCGCGTAGTGCCTGCCCTGGTAGCCGTCGATCCCGTAGCGGCCGGCGAGCAGTACGAGCTTGACGGTCTCGGAGAACTGGCTGCCGTCGGCCCGCCACTTGGCGCCGTAGTGCGCGATCAGCTCGGGGTCGTAGAGGCCCTGCCAGCCCCGGCCGTAGCCGATGCCGTCCACCATCTGCCAGGCCGCGCCCTCGGTGGCGATCACGTCCCAGACCTTCGCCCCGTGCAGGTGCCAGGGGATCGACACCTCCTCCGCGGTGAGCCCGGCACCGGTGAGCGTGTCGACAGCGGCGCGGACGGCGTCGTTGACCTCTGGAGCGGAGTTGGCCTGGCCGAAGCCCTCGGTGACCACGCCGATGCGCAGCCCCTCGGCCGAGCGCTCGAGCGCCGCGACGTAGTCGTCGCCCGCGACGTCGGTGGGCTGGCGGGGGTCGTGGCCGTCGTACCCGGCGATCACGCCCAGCACGAGTGCGGCGTCGGCGACCGTGCGCGTCATCGGGCCGACGTGGTCGATGGTCTGCTCGATCGGGAACGCGCCCGTGTAGGGCACGAGCCCGTGGGTGGGCTTGTGCCCGACGATCCCGCTGAACGACGCGGGCATGCGGATCGAGCCGCCCTGGTCGCCGCCCGTGGCAATGTCGACGGCCCCGGACGCGACGAGCGCCGCGCTGCCGCTGGACGACCCGCCCGTCGTCCGGCTGGTGTCCCACGGGTTGAGAACCGGCCCGGTGCGCGAGGTGTGGGAGCCGCCCGAGAAGCAGAGGTCCTCGCAGACGGCCTTGCCGGCGATCGTCGCGCCGGCGGCGAGCATCCGGGAGACGATCGTGGCGTCCCGGGTCGGCACGAATCCCTCGACGGTGGCCGAGCCGTTCATCATCGGGACGCCGGCCACCGCCGTGTTGTCCTTGACGGCGACCGTGCGCCCGGCGAGCGGGCCCGCGCCGCCGTCGGTGACCTCGCAGGTGACGTACCAGGCGTTCAGCGGGTTGTCCTCGCCGGTGGGCCGGGTCCAAACGCGCTCCGGCGCGACGGGGGCCGTCCGGGCGTAGAGCTCCTCGACCGCGTCCCACGATCCGAGCAGGCCGTGCACCATCGGGCCGAACGAGGAGATGTCGGAGTCGCCGAGACCGAGACCGTAACCCTCCGCCACCTTCGTGAGCTCCGACGGGTTGGGGGGCTGGACGGGCATCACGGTCTCCTCTGATCGGAGGGGGGATCGAGTGTCGAAAGAGGACGCTAGCGATCCGCCGACGCAAGCGTCAACGAACAGTGGCGGATCAGCTGCGGCCCGTCACCGTTCAGCTCGCGCGGCTCACGGAGAAGCCGCCCGGCCGCGCCTCCGCGACGAAGAGCGACTGCCGGAACGTCTCGGGGCCGTCGACAGCGACGTCCCCGCGCGGGAAGGCATCGTGCCGGATGCTGCGCAGCTCCCGGGCGATGGCGGCCGGCGTGTCCTCGTCTGCGCGGCGGGCCGCGTGCGCGTAGAGGTGCAGGGCCTCGTAGACCGACTCCGAGATGCTCGACACGGGCGGCGCGAACCTCCCGTACATCTCCCGATAGCGGCGGACGAACGCCTCGTTGGCCTCGCCGGGCAGCTCCTCGAAGTACCCGGACGCACCGAACATGCCTGTGGAGGCGTCGTCACCGATGCGCTCGCGGGTGGGCTCGTCGATGGCGGGGGCGAGCGTGCGGCAGCGGTCGCGCACCCCCATCGCGAGGCACTGCCGCTCGAACTGCACCAGGTCGGCGCCCACGAACGCCGAGAGCACGACGTCGGCGCCGGAGCGGAGGATCTGCTCGATCAGCGGCGTGAAGTCGCGGGTGCCCAGCGGCTGGAAGCTCTCGCCGACCACCGTGCCCGCCTGCTCGGCGAGGACCCGCCGCGCTGCGGTGTGCACCACCCGCGGCCAGATGTAGGCGTTGCCCGCGAGGAACCAGCGGCGGCCGCCCGCCGCCTCCATCACCGGCCCGGCCGCGGCCCGCAGCTGGTCCTCGGGGCGCTCGCCGAGCTGTACCCGCAGCTCACCCCCGATGCCGCCCTCGTTCATGACGGTCTGGACCATCAGCACGCCGGAGTCGCGCAGCTCGTGCGCGGCGCGCGTGAACGTGGCCGACGTCGTGGTGGCCATGATCGTGCGGCACCCGGCCTTCACCAGCCGCCACGCCTCGAGCGCGCCCAGGTCGGGGTCCGTGCCGTCGTCGCCGACCACGAGCCGCACCGGCGTGCCCCGGATGCCGCCGTCGGCGTTGATCTCCTCGACGGCGAGCGCCGCGACGTGCTCCGTGGGCGAGGCGAAGACACTCGCCGGGCCCGACTTGCTGGTGAGCAGGCCGACCGGGTGCGTGCCGGCCAGCTCGCCGTCGGAGACGGCGAAACCGCGGCGGCGCATGAGCCAGTTGAGCCCGGCGCCGTCCAGGTCGGCGATCAGGCGCACGCGCGAACCGATGCCCGCTGAGTCGACGAGCACCCGCAGCCGCCCGCGCCACGGCTGGTCGTGCACGATCTCGATGCGGGACGGCGGGCGCAGCGCGGCGACCCGGCCGAGGATCTCCACGGGCTCGCCCGCGGCACCGAAGATCGGCGCCCGCAGGGTGACAGCGGCGCCCACGACGAGCCGGTCGCACGCGGCGTCGAAGACCCAGCCGGCCCCCGTGCCCGCTCCGAACAGGGCGAACACCGCCCCGGGAGGCGCGTCGACGTGCTGTTCGGCTGTCAGGGCCAGGCCGGCCATCACATGGCTCTGCGGCCTGGACGCTCTCGATCGACGGCGACCGCGGTGGCGCCGTTCTCTACCGCGACCTTGGCCGCGTCGAGCGATCCCTGGAAGAGCTCCTGCAGCTCGCGGATCACGTCCTGAACGGGTCCGGTCGGGTCCACCGAGTAGTAGCGGAAGCGGCCCGTGCGACGCTCGGCGATCAGCCCCGCAGTGCGCAGCACCCGGAGGTGGCTGGACACGGCGGTGCGCCCGACACGCCGGATGTAGGACGACAGCTCGCCCGCGCTCAGCTCGTCGCGCTCCGCGAGCACGCTGAGGATCTCACGGCGCACAGGGTCCGCGAGCGCGTCGTAGGCCAGGTCAGCAGCCACGTCGGTAGTCCCCTCCCCGATACCGCCGAGTCAACGCTCGGAGGCATGCCCGGCTGAGGATAGCGGGTCCACTGCTCCGATGGGTTGCAGCCCGACCACGCTCAGCAAAGACAGCGCCTCGGCCTCCGGTGTATCCGGTGCGGCGGAGTAGACCAGCAGGACCTGGTCGTCACCGTGCACCTCCAGCACATTGCAGTCCAGCGTCAGGTCGCCGAGCTCAGGGTGGCGGATGACCTTGCGGTCGCCGTGCCGCTCGTCTAGCTCGCGCAGCGTCCAGAGCCGCTCGAAGACCGGGCTCGCCGCGCGCAGATCGGCGACGAGCTGGCGCAGCGCGGGATCGTCGGGGTAGCGGGCGGCCGCCCGTCGCAGGTCGGAGACGAGGGCGCGGTCCAGGCGCTCGCGCTCCTCCGTGCCCACCTCGACGCGGCTGCCCGCGCCGATGAAGGCCTGCCGCGCGATATTTCGTTGGCCCGGCGGAATCGCGGACAGGTCGCCCAACAGCGCGGCGGCCATCGGGTTCCACGCGAGCACGTCGGACTTCGCGTCGAGCAGCAGCGCGGGCAGGTCGGTGAACCGGTCCATCAGCCGCAGCACGCTGGGGCGCACCCCGCTGCGGATCCGTCCCGGCAACGGGGGAGCGGCCCCGGCGAGGTGGAACAGGTGCTCGCGCTCGGCGTCGGTGACCCGTAGCGCGCGGGCCAGGGCACTCAGCACGCCCTCCGACGGCCGCGGCCCGCGGCCCTGCTCCAGCCGGGAGAGGTAATCGACCGACACCCCCGCGAGCCCCGCTACCTCCTCGCGGCGCAGGCCCGGCGTGCGGCGGCGCACCCCGGCGGGGAGCCCGACGTCGCCCGGGCGCAGGCGCTCGCGCCAGGTCCGCAAGGTAGTGCCGAGCTCGGTGCGGTCCATCTGCCCAGCATGCCGCCGCGGACGTCGCTCAGCCTGGTACAAGCGGTCCCAGGCTGAGCCGGACCTGGTCGGCGCTACCGCAGGGGGCGCACGGTCGAGGCATGACGGAATCGACGATCGCTCTGGTCACCGGGGCGAACAAGGGGATCGGCGCCACGGTCGTGCGGCGGCTCGCGGCGCTCGGCTGGACGGTGCTGCTGGGCTCTCGAGACCTGGAGCGCGGCGCCGAGACGGCGCGCGCCATGGAGGGTGACGTGGTGGTGCTCGGGCTGGACGTCACGAGCGACGAGTCCGTGGCCGCCGCGGCGAAGGAGGTGGCCGAGCGGTACGGGCGCCTCGACGTGCTGATCAACAACGCCGGAATCACCGGGCGGTGGGTCGACCCGCTCGAGACCGGGCCGGCCGACCTGCTCGCCTGCTACGACACGAACGTCTTCGGCCCGGTACGCGTGACCAGGGCGTTCGTGCCGCTGCTGCGCCGGTCGGCCGCGCCCCGGATCGTCATGGTGTCGAGTGGGAATGGCTCGATCGGCGTCACCAGCGACCCGCAGCGGCTCGAGCACGGGATCGTCTCCCTGACCTACCCGTCGTCGAAGACGGCGCTCAACATGATCACCACGCAGTACGCGAAGGCGCTGCCGGAGTTCCGCATCAATGCCGCCGACCCAGGCTTCACGGCCACGGACCTGAACCATCACAGCGGTCACCAGACGGTGGAGGAGGGCAGCGACGCGATCGTCGCCCTGGCGACGGTAGGGCCGGCCGGCCCGACAGGCACGTTCACGGACCGAAACGGCGAGGTCCCCTGGTAAGCGCCCCTCCCAGACCCCGACTCGCCCGCACCCAGACCCCGACTCGCCCGCACCCAGACCCCGACTCGCCCGCACCCAGACCCCGACTCGCCCGCACCCAGACCCCGACTCGCCCGCACCCAGACCCCGACTCGCGCGCACTTCTGCAGCGACTCGCGGGAGCCCCCGCGAGTCGCGGCGTGAGTGCGCGCGAGTCGCGGCGTGAGTGCGCGCGAGTTGTGGTCGGGGGTCAGGTCGTGGCGAGGAAGTCTGTGAAGACCTCCAGCCACTTCTCGCGGGCGTCCATGTGCGGGCCGTGGCCGGAGCCCGCGAACATCTCCATGCGCACCGAGCCGCCCCCCTCCGCGTACTGCTGAAGCACCGCGCGGATCTGCGCGACCATCGGCTGCGGCGGGAAGGCCTCCATCCCCGGCCAGCCTGGCACCGTGCCGGACGCGCCGAGGGTGCCCATCTCCAGCGGCGAGGTGTCGGCGATGACGAGGTCGGCGCTGCCGTGCGTCCACAGCACCGGCGGCTTGGGGTTGAGGTCGACGATCCCCGACCAGTTGCAGTACTTGGGCGACAGCGCGTTGAGGATGCCGCTGGTGCCGGGGGCGCTGCCCGGCCAGTTGCCCGACGTCCGCACGTCACCGGGGTAGTTCGCCTCGCCGGTCACGGTCTTGAGGATCTCGGCGACGAGCATGTCCTCGCGCTCGCGCGGTTCGCGGTGGGTCGGTGCGAAGTAGAAGGCGTTCATCACGTTGCGGATCGAGAAGGGGCTCTCGCCGGACGCGTCCCCCTCGGCGATGCGCCGCACGACCTCGGGGTTGACGGTGCCGGCACCCGAGCCCGCGAAGTCGGCGAAGCACGGCGCTCCATCGGGGAGCGTTCCGCCGTACCCGTAGGGCGAGACGGGGTCGAGGAACGTCAGCGACGCCACCGGCCGGTCCATCGCGTACCGGGCGATCGCCGCGCCTGCCGTCGACCAGCCCACGAGGTGCGGCGGTTCTTCGATCCCCAGGAACGTGAGCAGCGCGAACAGGTCGTCCGCCCAGTCGGCGAGGCCCCTGGTGGCGTCCAGAGGCGCCGGCTCGGATTCGCCGAAGCACCGCATGTCGGGGGCCAGCACGCGGTACTGCGGCAGGTCCGGCATGAGGTGCTCGAAGAACCGGGCGGTCGAGAGGTTGCCGTGCAGCAGCACCACGGGGGCGCCGTCCGCGGGGCCCGACTCCAGGTAGTGGGTGCGGAGCCGGTCGGTCTGGGCGAACGCGGAGCGGACGCCGGGCAGCAGGGGCACCTCGGTCATGTCCGGATGC
The DNA here is from genome assembly GCF_039526725.1 of Pseudonocardia aurantiaca. NCBI lineage: Bacteria > Bacillati > Actinomycetota > Actinomycetes > Pseudonocardiales > Pseudonocardiaceae > Pseudonocardia > Pseudonocardia aurantiaca. Next base: position 126,184 of record NZ_BAAAJG010000027.1, read on the forward strand.
TCGCGAGCGGGCGGGCCCCGGTCAATGGGGCACCACCCCACAGACGAGTCCGCCGAGGCGGTGCGGGAACACGTGCCGACATGCCGATTGACATGCTGAGTGCGCACTGATGGGCGGACGTGGAGGTGGCGGGTGTCGGAACGGCTCCGGGTCGCGGTGGTGACGCCGTTGCGCGAAGAGCTCTGCGAGCTGGTGGAGCAGCGGGAACCGCGCGTGGAGATGGTGCGCGACCAGTCGCTGCTCGCACCCGTCCGCTACCCGGCCGACCACCGCGGCGACCCGGCGTTCGTCCGCACCCCGGAGCAGCGGCAGCGCTTCGCCGAGATGATCGCGGGCGCCGACGCGCTCTTCGGGCTCCCCGACGACGACGCGCAGGAGCTGCGAAAGGCCGTTGCCGCCAACCCGGGGCTGCGCTGGGTGCACACGATGGCCGCCGGTGGCGGGGCCCACGTCAAGGCGGCGGGTCTGACGGACGAGGAGCTCAACCGCGTCACGTTCACGACGTCCGCGGGTGTGCACGGCGGTCCGCTGATGGAGTTCGCGCTGTTCGGGCTGCTCGCCGGCGCGAAGAACCTGCCGCGGCTGCAGGCCGACGCGGTGCGGCACGAGTGGCCCGAGCGGTGGCTGATGAACCAGCTCGGCGAGCAGACCGTGCTCGTGCTCGGGCTCGGCGGGATCGGGCGCGAGGTGGCCAGGGTCCTCGACGCCATGGGCACCCGCGTGATCGGCACGAGCCGCCGCGGGGAGCCGGTCGACGGCGTGAGCGAGCTGGTGCACCCCGACGACCTTGCCGAGGTCGTCGGCCGGGTGAACGGGATCGTCGTCACCCTGCCGGGCACCGCCGCCACCGAGAAGCTGGTGAGCGCCGCCGTGCTCGACGCCGTACGGCCCGGCACGACGCTCGTGAACGTCGGGCGGGGGTCCGTGATCGACGAGGACGCGCTGGTGGGCGCGCTGCGTGACGGACGCATCGGTTTCGCGGCGCTCGACGTCGTCGCGGTGGAGCCGCTCGACCGCGACAACCCGCTGTGGGACCTGCCGAACGTTCTGATCAGCCCGCACAACGCGACCCTCACCCCGGCGGAGGAGCAGCGGATCGCGGAGCTGTTCGCAGACAACGCCACCCGGCTCCTGGACGGGCGCGAGCTGCGCAACGTCGTCGACATCGTCGAGTTCTACTGACGAAATTCCCGCTCAGGCGGTCCTGCGTACCCGGCGCCAGATTCGCAACCGGAGGGGCGGGATCGATCAGGGGAAGTGGACGTACTCGTACTCGAAGGGCTTGTCGTTGATGCCGTTCGACGGCGGCGCGATCCAGCCTGCGATCTTGCCCGGCTCGTAGACCGGCCGCATCAGCGACCGGACGTGCACCTTGTCGGCCTCGCTCGGCAGCCAGGAGTCCTTCTTCGCGTCCCACACGTCCGGCCCGACCAGCCCGCCCTTCGGCGTCAGGTGGTGGCCGGCGAAGAGGCCGACCTCGCGGTTGAACCCGACGTGGGGCAGGTAGACGCGGCGGTCGATGCCCGCTTTGTCGAGCACCCGGTTCCAGCGTTTGACGCCGCTCTCGCAGTCGCTGACGTACTCGCGGCGCAGGTCGTGGTTGAGGGCGAGGAGCGCGGGCACCTCATTGGTGGTGATCTCGCCGTCGCGGACGAGGTCGATGTGCGCCGAGTCCTCGGTGAGAACGTGGTCGTCCTTGCGCCGCTCCTCCTGCCAGCGGCCCTTGAGCCCCGCGGAGAAGTAGTTGGCGGCGTTCGTGGACTGCTCGGAGCCGAACAGGTCGAGTGAGACGGAGTAATGGAAGTTGATGTACTTCTGGATCACGTCGAGCGGGATGCCGCCGTGCGGGGCGATGTCCTCGGTGTCGTGCTCGCGCATCAACTCGGCGGTGCGGGCCACCACGCGGTCGACACCCGTGGTGCCGACGAACATGTGGTGCGCCTCCTCCTTGAGCATGAACTCGCAGGTGCGCGACAGCGGGTCGAACGCCGACTCCTTCAGCGTGCCGAGCTGGTACTTCCCGTCGCGGTCGGTGAAGTAGGTGAACATGAAGAACGACAGCCAGTCCGGGGTCTCCTCGTTGAACGCGCCGAGGATGCGCGGGCTGTCGAGGTCACCGGAGTTGCGCTGCAGCAGCGCCTCGGCCTCGTCCCGCCCGTTGCGGCCGAAGTACGCGTGCAGCAGGTACACCATCGCCCAGAGGTGGCGGCCCTCCTCCACATTGACCTGGAAGAGGTTGCGCAGGTCGTACAGCGACGGCGCCGTCTCACCGAGGCGGCGCTGCTGCTCCACCGACGCGGGCTCGGTGTCGCCCTGGATGACGATCAGCCGCTGCAGGTCGGCGCGGTACTCGCCGGGCACCTGCTGCCAGACCGGCTCGCCTTTCTGCTCGCCGAACGCGATCCGCCGGTCGGTGTTGCGCTCGGCGAGGAACACACCCCAGCGGTACTCGTCCATGGCGACGTGGTCGAAGTGGGCCCACCCCTCGCGGCCGACGGCGACGGCGGTACGCAGGTAGACGTCCTCCGTCGGGACCGCGGGGCCCATCGTCTTCCACCAGGTGAGGAAGTTGGGTTGCCAGCTCTCGAGCGCGCGCTGGAGCTTGCGGTCGCCTGCCAGGTCGACGTTGTTCGGGATCTTCTCGCTGTAGTCGATCGACATCTGCCTCACACCCGCTTGTGGTCGAAGTCGGCCTTGCGCCCCGTGCCGTACTTGCGTAGCGCACCATCCGGGCCTGATGCGTTCGGTCGTACGAAGATCCAGTTCTGCCAGGCGGTGAGCCGTCCGAAGATCCGTGTCTCCATCGTCTCCGGGCCGACGAACCGGTGGTTGGCCTCCATGCCGGTGAGGGCGTCGGGGGAGAGCGACGCCCGCTCCTCCAGCATGATCCGGATCTCGTCCTCCCAGTCGATGTCGTCCAGGGCCTCGGTGACGAGCCCCAGCTCCATCGCGTCGGCGGCGCCGATCCGGCGACCGGTCTCCTGACGCAGCTTGGCGACGTGGTCGTCATCGCCGTAGAAACGCGACGCGAGCCGGGAGAGCCTGTTGCTCATCGGGAACGTCCCGAAGTTGCTCTCGCTCAGCACGAGCTGCGCGGGTTCGCCCTCCTGCGCGTCCTGCTCCAGGAACCCCTCGAGCATGTACTGCCGGTCGCAGGCCAGTGCCAGCTCCAGCAGCGCGCCCGCGAAGCATGACCCCGGCTCGATCAGCGCGATCAGCGACCGCGACGTGACGTCGAGCCGCTTGAGCACACGCTTGTAGTAGTGCCGGATCTCGTTGACCAGCCAGTCGTCCTTGGAGCGCTCGGCGATGACCCTCTCGAACGCGAGGGCGTCCTCGACGTCGCCGCGGGTGCGCACCACCCAGGTGCCCAGCTCCAGCTCGTTGGCGCGCAGCCGCAGGATCAGGTCGTCCAGCTCGCGGGTCATGGCGAGCGGCCAGAAGTCGGCGCCCAGCTCGTGCACCCGCTCCACCGTGTCCGGCACGTCGCCCTCGGGCCCGAGAACCGTGATCTCGACGAGCCCCCGCTCGCGGTCGAACCGAGCCTCGACGTGCCGGTAGCGGATGCCGTCGGCGGTCTCCGCACGCTCCAGCGGGGTGAGCGTGACGCCTAGAGCGTCGGCCGGCCGGTTCGAGCGGGCGGCCGCGGCAGCGGCACGCTCGGCCACCTTCTCGTCCCAATGACGCTTGGGAATGACCTCATCCACGAGCTTCCACTCGACGGCCTGCTTGCCGCGGATGCCTTCCGGTCGAGTGGCGAAGACGTCGGCGCGGTCCTTGCGCACCCTGCGCTTGTCGGTGACGCGGGTGAGGCCGCCGGTGCCGGGCAGGACGCCCAACAGCGGTACCTCGGGGAGCGACACGGCGGAGGAGTTGTCGTCGATGAGCAGGATCTCGTCGCACGCCAGCGCCAGCTCGTAGCCGCCGCCCGCCGCCGTTCCGTTGACGGCCGCAAGGTAGGTCTGGCCCGAGTTCGCCGCGGCGTCCTCGATGCCGCCCCGAGTCTCGTTGGTGAACTTGCAGAAGTTCACCTTCCACGGGTGGCTCGACCCGGCGAGCATCCGGATGTTCGCGCCGGCGCAGAAGTTGCGGTCCTTCGCGCTGGTGACGACGACCGCGCGCACCTCGGGGTGCTCGAAGCGCAGCCGCTGCGTGGCGTCGTAGAGCTCGATGTCGACGCCCAGGTCGTAGCTGTTCATCTTCAGCTCGTAGCCGGGCACCAGCCCGCCCGCCTCGTCGACGTCGAGCCGCAGGTAGGCCACGCCGGTCTCGGCACTGCCCTCGAGGTCGAGCGTCCAGTGCCGGTAGGTCGTGGGGTCGGCGTCGAACGAGACCGCAGGGATCGCGGCCTGGTCCGGGTCGGCGGTGACCGTCATGGGACCTCCTCGTGCGACGGACGCGGGCTATGGATGTAACTCTACAAGAATGAGCCGGGACGGCAAGTCGTTGTAGAACGTTGCTTGCCGGCCTGGCGGCGGGCGGCACGCCGCCGGACGGGATCCACCTTCTTGCGGAGCTCGCCCACACCCGTGGGAGAGAACCCGTGGGCGGTCAGCCAGCCCGTCACCGGCTCCGGGCCGGGGTCTCGCGGATCCACTCGGGTGCGGGCACGGTCAGCCCTTGGCCTCGGCCACGTCGGCCGCCGTCCCGGACGGGGGTGGGGAGGCCGTCGCCATCTGCCGCAGCCGGTAGCGCTGGATCTTCCCGGTGGCGGTCTTCGGCAGCTCGTCCAGCTCGATCACCAGGCGCGGCCGTTTGAACGCCGCGAGCCCGGCGCGGCAGAACGCCACCACCTCGTCCGGGTCGACGCTCGCCCCCTGCCGCGCGACGACGTAGGCCACCGGCTTGTCCAGCCCGTCCTCGTCCGGCACGCCGACGACCACGGCCTCGGCCAGCGCCGGGTGCTCCAGCAGCCGGGACTCGACCTCGGAGGGGCTCACCCAGATCCCGCCGACCTTCAGCACGTCGTCGGCGCGGCCCAGGCACGTGTAGCTGCCGTCCTCGCCGCGGACGTACTGGTCGCCGGTGCGCATCCACTCGCCCTGGAACACCGTGCGGTTGACGTCGGTGCGGCACCAGTAGCCCGTGCAGATCGACTCGCCCGCGATGTAGAGCATCCCGGGCTCGCCCGGCCCGTCGATCACCGTCCCGTCGGAGCGGCGCAGCTCCACGCGGTACCCGGGCACCGGGAACCCGGAGCTGCCGGGCACGACCTTGCCCGCCACGTTGGAGATGAAGATGTGCAAGGCCTCGGTCGAGCCGATGCCGTCGAGAATCTCGAAGCCGTACTGGTCGCGCACCCCGTGGAACATCCGGGGCGGGAGCGTCTCACCGGCCGACACCCCGTTGCGGAGGGTCGCGAACGTCTCCCGCGGCAGGTCGGCCGCCATGAGGGGACCCCAGAAGCTCGGGCCGCCGAAGAACAGTGTGACGCCGTGCTCGGCCACGCGGTCGGCGTAGAGCGCGGGGTTGGGCCGCGAGGGCTCCAGCACGGCCGTCGCGCCCGCGGACAGCGGGAAGAACAGCGAGTTGCCGATTCCGTAGGCGAAGAACAGCTTGGCCACCGACAGGCACACGTCATCGGGGCCGACGCCGAGCACCTTGGCGCCGTAGGTCTCGCAGACGTAGCGGATGTCGGTGTGCCGATGCATCGCGCCCTTGGGCGTGCCGGTGGTTCCGGAGGTGTAGAGCCAGAGTGCGGGTGACTCGTCCCACGTGGCGTAGGGCGCTGCGATGGGGGTGCCCTCGCCGGCGGCGAGCAGCTCGGACCAGGTGAGCGCGGCCGGACCGTCGACGTCGGGAGGTGTGTCGCCGGTGACCACCACGTGGCGGAGGTCGGGCGCCTCGGCCGCCGCGGCCGTCACCGACTGGGTGAACTGCGGGCTGCCGACCAGCACCCTGGCCCGGGAGTCGACCACCAGCTTGGCCAGCTCCCCGCCGGTCAGCATCGTCGAGCAGGGCACCGCGACCGCGCCGAGGTACATCGCCCCGAGGATCCCGGCGGCCAGCTCGACGTCGTCGGCCATGCAGAGCACCACTCGCTCCTCGGGCCGCACGCCGATGCCGGCGAGCCCCGCCGCCACCCGCCGGACGGCGGCCGTGAGCTGGGAGTATGTGTGGCTCCCGCCGGGGTGGCGCAGTGCCACCCGCTCTCCGTCGCCCGCCTCGACCCGGCGCTCGGTCAGGTACGCGGCGGCGTTGAACAGTTCCGTCATGGAGCGGCTCCGGTCCGGTATCGGCTGCGTCCGAACTCTACTGCTGGATCATTCCCCGTCAACGGTTTGTAGAAGATCACCGACGGTGTCCGTTCGGTCAGGTCAGAGTTCCCAATCCATGCACGCTTTGCTATGACGGTCTTGCTATGACGGGTCGCCGTGGCGCGGACCATGGCCGGTCCGTGGGCCCTCGACCTGACCGCGTTCAAAGGAGAACAGCGTGATGCAGAGCCGCGGAGCGATCATCCGGCAGGCGCCGGGCAAGTTCGAGGTCGTCGACCTGGAGGTCGACGACCCTCGCGACAACGAAGTGCAGGTCAAGCTGGTGGCATCGGGCCTGTGTCACTCCGACGACCACGTCGCCACCGGGGATATCCCGGTCGGGGTTTACCCGTTCGCCGGCGGTCACGAAGGCGCCGGAATCGTCACCAAGGCGGGTGTCAACACCAAGGGCCTGAAGGAAGGTGACCACGTCGTCTTCTCGTTCCTGCCGGCGTGCGGGCACTGCCGCTGGTGCGCCTCCGGCATGCAGAACCTGTGCGACCTCGGCGCCGGTCTCCTCGCCGGCTCGCGCTGGGGTGATCCCACCGACTTCCGGCTCAAGCTCGCCGACAGCGGCGAGCCCGTCGGCCAGATGTGCGGCGTCTCCACGTTCGTCGAGACCACCACCGTGTCCGCCGACTCGGCCGTCAAGGTCCCCGACGACATCCCGCTCGACAAGGCCTGCCTCGTGGGCTGCGGCGTGGGCACTGGATGGGGTTCGGCCGTGAACTCGGCCGAGGTCGGGCCCGGCCACACCGTGATCGTGATGGGCGTCGGAGGCATCGGGATCAACGCCGTGCAGGGCGCCGCCCACGCCGGCGCGTCCAACGTCATCGCCGTCGACCCGGTCGCGTTCAAGCGGGAGAAGGCGCAGGAGCTGGGCGCGACGCACGCCGTCGCGTCGATGGAGGAAGCCGCGGAGCTGGCCCGCCAGTTCACCAACGGCCAGGGCGCCGACTCGGCCATCGTCACCGTCGGTGTGACGACGGGCGACCACGTGGCGCAGGCGTTCGGCGCCATCCGCAAGGCCGGGACGTGTGTGGTGACGGGGCTCGGCGACATCGGCCAGGTCGGCGTGCCGATCGCGATCTCCGAGCTGACGTTGTTCCAGAAGCGGCTGCAGGGCGCGATGTTCGGCAACTGCAACCCGAACTGGGACATCCTGCACCAGCTGCAGCTCTACCGCGACGGAGTACTGAAGCTCGACGAGCTGGTCACGAACACGTACTCGCTCGAGGAGATCCAGCAGGGCTACCAGGACATGCACGACGGCAAGAACATCCGCGGAGTCATCGTCTACTGAGCGGAGCTCTGCGGAGCGACCAAAAGGTGTCGCCGGAGGTCGGCACGCTCGCGCTGACACGCGTGCTCACGTAGGGATTTGCGAACGTTGTACGCGAACAGCTAACGTTCGCGTACAACGTTCGCGAAGAGAGGCTGCACGTGGAACCAAACCTGCTCGATCCCGAGTTGATCGCCGATCCGCGCGGCGGGTACGGCCGCATGCGCGAGGTGGCACCGGTCCAGCTCGGCCGGATGTTCGACGGCAGCCCCACCTGGTACGTCACAGGTGCCGCGGAGGTCCGCACGGTGCTCGGCGACCCGCGCTTCGTCAACAGCGTGCTGTCCCTCCCCGCGACCGTCGACCGGGGGAGCATGCCGCTGGTGCCCGGCGTGGAGAAGGACCTCTCCAACCCGACGATCCTCGACACCGACGGTGCCGACCACACGCGGCTGCGCAAGCTCGTCTCCCGCGCGTTCACCGCACAGCGCATGGCCGACATGCGCCCGCGCATCGCGGCGATCGCCGGTGAACTGCTCGACGGTCTCGACCCCACGCGGCCGGTCGAGCTGCTGGACTCCTTCGCGTACCCGCTGCCGATCACGGTGATCTGCGAGCTGGTGGGCGTGCCGGAGGACGATCGCCCGGCGTGGCGGGCGTACTCGCGGGACCTGGTCTCGATGGACCCGGAGCGGATACAGAAGGGCTCGGCGGCGATGACCGCGCACGTCCACGACCTGGCGGGCCGCCGCCGGGCGGAGCCGGCCGACGACCTGCTCACGGTGCTGGTGCAGGCGCACGACGACGGGGACCGGCTCACCGAACGCGAGCTGACCACGATGGTCGTCGCCCTGGTGTTCGCCGGGCACGAGACCACCGCCAACCTGATCGCCAACTCGGTGGTGGCGCTGCTCGGCCGGCCGGAACAGCTCGACCGGCTGCGCCGCGACCCCGGCGCGTGGCCCGGCGCGGTGCACGAGCTGATGCGCCTGTGGTCGCCTGCGCAGTTCGTGCAAATGCGGTACGCCACCGAGGACCTGGAACTGGGCGGGAGGCGGATCCGCGCGGGGGAGTCCCTGCTGCCGATCCTCGTCGCGGCGAACTCCGACCCGCGCGAGCACCCCGACCCGGAGCGTTTCGACGTCACCCGGGGCCCGGGGCACCTCGGTTTCGGGCACGGCCCGCACTACTGCCTCGGCGCGGCGCTGGCCCGGCAGGAGGCCGAGGTGGCGCTCGCAGCGCTGTTCGAGCGGTTCCCGGCGCTCGCCCTGACCGGGGAGCCCGAGTGGGCGCCGATTCCGGGGATGCTGCGGCTGACGGAACTGCCGGTGCAGCTCGGCGCGTGACCGGCGTGCCGATCGCTACAGGCTCTGCACACATATACGCACCGGGTCGTCGCTTCCGGCCGTCGAGATGGACGTGAGAGCGGTTTGATCAAACAGCCCTGGCGTGCATGTCACGGCCCCGGACAAGTAGCTGGACGCGTATGTGTGTGCAGAGCCTGCGACCACGTCCAGTCGACCCCCGCACCCACAGGCTCTGCACACATCCACGCACCGGCCGTCGCCGTGAGATGAACATCAGAGCAGCCCAATCAAGATCCAACTGCCCTCGTGTGCACCTCACGGCCCACGGGCCAGCGGCTGGACGCGTATGTGTGTGCAGAGCCTGTAGCGGGGCGGTTGTTACGGCCTGACCGCCGCCGTGAACTCGGCCATCCGGCCGGCCGCGCCGTCCGCGGGGCCGAAATGTTCTGCCATATGGACGCCCGGATCGGCGCGCCGCAGCGCTCGCGCGGCGCCCTGGCGGCCTACCTGCGGTGACCCTGCGTACGTATACGCTCGCCGCCGTGGGCACCATCGTCTCCTTCCACGCACACCCCGATGACGAGTCGATCGGCTCCGCCGGCACGCTCGCCCGCGCCGCGGCGGCGGGCCACCGCGTGGTTCTGGTCTTCGCCACCCGCGGTGAGCTGGGCGAACCCGTGCCCGGGGTGCTCGAGCCGGGGGAGCAGCTCGCCATGCGGCGCTCCGCCGAGTGCTACGCCTCGGCGGGCGCGATCGGAGCGAAGCGCGTGGAGTTCCTCGGCTACACCGACTCGGGGATGATGGGCGAGCCCAGCAACGACGCCCCGTTCTGCTTCTGGCAGGCCGACATCGAGCACGCCGCCCGGCGCCTCGCCGTGATCCTCGACGAGGAGGAGCCGGACGTCCTCACGACCTACGACGACAACGGCGGCTACGGGCACCCGGACCACATCCAGGTGCACCGCGTCGGCAAGCGGGCCGCCGAGCTGTCCGTCGTGCCGGTGGTGGCGCAGGGCACGATCAACCGCGACTGGATGGTGCGCGGCGTCCGTGGGATGGCCGAGTCGGGCGGGCTCCCCGAAGGCTGGAGCCCGCCGAGCTTCGACGAGCCGACGTTCGGTAAGCCGGAGGCGGAGATCACCCACCGCGTCGACGCCGTCGACTTCGTCGAGCAGAAGAAGGCCTCGATGCGGGCGCACGCGAGCCAGATGGCACCCGACCACTTCCTCATCGCGATGCCGGACCCGCTGTTCGCGATGGGAATGGGTGTCGAGTTCTACATCGTCGACCCGGTGCCCAGCCCGGCCGCCACACCCGACCTGTTCGAGGAGCTCTTCACTCCGCTGCGCTGATGCGTCCACCCGGAGTGCAGCATCGGATCAGGCAGCTCCTCGACGATGAGTGGAATCACGTCCACTCACGTTCAGAGCGCGCGCTGCGGGCGAACCTCACCGACTTCATCGGGCTGTGCGCTTGTTCGAACTACATCGAGCGGGTCCCCTGGGGCTCGGCCATCGGGTCGTAACTCCGAGCATCATCACGTGCGCGGCATCGCACGCGCGGGCCTGCGCACCCACCCGCGGCACACCAGCTCCAGCATCGTCGCCACGGCCACCGTCTCCACCGCGAGCAGAAGCAGCAGCACGAGCACCTGCACCGCACCCGCCTCTATCGGGCTCGCCCCGCCGAGGAGCATCCCGACGAACGCGCCAGGGAGCGTGACGAGGCCGACGGTGCGGGTCTGATCCATGGCCGGTACAAGGGCGTGACCGGCGGACGGACGAGCGATCTCCATGCGGGCGTCCCGCTCGAGGAACCCGAGGGAGAGCGCGGCCTCGTACTCGCCGTGGCGCGCCTCCAGCTCGTCGTGGGCGCGGCGGCCGCCGAGCGCCGTTGCCGTCATCGTGCCGCCGATGAGGATCCCCGCCATCGGGATGACCGCGATCCCCTCGGGCGGGACGACGCCGCCGAGCACGAGCAGCGCTGTGACCGGCAAGGGCGCGACGGCGATCGGCAGGGCCGACCACCAGCCGGAGCGGTCCGGGGTGATGCGGCGCGCCGCGGTGTATGCGGCCACCACGATCATGACCAGCACGAACGCCGCGCTCAGCCACACCGACCCGACGATCGCCCCGATCAGCAGTGACACCGCGCCGAGCTGCGCGACTGCGCGCGCCGCCGCGACGACCGCGAGGCGGGAGGTGCCCAGGTGGGCCCATCGGGCCACGCCTGCGGCCAGGACCACCGCCAGCACCCCCGCGACGGCCAGCCCGGGCCCCAGCACGATTCCCGCCGATCCCATGCGCGGATCATCGCCCGCCGCGGCCGTCGCCGCGGGCCGGGAGGCCCTGCTGCCGGTGCCGGCCTTCGATGTGGCCAGGGCCACTCCTCCCCGGAGGGGACGTACCGGGCGCGTGTTGCGCAGGTCGGCGCGGCGTCTCCCGGTGCTCCTCGGCCTCCCGGCGCACCCTGCCCGGCCCCCGAGCCGCGCCTTCGACAGGGGGTAGAGCTACGATCCTCCGCGGGCCGAAACGCCCGCTGCCCAGAGGTAGAAGGCCAGTGCAGGAGGCACAGTGACAGCCGTTGCCCCGAAGCCGATCGCGGCGCGCCCGTACCAGGCGCGCCAGACGGCCAAGGGTTCGGTGTTCCTCAGGATGCTGCGGACCACCGACCCCAAGGACATCGCGATCCTCTACCTGGTGACGTCGTTCGGGTTCTTCCTGGCCGGCGGGGCGATGGCGCTGCTGATGCGCGCCGAGCTTGCAGTGCCGGGCACGCAGTTCCTGTCCAACGAGCAGTACAACCAGCTGTTCACCATGCACGGCACGATCATGCTGCTGCTGTACGCGACGCCGATCCTGTTCGGGTTCGCGAACTACATCGTGCCGCTGCAGATCGGCGCGCCGGACGTGGCGTTCCCGCGGTTGAACGCGTTCTCGTACTGGCTCTTCCTCTTCGGCGGGCTCACCGTGCTCTCCGGGTTCCTGACGCCCGGCGGCGCCGCCGACTTCGGGTGGTTCGCCTACACCCCGCTGTCGGACGCGGTGCACTCGCCGGGAGCAGGCGCCGACCTGTGGATCATGGGCCTGGTGCTGTCGGGCCTCGGCACGATCCTCGGTGGCGTCAACTTCATCACCACCGTCGTCTGCATGCGCGCCCCCGGCATGACGATGTTCCGGATGCCGATCTTCACCTGGAACATCCTGGTGACGGCGATCCTGGTCCTCATCGCCTTCCCGGTGCTCACCGCCGCGCTGCTCGGCCTGCTGGCCGACCGCCACTTCGGGGCCCACGTCTTCGACCCGGCCAACGGCGGCGTGATTCTCTGGCAGCACCTGTTCTGGTTCTTCGGGCACCCCGAGGTCTATATCGTGGCGCTGCCGTTCTTCGGCATCGTCTCCGAGATCTTCCCGGTGTTCGCCCGCAAGCCCATCTTCGGCTACAAGGGACTCATCTACGCGACGATCTCCATCGGGGCGCTCTCGGTCGCCGTGTGGGCGCACCACATGTACGCCACGGGCGCGGTGCTGCTGGCGTTCTTCTCGCTCACCACCTTCCTCATCGCGGTGCCCACGGGGATCAAGTTCGTCAACTGGATCGGCACGCTCTGGAAGGGCCAGCTCACCTTCGAGACGCCGATGCTCTTCGCGCTCGGCTTCCTGGTCACGTTCCTGTTCGGTGGCCTGACCGGCATCCTGCTGGCGTCGCCGCCGCTGGACTTCCACGTCTCGGACACCTACTTCGTGGTGGCGCACTTCCACTACGTGCTGTTCGGCACGATCGTGTTCGCCACCTACGCCGGCATCTACTTCTGGTTCCCGAAGATGACCGGCCGGATGATGGACGAGACGCTGGGCAAGGTGCACTTCTGGCTGACGTTCATCGGCTTCCACCTGACGTTCCTGGTGCAGCACTGGCTGGGCAACGAGGGCATGCCGCGCCGCTACATCGACTACCTGCCGATCGACGGGTTCACCGTGCTGAACTCGATCTCCTCGATCGGGGCGTTCGTGCTCGGTGCGTCGACGCTGCCGTTCATCTGGAACGTCTTCAAGAGCTACCGGTACGGCCGCGTCGTCACCGTCGACGACCCGTGGGGTTTCGCGAACTCGCTGGAGTGGGCCACGAGCTGCCCGCCGCCGCGGCACAACTTCACCGAGCTGCCGCGGATCCGCTCGGAGCGTCCGGCGTTCGAGCTGCACTACCCGCACCTCGTCGAGCGCTTCCGCCACGAGTCGCACGTCGGCGGCAAGCCGTCGCCGTACGAGGTGGCGGCGAAGGCCACGGCGGTCGACACGCTGCCCGACAGCGACCCGAAGTCCCGCTGACGAGTACCGTCCAGCGCTGATGGATCCGACGGGCACGGGCACCAGCGTCCTGATCACGGTCACCGGCCCCGACCGGCCCGGGGTGAGTTCGGTGTTGTTCGCCGCCCTCACGCGGCACGGCGTGGACCTGGTCGACGTCGAGCAGGTGGTGATCCGCGGCCGGCTCACCCTCGGGGTGGTCGTGGTGGCCCACCACGACCCGGAGGGGCTGCAGGAGGCCGTCGAGCAGGCGATGGCGAGCATCTCGATGCAGGTGCACACGTCGCTGGAGGTGCGCGACGACCCGGCCGTTCGCAGGCACTCCACGCACGTCGTCGTGGTGCTCGGACGGCCGATCACGGCCCGGGCGTTCGGGTCGGTGGCGGCCGCGCTGGCCGACGTGGGCGCGAACATCGACTCCATCCGCCGCGTCGCCGACTACCCGGTCACCGGCCTGGAGCTGATGGTCTCCCCTTCTCCCGGCCGGGGCAGCGAGCACTACCCGCCAGGCACCCTGCGCGCGCGGCTCGTCGAGGTCGCGCGGGCGGCCGGCGTCGACGTCGCCGTCGAGCGGGCGGGCCTCTCCAGGCGCAGCAAGCGGCTCATCGTCTTCGACGTGGACTCCACGCTCGTGCAGGGCGAGGTCATCGAGATGCTCGCGGCCAGGGCGGGTGCCGAGGACGAGGTCAGGGCCGTCACCGAGGCGGCCATGCGCGGCGAGCTGGACTTCGCCGAGTCGCTGCGCCGCCGCGTCGAGGTGCTCGAGGGACTCCCGGAGTCGGTGCTCGCCGAGGTCGCCGCCGAGATCGAGCTGACCCCCGGCGCGCGCACCACGATCCGCACGCTCAAGCGGCTCGGCTTCCGCTGCGGCGTGGTCTCCGGCGGTTTCACGCGGGTGGTCGCCGGGATCGTCGAGCAACTCGGGCTCGACTTCTGCGCCGCGAACGAGCTGGAGATCGTCGACGGGCGGCTGACCGGCCGGGTCGTCGGCGAGATCGTCGACCGGCCGGGCAAGGCCGTGGCCCTGCAGCGCTTCGCCGACACGTTCCGCGTGCCGCTGGAGCAGTGCGTGGCCGTCGGCGACGGGGCCAACGACATCGACATGCTCTCGACGGCGGGTCTCGGCATCGCGTTCAACGCCAAGCCCGCGCTGCGCGAGGTCGCCGACACCGCGCTCTCCCACCCCTACCTCGACGTCGTGCTGTTCGTCCTCGGGATCACCCGCGACGAGGTGGAGCGGGCCGACGCCGCTGAGGGCCTCCTGCGCCGGGTGCCCATCGCATGACAACGCTGCTTGATCCGCTCGCGGCCCGCTATGTGCGACCCGACCCGAGCCACCCGCTGGTGATCCCGCCGGAGCCGGACGGGGTGATCAGGGCGATGCCGGTGATCCTGCGCCTGGAGCGCCCGCCGCCCGCGCGCACGCCGGTGCTGGAGGCGGCGGCCGCCGCGGCGCTGGCCGTCTGCCTCGACCCCAGGGCCGAGCCGGGTGGCGAGTGGCACGACGCCGTGGCGATGTGGGTGGGCAACCGCATCCGCAAGATCGCCCGCCGGGCCCGCGGTGCGCACTGGGAGGCGGTGCAGGAGCTGCCCGGCGTCACGTGGGAGGTCGACGGCGCGCAAGCCCGCGCGCTGGTGCCCGGCCCGGTCACCGAGGTGTCGAAGACGGTGTCGCGGCTGCAGATCGGGGGCACCGAGCTGGAGCCGGACGACCCCGGCCCGCCCGCGCCCGGCGTGCCGGTGATCTGGGTGAACGCGAGACTGGAGATGACGGTCGGGAAGGCGGCAGCCCAGGTGGGGCACGCTTCGATGCTGTACGCGGCGGCGCACCGCCTCACCATGGTGCCGGCCTTCGCCGTGCGCGACGCCGACGGCGGGCAATGGGCGCAGCTGTGCCACGCGGCGGAGCGCGGCGAGGCGGTGGCCGTGCGGGACGCCGGGTTCACCGAGGTCGCGCCGGGCACCATCACCACGATCGTCCGCTGACGATGGACCGGTCCAGGCAGCGGGTCCTGTACGGTCGCGGCGCGCCCGAGCCGCTGGCCGAGAGCACGGAGGAGGCGCGGTACGAGGCGGCGTGGACCGCGTACTGCGACGTCGCGCGCGAGCGGGTGGCGGTCCCCGCCGAGGAGATGGTGCGGCTCGTGGCCGTCCGGCTCGGCCTCGACCCCGACGACCCCGGCAGCGGGCAGCTCGTCGAGGAGGTCGAGTCCGACCTCATCGGGGACCTGGCCGCTCCCGTGACGATCCTCGTCCCCGACGTCGTCGTGCACGCGCCCGCGCTGACCGACGGCATCGTGCTGACCCACCGGCTCTCGGCCGCGGAGCTGGCCGACGAGCACCTCGACCTCGACACCGACCTCGCCGGGTTCCTGCGCTACCCCGAACCGCACGTGGCGGCCGGGACGATGCACGTGGACGAGGCCGACGAGGACGAGCCGGCCCGGTGGGGCGGGCCGCAAGGTTGGCTGGCCGGGCTGCCGGCCGGCGCGCTCCTCGCCGTGCGCGCCACGCAGGACGGCGCCGTGACGATGTCCGTTCTGGAGACGGAGCCGTCCGCGGCCCCGGAACTGGTCGCGGCGCTGCGGGCGATCTACGAGGCGGAGCTGGACGATCACGGACTCCCGGTGCCCGCCGAGACGCTCGTGCTCGGCCTCCAGCACCGGGACCGCACGACCTTCGCCGAACCCCGCCCGCCGTTCACCGAGCTGGCCGTGGCGGCGGGTCTATTGCGGCGGGGCGACGAGTTCGCCCACGACGAGTTGGTGTGGACCAGGGCGGAGGAATCGGACCGGGCCTTCCGGCTGGTGACCCGGGTCGGCACGGTGGAGCAGGGCGAGGCCGCGTTGCGGGCGTTCGCGCTGCTCGCCGACCCTCGCGACCCCGCAGCGCTCCGCGAGGCGCTCGGCCTCATGGAGGACCCGGAGGTGCTCGCGTCCGTCGTCGAGGAGCTGCTGCGCGAGCCCGACGACGACGGGGAGAGGCTCGCCGCCGCGCTGGTGCTCGCCGACCGGCTGATCGCCGCGGCCGGGCGCTCCCCGCGGGAGGCGGTCGCCCGCTGGGTCGCCGCGGCCGCCGCCGAGCGGGCGGGCCGCGTCCTCGACGCCGAGTCGCACCTGCGTGCCGCCGCGCTCGCGGCCGAGGGCTGGCCCCTCGTCGAGGACCGGCTCGCGTGGTACGAGTCGGACCGGGGTGACGCCGCGGCGGCGGTCGCGCGCTGGCTCGCGATCGAACTGCCCGACGACGATCCGGACGTCGCCGCCGCCCGCCCGCATGCCGGCGCCGGGGGCCCCGAACCGGGGCGCAACGAGCCCTGCTGGTGCGGGTCGGGGCGCAAGTACAAGCAGTGCCACGTCGGACGGCCTGCGCGGGCGCCGCTGCCCGACCGCGCCGAGTGGCTCTACCGCAAGGCCGTCACCTACCTGGAGCGGCGGGGCGGCGCGGCAGCCACAGAGCTGGTGCGGTGGGCGGACGCCCTCGACGCTGTCGAGGTCGACGACCCTGAGGCCGTGGACGCCGCGCTGAGCGAGGGCGGCTGGTTCGCGATGTTCCTTGCCGAGCGCGGACCGCTGCTGCCTGTTGACGAGGCCGAGCTGGCAGCGTCGTGGTCGGCGGTGCGGCGCAGCGTGTACGAGGTGGAAGGGATCCGGTTCGGCGAGGGCGCGACGCTCCGGGACCTCCGCAGCGGCGACCGGGTCGACGTGCGGCTCCCGGCGGGCGAGCGCCCGGGAATGGGCGAGCTCGTGCTCGCGAGGGCGTTGCCTGATGGCTCGGGCTCGACGCACCTGCTCGTCGGGGCCATCGTCGTGCCGCGGGGCACCGAACGCGACCTGCTGGAGCAGCTCGACGCCACCTGAGCGACCGTCCAGAGATCAGGCTCCGCGCAGCCGCCGCAGCGCGGCGTGCACCTTCTCCCGGTCGTCCGTGGGCCAGAACGGCGGGAGGCTCGCGCGCAGGAACCCGCCGTAGCGGGCGGTCGCCAGGCGCGGGTCGAGGATCGCGACGACCCCGCGGTCGTCCATGCCGCGCAGCAGCCGCCCGGCGCCCTGCGCGAGCAGCAGCGCGGCGTGGGTGGCCGAGACCGTGAGGAAACCGTTGCCGCCACGGGCGTCCGTGGCGCGCTGACGGGCCGCGACCAGCGGGTCGTCCGGGCGCGGGAACGGGATCCGGTCGATGATCACGCACGACAGCGACGGGCCCGGCACGTCGACGCCCTGCCACAGCGAGAGGGTCCCGAACAGTGACGTGGCCTCGTCGTCGGCGAACTTCTTGACCAGCTGCATCGTGGAGTCCTCGCCTTGGCACAGCAGCGGGGTGTCGAGCCGGCCGCGCAGGGCCTCCGTGGCCTGCTTCGCCGCGCGCATCGACGAGAACAGCCCGAGCGTGCGCCCGCCCGCCGCCTCGACCAGGCCCGCGAGCTCGTCCAGGTACGACGGCGGCAGCCCGTCGCGCCCGGGCGGGGGGAGGCGCTTGGCGACGTAGAGGATGCCGCTGCGGGCGTGCACGAACGGCGACCCGACGTCCATGCCGGACCACTTCGGGGCGTCCGGGTCGGGAACCGGGTCGTTGTCGCCGCCTGCGTCGGCCGACTTCTCCGGCGGCAGGCCCCACTGGCGCGCCAGCGCGTCGAAGTTGCCGCCGAGGGCGAGCGTGGCGGAGGTCAGCACCACGGTCGAGCGCCCGAAGAGGCGCTCGCGCAGCAGCCCGCCCACCCACAGCGGGGCGACGTGGAGCACCTTGTGCCGGGCACCGTCGGGCCCCTGCTCGCCGAGCCACACGACGTCGAACCGCTTGGCCGGGTCGGGCTCGTCGAACGCTGCCAGCAGCCGGACGGCCGTGTCGGCCACCTCGTCGAGCGAGGCCTGGGCGATCTTCCGGCCCGTGGCCGCGTCGGGGTCCTCGCGGCGATCCGAGCCCAGTGCCTGCTTGCACGCCGCGGCGGCGTCGCGGACCGCGGACAGCACCCCGGCCGCGGCCTGGGGGAGCGAGTCCCAGCGGCCCGGGGGCATGTCCTCGAGCACCATCCCGAGGCCCTCACCCGCCTCGGCGAGCCGGTCGGCGGTCTCCTGGTCGACGAGCTTGCCGAGCCGCCGCGAGGTGATGCCCACGGTTCCGGGGGTCAGCTCGGCCGTCGCGACGCCCGTGACCCGATCGACGAGCTCGTGCGCCTCGTCGACGACCACGACGTCGTGCTCGGGCAGCACGGGGCGCCCCTCCAGCGCGTCGATGGCGAGCAGCGCGTGGTTGGTGACCACGATGTCGGCCTTCCCCGCCTCCGCGCGCGACTTCTCGGCGAAACACTCCTCGCCCACCGGGCACTTCGCGGCGCCGAGGCACTCCCGCGCGGTGACCGACACCTGCCGCCACGTGGCGTCCGGGACGCCGGGCACCAGCTCGTCGCGGTCGCCGGTCTGGGTCTTGTCGGCCCACTCGTGCAGCCGCTTGATCTGACGGCCCATCGCGGAGATCGCGAACGGGTCGAACAGCTCGTCGCCGGGGTCGGTCTCGTCACCCCCGTGCAGCTTGTTGAGGCAGAGGTAGTTGCGCCTGCCCTTGAGGATCGCGAATGTGGGGGCACGCCCGAGCAGCGGTTTGAGGGCCTTCGCCAGGCGTGGCAGGTCACGGTCGACGAGCTGGCGCTGCAGCGCGATCGTGGCCGTCGAGACCACGACCGTGGAGCCCTTCGCCACGGCATGGTGGATCGCGGGCACCAGGTAGGCGAGCGACTTCCCGGTGCCGGTGCCGGCCTGCACCGCCAGGTGCTCGCCCGTGGTGATGGCCTTGCGCACCGCCTGCACCATCGCGTCCTGGCCCTCGCGGCGCTGCCCACCCACGGCGGTGACGGCCGCCTCCAGCAGCTCCGCAACGCCGGGCAGCTTGGTCACGGTGGGCACTCCCGGAGGCTACCCGGAGCGCCCCCGGCGGCGGGGCCGAACACCCGGTCCCGGCGAGCATCGGGAGTGGCGTTCGCCCGTCACGCCGGAGGCAGGGTCCAGAGGCAGCGCGGATCGTGGTGGTCGAGGCCCCGCTGCGGCACGTGCCGGATCTCCGCCACGTGCGCCCACGCCTCGCGCTCGGTCGCGCCTCCGCATCGTCCACGGCCTGGCCCACGGGGAAACGCTCCGCAATCGGGGTGACGACGACTCCTGACGACACGCCGGTCCGTCGTATGGCTCACACGTGATCCATACCCGGAGTTCACCTGCGCCCTGGTTCGTGTCGCCATCATGGGCCGCGTGACGTCCACTCAACTCCGACTCGAACCGTCCTCCTACCCCGTGCTCATCGAGCACGCGGCCCGCTACAGCGATCTGGACCCGAGCCGACGCATTGGCCGGGACGCGCTGGTGCGCTGGTTCGAGGACGCCCGCGTCGCCGTCGAACGCGACGTGTTCGGCGCCGCGCTCGGTGCCCGCATGCGACTGCTGCTCGCCTCCGTCCGCGTGGACGTGATCGCCCCGCTGCGCATCAGCACCACCGGTTACCGGATCGGGCTCGGGGTCACCCACATCGGGACGTCGTCGTTCGCGTACTCCTACGGCGTGTTCGTCGGCGACGAGTGCGTCGCCACCGGGGAGTCGGTCAGCGTGCACGCCGACGCCGGCGGCCCGGCGCCGCTGCCCGAGGCGGTGCGCACCGCCCTGGTCGACCTGCGTGTGGCCGGCCCCGCGAGCGTCCGCGCCGAGCGTGACCCGGTGCGGCTCGTCCGCGAGGCGTACCCGTTCCGGCTCGACGTACGGACTCGTTTCGGCGACCTCGACACCAACCGCCACGTCAACAACGTGGCGCTCGCCGGCTGGTACCTCGACGGTCTCGCCGAGCTGCACACCGACGTGCTCGGCTACCCGACCGGCGGCCCGCTCGACGGGCTCTCGCCCAGCACGCTGCAGGTCGAGTACCTCGCCGAGGTGCGCTACCCCGGCATCTACCAGCTCCGGGTGGGTGTGCTCGACCTCGACGAGACGACCGTCCGCTACGCGTGCGGGCTGTTCGACGGGCCGCGCTGCATCGGCCTCGCGGACGCCGTCGGGACCCACCAGGTGCTCGACGAGGACGGTGTCGTCGGCGACCTGGGTGTGCTCCTGGAGCCGTTCCGGATGCGGGCGGTCTGAGAAGGCGGCTGCGATCCGGCCAGGGCCTTCTCCAGTGCCAGCCCCTAGAGGCCGACGTCCAGGACGTGCATCCCGCCCGGGCCGGGTGAAGTGATGTGACTTGGTCCCGTCATCATATCCGACGTGACGGTACCAAGTCGCATCACCTAGGCTGTCCCCATGGCTCGATGGGAATCGAACGCGCGGGAACGGCTGGTGCGCGCGGCACTCGACCTGTTCACCGAACAGGGTTTCGACGCCACCACCGTCAACGAGATCGCCGATCGAGCCGGCCTGACCAAGACCACCTTCTTGCGGCACTTCCCCGACAAGCGGGAAGTGCTGTTCGCCGGCCAGGACATGCACGCTCGGCTCCTCGCCGCCGCGATCACCGCGGCGCCCAGCCCGGCCACGCCACTCGAGGCGGTCGGCGCGGCCCTTGACGCGATCACGGCCACCTTCCCGGACGACCGCCGCGAGTTCAGCGCCAGGCTTCGCCCGGTCATCGCCGGCAACAGCGAACTGCAGGAGCGCGCCGCCTTCAAGCGCGGCGGACTCGCCGGAGCCATGACGGACGCACTCCACAGGCGCGGCGTACCGGAACCGACCGCGAGTCTCGCCGCCGAACTCGGCATCCGCGCCTTCTACCGCGCCTTCGACCAGTGGGCCGATCCGACCAGCCGGCAGACGTTCACCGAACTCGCACGCCACGCACTCGACGAACTCCGAGCCGCGACAGCCACGCTCGATCAGAGGGCCACGACCGTCAGGCCGGGAACGCCGTCGTAGTCACGGTCCTGGGTGACGAGCGGCAGGTCGTGCGCGATCGCGGTGGCGGCGATCCAGGAGTCGTTCGCTCCGAGCCGCCGTCCGGATTCGCGCAGTCTGATCCGCAGCTCGGCCCAGGCCGTGGCCACGTGGTCGTCGACAGGCAGCGGCTCGACCTCCATCGCCTTCGCCAGGCTGCGCAGGCGCTCCGCGCGGGTGGGCGAGTCGAGCGCGCTCAGCACCCCCGCCCTGAGCTCGCCAACCGTGATCATCGAGACCACGAGCCGTTGCGGCGGTTCGGTGCGGAGTGGGCGGTTGTTCTCGACCGCTATGAAGACCGAAGTGTCGCCTAGCGCGAGTGACGTTCCCACGGGTCCTTCATGTCATCGGTCGTCTCGTTGTCCATCAACTCGCGGAGGTCGTCGAGCAGCCCATGGTCAGCCTGATTGGCGGCGATCTCGTCCCACGTGAGGTACGGGCGTCGGCGGGGCAGTGGCACGAGTCGGGCGACGGCGCGGCCGTTCACCGTCACGTCGATCTCCTCGCCGTCCTCCACGCGCCGCAGCACCTCGCTGGTGTTGTTGCGCAGCTCGCGCAGCGCGATCTCGGTCACGCGGCAAGCGTAGCCGATGTGCTACGCGAGTTGCACCCGCGCCGCGCGCAGCTGGTCGAGCGCGCGCTCCGTGGTCTCCGGCGCCACCCCGGCGCACAGCTCCAGCAGCACCACGGTCGTGAAGCCCGCGGCCGCGGCGTCGAGCGCGGTGGCGCGGACGCAGTGGTCGGTGGCGATGCCCGCCACGTCCACCGTGTCGACGTGGTGGGCGCGCAGCCAGTCCGCCAGGCCGGCGCCGCCGGGCTCGGCGCCCTCGAAACCCGAGTACGCGGCCGCGTACTCGCCCTTGTCGAACACGGCCTCGATCCGGGCCACGTCCAGGTCGGGGTGGAAGGACGCGCCCGGCGTGCTGCGGCGGCAGTGGGGGGGCCAGGTGTCGACGAAGTCCGGGTTCGCCGAGAAATGCGCGCCGGGGTTTACATGGTGGTCGCGGGTGGCGACGACGTGGTCGTAGTCGGCCGTTCGCAGGTGCGCGGAGATCGCGGCGGCCACCGCCGCCCCGCCGGTGACGGCGAGCGAGCCGCCCTCGCAGAAGTCGTTCTGGACGTCGGCGACGATCAACGCGCGCACGGGCGTCAGGCTCCTTCGAAGACGGTGGGCAGGGCCGGTTCGCCGCGGGAGAGCTTGAGGCCCTCCCACGGCACCGACACCAGGGCGGCGCGCAGGTGGTCGCGGGACTGCTCCAGCGTCGGCTGGCCGGGCACCTGCTCGCCGCCGCGCACCAGCGGGACCGGCACGACCCGGTCGTGCGGCCCGACCTCGACGGAGGCCGTGACGGGGTGCACGACCTCCTCGATCGCCGTGCCCGTCGGCTTGTACCGCCGCACTGCGGACTTGCGCCCGCCGCGCGACTCCTTCGCCGCGCTGCGCTTGGCCACCGGCCGCCCGTCGACCTCGACCAGCTTGTAGACCATTCCGGCCGTGGGCGCCCCCGAGCCCGTGACGACCGACGTCCCGACCCCGTACGAGTCGACCGGCTCGGCGCGCAGCGCGGCGATCGCGTACTCGTCGAGGTCGCCGGACAGCACGATCTTCGTCTCCGTGGCGCCCAGCGCGTCGAGCTGGTCGCGGGCCTGGCGGGCGAGCTCGCCCAGGTCGCCGGAGTCGATGCGGATCGCCCCGAGGCCGGTGCCCGCGGCCTCCACGGCCAGCTCGACGCCACGGCGGATGTCGTAGGTGTCGACGAGCAGTGTGGTGTCCGGCCCGAGCGTCTTGACCTGGCTGGTGAACGCGGAGAGCTCGTCGTCGTGGAGCAGGACGAAGGCGTGCGCGGCGGTGCCCGTCGTCGGGATGCCGTGGCGCCGCTCGGCCTCCAGGTTCGAGGTGGCGACGAAGCCTGCCAGGTAGGTCGCCCGGGCGGCCGCGACGGCAGCGGCCTCGTGGGTGCGCCGCGACCCCATCTCGATGATCGGGCGGCCGGCCGCCGCCGTGACCATTCGGGCGGCGGCGGAGGCCACGGCACTGTCGTGGTTGAGGATCGAGAGCGACAGGGTCTCCAGCAGCACCGCGTCGGCGAACGTGCCGGAGACGGTGAGGACGGGCGAACCGGGGAAGTACAGCTCGCCCTCGGGGTAGCCGTCGATGTCGCCCGAGAAGCGGTAGTCGGCCAGCCAGTCGAGCGTGCCGGCGTCGACCACACCCTCGAGCCCGGCCAGCTCCTCCGAACCGAAACGGAACCGTTCGATCGACTCCAGCAGGCGCCCGACCCCCGCCACCACGCCGTAGCGGCGGCCGTCGGGCAGTCTGCGCGCGAACACCTCGAACACGCAGCGCCGATGCGCCGTGCCGTCGGCGAGCGCGGCCGCCGTCATCGTGAGCTCGTACCGGTCGGTGAAGAGGGCCGTGCTGACCCCGGCCGACGACGGACTGCCAGTCATGGACGGAGAGCCTATGTGCCGTGCAGACCGTACGGGGGAGGTGTCACCATGGACGCCATGGCCGCGCCGCTACCCGTACCCACGCGCCAGGTGGATCCGGACCTCGCCGAGGACTCGGTGGCCGACACGCCTTGGCAGGCGATCGTGTGGAACGACCCCGTCAACCTGATGTCGTACGTGACCTACGTGCTGCAGAAACTCTTCGGCTACCCCGAGCCGAAGGCCACAGCGCTCATGCTCGACGTGCACCACAAGGGAAAGGCAGCCGTGTCCTCCGGCGACAAGGAGAAGATCGAGGCCGACGTCGCGAAACTGCACGCCGCCGGGCTCTGGGCCACCATGCAGCGCGCATGAACGGCTGGAAGCGCTCGGGGCGCGGCAGCAAGGTCCGGCTCGTCGCGTCGCTCGAGGCGCAGGAGGCGGCGGTGCTCCGCGGCCTGGTCGGCGAGGTCCGGCAGATGCTCGCCGGACGCACCGACGACAACCCCGCCGACGAGCTGGCCGTCCTCACCGGCATCCGCACCGGCCCGTCCACCCGCCCGGACGACCGCGTGCTCGCCCGGCTGCTGCCCGACTTCACCACCGAGGACGCCGACCTCGCCGCAGGCCTCCGCTCCCTCCACGAGCCCGCGCTGATCGAGGCGAAGGACTCCGCCGCCACCGTTCTCCTGGAAACGCTCCCCGAATCCGGCGGCCGCATCGAGCTCACCCGCGAGCAGGCCGACGCGTGGCTCGCCGCGCTGAACGACGTCCGCCTCGCCCTGGGCACCGCCCTCGACGTCAGCGAGAACATGACGGACGACGACATCCCCCCGGACGACCCCCGCGCCGCCCACATCGGCGTCTACCAGTGGCTGACGTTCGTTCAGGACGCGCTCGTCCAGACCCGCATGCAGGTGCGCTAGCGGTTCGCCCGAACCATCCCCACGCGGCGCGGGAAGCTGCGACGATCACCGCATGACATCGGGGATCTGGTCGGGGAGGCCTGATCCGGAGGGCCCTCGCCGCGTGCTGGAGGTGATGGCCGCGCCGGGGCCGTTGGGTGGGGGTGGGGTCTTCACCATCGACCCGGAGCGGGCGGAGGAGTGCATCCGGACGCTGCGCAGCGTCGTTCAAGACCTGACAGCATCGATGCCGCTCGTGGATCAGGCCTACTTCCCTCCTCCTGGCGCAGACGCGGTGAGCGTGAACATGGCGAACCAAGCTGGCGTCATGGCGGGGCGGGCGGCCGCCTACATCGTGGCGTGGCGATCACAGCTGATCGACACAACTCTGGCCCTGGAGCAACAGCTTGCCGCTTATCAGAGCGCCGACGAGACGAACCGGGGTCGGCTGGCGTGATCCGACGGGTCCTCGTCGTTCTGCTGATGTTCGCTTCGGCTGGCTGTGCCACGAGTGGCCATCCGTCGCCGACACCCAGCACAGCATTTCCCACGCCCGGCGGCAGTTCCGATGCGACCGTGCCTGCGACATCGACGGTTGCGCCGCTCGCACCTCGGGTGCCGGTACCTCTGGATGCCCGCGGGGTCGGCGTGTGCGACCTGCTCACACCAGCCCAGCAGGCGGAGCTCCAGATCGATCCTGCATCGCAGACGACTGACCTTCCTGGAGCTGCCCCGCGCTGCCAATGGCGAACGCGGGATCAGAGCGGTGTCCTGACCGCGACGTCAGCGACCGACTTCGCGGTGGGGGGTCTCGAAGGGCTCTACCTCGTGCGCGGTACATACGGGGTCTTCGAGCCGGGCGACCTCGACGGCTTTCCCATGGTTCGTGCGGATCGACAGGACACCGGTGACCGGGACTGCACGATCTACGTGGGCGTGGCCGAGGACCAGCTCGTCTGGGCGGCGGCGGGCTTCCCGTTCGGTGATCGGTCGGCCTGCGCCGTGGCGCGCCAGATGGCCTCCTACATGATCTCCAACCTCCCGCCGCTGCGCTGAGGCCACGAGTTCTCCCATTCGGCCACGCGCTCTGTCCCCGTCGTTCACGATGCTGGGTGTGGCGAGCGACTACCTCACGACCGGCGTCCCGTTCGAGGCGATGCCGCTCGCCGAGATCCGTGACCCCGTGCTCGCCGGGCCCGGCCACGGGCCGATCGAGGCCGCCGTCGACACCTACCGCCAGCTCGCCGACCGGCTCCAGGCTGCCGGTGACGCCGTGCGGTCCGCGCTCCTGGCGGCACAGGCCGCTCACGAGGGCGCGGCGGGTGAGGCGAGCGCCCGACACATCTCGGCCGTGATCGCGCCAGGTGACGTCGGGGCGGCCCAGGCCCGGCTGGCGGCACGGGCGTTGGAGGACCAGGCCACCTACCACGTCCGCGCCCGCAACGAGCTGGGCGCGCTGCGGCCGGAGGACCTGTCGCCCAACTACGCCATCGGCGTCCGGCAGCCCGTGCCGGACCTGCGCAAGGAGCGGCTCCACGAGGAGGCCGTGGCGGCCGCCACCGTCTACCAGGACACCACCAACCACAACCTGACCTCGGCCTTCCAGCCGTTCCAGCCACCGGAACCGGTGACCGTCGGCCTCGCGGCGGCGCCCGCGCCGGTGGCGGGTGGTTCCGCGGCCGGCGCGCCGGCCGGGGCGATCGGGTCGGGCACCCCGGCGGGGGTGGTACCCCCTGCCGTCCCGCCACCGGTTGCGCCCGCGCTCCCCGTCGCGCCGGTCCCCGGAACCCCTCCACCGACCCGTGATGCGCCGCGGACCGACCCTGCCGGCACCGCCCCCGTCCGCACACCACCTCCCGGCGGCTCTGGACCCGGCGGGACGCCGTCCGTCCGCCCGCCCGGCACGCCGGGTGCTCCGGTGACGGAGCCACAGGCCGTGCCGCGGCTCCCGGGCGGGCGTGGCGGGCCGGTGCCGCCCCGCGCCGACGACGAGATCCTCCGAGACGTGCCGCCGCCGCCCGTGGGTGACGGGCTGATCTCCGGCGGACGGTCGTGGCCGCGGGTTGCCGCGCCGGAGCCGGTCGGGCGGGTCCCGCTCGTCCCAGGCGAGGTGGCACCCCCGCGAGGTGCCGTGGAGAGCGGCCAGCCGCGACCGGGGGCGCCGGCGGAGCCCGCGCGGCCCGCGAGTGCGCCCCGGCCCGCCGTCCCGCCCGGCTACGGCCACATGCCGTTCATGGGCGCACCGATGGGCGCGGCGCGGGACGAGGAGCGCGGGCGACCGTCCTGGCTGGTCGAGGACGACCCGGAGGCGGTGTGGTTCGGTGATCTGCCTCCGCACGTCGACCCCGTCATCGGTCCGGACAATCGGGTGTGAGGTCGCTCCGCGCGGAGTGCATCGGGGCAGCCTCGGGCCGTAGGCTTGACGCGTGCTGGTGATCCGAGCCGATCTCGTGGAAGAGATCGTCGCCCACGCCCGCCGGGACCATCCGGACGAGGCGTGCGGAGTCATCGCCGGACCCGAGGGGTCCGACCGGCCGGAGCGATTCATCCCGATGCTGAACTCGGCGCGTTCGCCCACGTTCTACGAGTTCGACTCCGGCGACCTGCTGCGGCTCTACCGCGACATGGACGCCCGCGACGAGGTGCCGGTGGTGATCTACCACTCGCACACCGCCACGGAGGCGCACCCGTCGCGCACCGACATCGGCCTCGCCCAGGAGCCGGACGCGCACTACGTGCTGGTGTCCACCCGGGATGACGCGGAGCCGAACCACACCGGCTACGAGTTCCGGTCGTTCCGGATTGTGGACGGCGTTGTCAGCGAGGAACAGGTCGAGGTCGTGGAGACTTACATGTTCGCGCACACAGGCGCCGACGACGTGCCGGACAACGGCTGACGAGCGTCTCCGCGCCCGCCGAACATACTGAACCGACCTGGAGCAACAGCATGGCCGTCACCGTTTCCATCCCCACGATCCTGCGTACCCACACCGGCGGTGAGAAGTCCGTCGAGGCGAAGGGCGCCACCGTGGCCGAGGTGATCGACGACCTGGAGTCCCGCCACAGCGGCATCGCAGGCCGTCTCGTCAACAACGGCTCGCTGCACCGCTTCGTCAACATCTACGTCGACGACGAGGACGTGCGTTTCGCCGGTGGCCTCGAGGCCCCCGTGGGCGAGAACTCCAACGTCACCATCCTCCCCGCCGTCGCGGGGGGCTGACACCCCGACATGGCCCGCTACGACTCCCTGCTGCAGGCCGTCGGAGACACCCCGCTCGTCGGCCTGCCGAACCTCTCGCCCGCGCCGGGCGTGCGGCTGTGGGCGAAGCTCGAGGACCGCAACCCCACGGGCTCGATCAAGGACCGCCCCGCGCTCGCGATGATCGAGAAGGCGGAGGCCGAAGGGCTGCTCACGCCCGGCTGCACGGTGCTCGAGCCCACGTCCGGCAACACCGGCATCTCGCTCGCGATGGCGTGCAAGCTCAAGGGCTACGGGCTGATCTGCGTGATGCCCGAGAACACGTCCATCGAGCGGCGCCAGCTGCTGGAGATGTACGGCGCGCAGATCATCTCCTCGCCCGCGGCAGGCGGGTCCAACCAGGCCGTGGCGATGGCGAAGGAGCTGGCGGCGCAGCACCCGGACTGGGTGATGCTCTACCAGTACGGCAACCCCGCCAACGCCGACGCGCACTACCGCACCACCGGCCCCGAGATCCTGCGCGACCTGCCGACCATCACGCACTTCGTCGCGGGCCTCGGCACCACGGGCACCCTGGTCGGCACGGGGCGGTACCTGCGCGAGCAGAAGCCCGACATCCAGATCATCGCGGCCGAGCCCCGCTACGGCGAGCTGGTCTACGGGCTGCGCAACCTCGACGAGGGCTTCGTCCCCGAGCTGTACGACCCCGAGGTGCTCACCGCGCGGTACTCCGTCGGATCCCGAGACGCGCTGCGCCGCACCCGGCAGCTCGTGGAGCAGGAGGGCATCTTCGCCGGTATTTCCAGCGGCGGCATCCTGCACGCGGCACTCGCCGTGGCCGAGAAGGCGGCGGGCGCGGGGGAGACGGCCGACATCGTCATCATCGTGGCGGACGCCGGCTGGAAGTATCTGTCCACCGGCGCCTACTCGGGCGAGCTGGACGATGCCGCCGAAGGCATCGAGGGCCAGCTCTGGGCGTGAGCTCGCCCGGGGAACGTCAGTCGAGCGGCGCATCCGCGGCCGGGTCGGCCAGCACGTGCGGGGCCTCCCGGGTCGCGCCGCGCCCCCGCTCGGTCGCCACCGGCCGGGTCGGGGTGAGCAGTTGTGATCTGGATCACCGAGGTGGGCTCGACAATCAAGATCCACCGCCGGGCCCCGGCTTCCGTACTCTGGGTCACATGGTCGCACCCGCACCCGCGCCCCGCCGGTCGATCGCCCGCGTGCTCCCGGCCGCCCCGATCCGCGCGATGCTGACGATGCTGGTGTTCACCGGCGTTCTGTACGGGGTCGAGGCCGCCGACCAGGTCACCGGCGGCGGCCTGGATAACGACGGGATCGTCGCGCGGCGGCTCGACGGGCTCGACGGAATCATCTGGGCGCCGCTCCTGCACGGCAGCTGGGCGCACCTGATCGCCAACACTCTGCCGTTCCTGATCTTCGGGTTCCTCGCCATGGCGGGCGG
This sequence comes from Pseudonocardia aurantiaca, assembly GCF_039526725.1. Lineage (NCBI taxonomy): Bacteria > Bacillati > Actinomycetota > Actinomycetes > Pseudonocardiales > Pseudonocardiaceae > Pseudonocardia > Pseudonocardia aurantiaca. The sequence goes on from NZ_BAAAJG010000027.1 coordinate 155,231, forward strand.
GATCCGGCAGTTCCTGCTGGTCACCGGCCTGATCTGGGTGATCAGCGGGCTGGGCGTCTGGCTGACAGGGCCAGACAACGTCCCGACGGTCGGCGCGTCCGGCGTCATCTTCGGCTGGCTGGTGTTCCTGCTGGTGCGCGGCTTCTTCGCCCGCAGCGGCCGGCAGATCGTGCTGGCCGTGGTGCTGTTCTTCTTCTGGGGCGGGATCCTGCTCGGGGTCCTGCCCGGCCAGGCGAACATCTCCTGGCAGGCGCACCTGTTCGGGGCGCTCGCCGGGCTGCTGGCCGCCCGCCTCGTCGCCTCGGCCGACCACCGGGCGCGGCAGCCCGCGTTGCCGGGCGCATAGGCTCCGGCGCGTGGCCCCGGATCTCGACGCCCCCATCGGTATCTTCGACTCGGGCGTCGGCGGCCTGACCGTCGCCAGGGCCGTGATCGACCAGCTCCCCGCCGAACGGGTCGTCTACGTCGGCGACACCGCCCACGGACCGTATGGGCCGCTGCGCATCGCCGACGTGCGCCGGCACGCGCTTGCCGTCGGCGACGCCCTGATGGAGCACGGGGTCAAGGCGATGGTCGTCGCCTGCAACACCGCGACCGCGGCCTGCCTGGCCGACATCCGCGAGCGCTACCCGGTGCCCGTCGTCGAGGTGCTGCGCCCGGCCGTCCGCCGCGCCGTCGCCGCCACGAGGACCGGGCGGATCGGGGTCATCGGCACCCGCGCGACGATCGCCTCCGGCGCCTACACCGACGCGTTCACCGCCGCCCGCGACGTCGAGGTCACGGCCGTGGCCTGCCCGCGGTTCGTCGACTTCGTCGAGCGGGGTATGACCAGCGGACGCCAGGTGCTCGGCCTCGCGCAAAGCTACCTCGAGCCGCTGCAGCGCGCGCACGTCGACACGCTCGTGCTCGGCTGCACCCACTACCCGCTGCTCGCCGGGATCCTGCAGATCGTGATCGGCCCGGAGGTCACGCTCGTGTCCAGCGCCGACGAGACCGCCAAGGAGCTCTTTCGCATGCTGATGGAGGCGGACCTCGCCCGGGATCCCGCCGGTCCCGCGCCCGGCCCGCACGCGTTCCTCGCGACGGGCGACCCGGAGCCGTTCCGCAGGCTCGGCCGCCGCTTCCTCGGCCCGGAGATCGCCACGGTCGCACCGCTGAGCGCACCGGTCGCCGCGGGCTGAGCACACGGGCGGGGTAGCCTCGCGGCCGTGATCGGCGCGCTGGTGGTCGTAGTGTTCGTGGCGCTCGCCGCCCTCGCCGTGTACGGCATCGTCATCACGGCCCTGAACCGGCCGCCCGACGCCTGGACGAAGCGCGCGGTGGGCGCCGTGGTCGCCCTGCTCGTGGTGCAGGCCGCCATCGCCGCCGTGCGGGTGTTCGGCGGGGTCACGCTGCCGGAGACGACCACCTTCCTCATCTACCTCGTCGTGTCGATCTGCGTGCTGCCGATCGCCACCCAGTTCGCCGCCGCCGAACCCACCCGCTGGGGCGGGGCCGTGGTCGCCGTGGGCGCGATCGCCACGGCCGTGGCCGTGTGGCGGCTCCAGGGGTTGTGGGCGGCGGCCGGTGTCTGAGGCGGCCCGGGCGACGTCCTCCGGGCCCGGACGGGTCCTGATCGCGGTCTATGGCGTGTTCGCGCTGTCCGCCACGGCGCGGGCCGGGGTGCAGATCGCCACCCGCTTCGGCGAGGCCCCGGTCGCGTACCTGCTGTCCGCGCTCGCAGGCGTCGTGTACATCCTCGCGACGATCGGGTTGGCCGGGCACAGCCCCGCGGCGCGCAGGCTCGGGTGGGCGGCGGTGTTGTTCGAGCTGATCGGTGTGCTGACCATCGGGACGATCACGGTGTTCGACACCGGCGACTTCCCCGACGACACCGTCTGGTCGGTCTACGGGCGCGGATACGGGTTCGTGCCGCTCGTGCTGCCGCTCGTCGGCCTCTGGTGGCTGCGGCACACCCGTGCGCGTTAACGTCCCCTCATGCGGCTCATCGTGCTCGGATGTTCGGGCAGCGGGCCCGGTCCGACATCCCCGGCGTCGGGGTACTTGGTCGAGGCCGGCGACACGCGGCTGACGCTGGACCTGGGCAACGGCACCTTCGGCCCGTTGCAGCGGCACACCGACCCGTGGGCCATCGACGGGGTCGTGTTCTCCCACCTGCACCCCGACCACTGCGCCGACTTCTCGGCGCTCGCCGTGCACCGCCGCTACCACCCGAGCCCGCCCTTCGACCCGCGGGCGCGGCGCCTGCCCGTGGTCGCCCCCGCAGAAGCGCCCGACCGATTCGCTGCGGCCTACGCGCCGTCGGCGGCCGAGCGCGCCGAGACCGACCTCACCGACGTCTTCGACTTCCGCCCGCTCGCCGACGGCAGCGAGGGCACCGTCGGCGGTGTCGCGTTCACCGCTCGGCGCGTCGACCACGTGTGCGAGGCGTACGGCGTGCGCGTGGAGCACGCGGGCCGCAGCCTCGTCTACAGCGGTGACACCGGGCCGTGCGAGTCGCTCGTGGAGCTGGCGCGGGGCGCCGACGCGCTGCTGTGCGAGGCCACCTGGCCGCATGTCACGCCGCACTGGCAGGAGCCCCCGCCCGGGGTGCACCTGTCCGGGCGGCAGGCGGGCGAGCACGCCGCCGCCGCGGGAGTGGGCCGGCTGCTCATCACGCACGTTGCGGCGTGGTTCGACGCCGATGAGGTGGTCGCCGAGGCGAAGATGGCCTTCGACGGCCCGGTGGAGCTGGTGGCCCCCGGCTGCGCCTACGAGATCTGAGCTGATCGCCGCGCCCCGGGTGGCGTCACTGCCCGATGCCCTGCCACACCACCGTGGCTCCGGCGTGGCCGATCCGTATCACGAGGTAGGTGACCGCGATGCCCGCCAGCGCGGCCAGCACCGAGAGGCCGGTCGCGACCTGCGAGCGGGTGGTGCTCGCCGGTGGGGCCGGGCCCGCCGCCGCCGGGACCAGGCTCGTCGAGAACTCGGCGGCCACCGCCAGCGCCAGCAGCGCGACGAACGCCACGGCGTACGGCAGGAGCGAGTTGCCCAGATCGGCATGCACCGCGAGCAGCGGGTTCGGCGGCAGGGCGTTCTCAAGCTGGTCACCTGTCGCCGTGGCGATCGGCACCGCGCCGCCACCGGCCAGGGCGAGAAGAAGCACCGGGACGCCGAGGGTCCGCCGCCACGAGCGCCGCAGCGCGATGACGATCGCGCCCAGCGCGGCCAGCGGCAGGAGCACGACGACGGCGTGCACGACCAACGGGTGGAGGGGAATTCCGTCGACCACGACCATGCCCACCACGACGTACGCCCGGTCCGCCCGGTTCAACCCGCCGACATAAGGTTGCCTGCGTGACGCGTGCAGACGGACGGTCCGACGACGAACTTCGCCCCGTGACGATCACCAGGGGCTTCCAGAAGCACCCGGCGGGCTCCGTGCTCGTCGAGTTCGGGGACACCAAAGTGCTATGCGCGGCGAGCGTCACAGAGGGTGTCCCGCGCTGGCGCAAGGGCTCCGGGCTGGGCTGGCTCACCGCCGAGTACGCGATGCTGCCATCGGCCACCAACACTCGCAGCGACCGCGAGTCGGTGAAGGGTCGCGTCGGCGGGCGCACCCACGAGATCAGCAGGCTGATCGGGCGCTCGCTGAGGGCATGCATCGACCTCGCCGCGCTCGGCGAGAACACCATCGCCGTGGACTGCGACGTCCTGCAGGCCGACGGGGGCACCCGCACCGCCGCGATCACCGGCGCCTATGTGGCCCTCGCCGATGCAGTGACCTGGCTCGGTGCCCGAGGCAGCCTGGCCGACCCGAAGCCGGTGTCGTGCCAGGTCGCCGCGGTCAGCGTCGGCGTGGTGGACGGGCGGGTGCGGCTCGACCTGCCGTACGAGGAGGACTCCCGCGCCGAGGTGGACACGAACGTCGTCGCCACCAACACCGGCACGCTCATCGAGGTGCAGGGCACCGGCGAGGGCGCCACGTTCACCCGTGGCACCCTCGACTCCATGCTCGATGTCGCACTCGCCGGCATCCGGACGCTCGCCGACCTCCAGGCCGCGGCGCTCGCCGAGCCCTACCCCGGCAGGCTCCCCTCGTGAAGGTCCTGCTCGCCACCCGCAACCCCGGCAAGCTCGCGGAGCTGCGGCGCATGCTGGCAGGCGGCCCGGTGGAGGTCCTCGGGCTTGCCGACGTCCCGGAGTTCCCGGACGCCCCCGAAACAGGTGCGACGTTCGCCGAGAACGCGCTCGCCAAGGCCCGGGACGCCGTTGCCGCGACCGGGCTCCCGTCCATCGCCGACGACTCCGGGCTCGCCGTCGACGCCCTCAACGGCATGCCGGGCGTGCTCTCCGCGCGCTGGTCGGGCCGGCACGGCGACGACGAGGCAAACCTGCGGCTGCTGCTCGGTCAGCTCGCCGACGTGCCCGATCCCCGCCGCGGCGCCGCGTTCGTGTGCGCGGCCGCGCTGGTCCTGCCCGGCGGCCCGGAGAGCGGCCTGGAGACCGTCGTGCACGGCGAGTGGCGTGGCCGGATCGTCCGCGAGCCGCGTGGCGCCAACGGATTCGGCTACGACCCGGTGTTCGTGCCGGACGGGGAGGAGCGGACCTCCGCCGAGCTCAGCCCTGACGAAAAGGACGCTGCCTCCCACCGTGGGCGGGCCATGCGCGCGCTCCTGCCGCACCTGCACGACCTCGGCTAACCCACGGCTAGCCCGCCCGGCTGCTCCTCGTTGAGGACCCGCCGCGCCACCGCGAACGCCGAATTGGCGGCCGGCACGCCGCAGTAGATGGCGGACTGCAGCAGCACCTCGACGATCTCCGCGCGGGTCAGCCCGTTGCGCAGCGCCGCGCGCAGGTGCAGCTCCAGCTCTGCGAGGTGGCCGTGCGCGACGAGCGCGGTCAGCGTGACGGCGCTGCGCATCCGGCGATCCAGCCCCGGCCGGGTCCAGATGTGGCCCCAGGCGTACTTCGTGATCATCTCCTGGAACTCGGCCGTGATGTCGTCGGCGCGGGCGATCGCCGCGTCGACGTGCTCCGGTCCGAGCACCTCGCGGCGCACGGCGAGGCCGTCCGGGTCGAGGTCGAGTTCGCGGTCGAGCGTCGGGGGAGCGGGTTCCTCGGTCGTCACGCAGCGCACCGTAACTGCCTTCGCGGTGAACGGGTGGTGGACTCCTGACCCCTTCTGCCCACCCGGCCCTCGCTCGTAGGTACGTTCGTTGACGTGAGGTGGAAGGCGGGGTGGGGATCGGTCGCCGTGGGCGCGGGAGCGCTCGCGGTCATTGCCGTCGCCGTCTTCTTCTTCCGCAACGGCCTCCCGGACATCCGGCACACGGTCACGGCAGCCGGCCTGTGGGCCCCGCTGCTGTTCGTGCTGCTGCACGGGGCCGTGGCGGTGACACCCATCCCGCGCACGGTCTTCACCGTGGCGGCCGGGGTGCTGTTCGGCTCCGTCACCGGGGTGGTGCTCGCCGTCACGGGCACGGCGCTCGCCGCCACGATGGCGTTCTGGCTGGTCCGGTTGCTCGGTGGCGGGTTCGTCGAGCGGCGGTTCGGCCACCGGCCGGCGGTGGTCTGGGTGCGGGCCCGGCTCGACCGCAGCGGGTTGCTGGCCATGGTGTCGCTGCGGCTGATCCCGGCTGTCCCGTTCTTCCTGATGAACTACGCCTCGGCGCTCGCCGGCGTGCGGTTCCTGCCCTACCTGGTGGGCACGGTGCTCGGGGTGCTGCCGGGCACGATCGGGATCGTGGTGCTCGGCGACGCCGCGGTGGGCGGCACCCCGCACCCCGCGATGCTGCTCATCTCGCTGACGGGGGGGCTGGTGGGGTTGACGGGCGCGCTGATCGCAGCGCGGCGCCCCCCGATCGAGGCGCCGCAGGTCGACGCCCCGGACGGGCCGGAGCCGGAGACGGGCAAGGCGGCTTGAGTAGGGTGCCGGCGGTGGGATTCGAACCCACACTTACAGGATCCTAGGGCCTGCGCCTCTGCCGTTGGGCTACGCCGGCCCGATTGCGCCCGCACCAGGTATCGGTGATGGCGTGGCAGTTCGGGCACAGAATACGGGGGTCTCGAGGCGATTGTCCGTGTGGTCCCCAATGACGTGGTCGAGGTGTAGTGGGAGCTTCTGGCCCTGCCACTCCGACAGGCCGCACCCGCTCACAGCGGGGCGGGCTTCAGTCCGGCCGCGATCAGCCTCGTCCGGATGTGGCCCGACCGGGTGGTCGATCCTTGACCTGCAGCTCAGGAGATGTCGGCGCGCGACGCCAGGCTCCCCTCCTGGGTCGTCCACGCCGCCACCACCCGCGGCGCGCTGCCCAACGGCCCGGTCAATCGCACCCTGAGGACGTGCTCCCCGGCGCCGGCCACCGTGGTGACGAGGCTGCCGGCCGTGCCCTCCGAGTCCCGGACGAACACCGACACCTCGCCGGCGGTCGTGCTGGCCAAGGTCACCTCGACGTCCCCGTCGACCACCCGGGCCGTGGTGAGCCAGCCGCTGGGGTCCGTCGGGAGTCCGGCGAGCGGCACGTCGATGCCAAGGGCCTGCTCGATGCTCTGCGGCGACGCGGAGCTGAGGAGTGGGTCGCTCGGGACCACCGGCTCGCGCACCTGGCCGCGACGCGCGGCGTAGGCCGGGAGGGTGGCGCGGCCCCAGCGGTACGGGTCGCCCTGCACGCCCTGCCATGTCGACCACCCGATGCGGGTCTGGCCGGTGCGGTCCTGGGTGTCGGAGTCGTAGACGAGCAGGTTGAGCCCCATGCGCTCCGGGTCGACGGGAGCGGGCAGCCCGGCCATCGGGATGGCGGCCTCCACCGTGTAGCCGCCCGGGGTCGCGGCACTCGCCACCTGCACGCCGTCCGCCTCGCCCTGGTGCTGGTCGGCGTCGCGGGCGGCGCAGGGTGGGCCCTCGGCCGTGGCCGGGAGCACCGCGAGCTTGTACGTGGACGCGGTGTTCTCGCTGGTGCCGGTCGGGTCGATCGCGATCTCGACGCTGTCGGTGCGCCAGTGCCGCTTGCAGTCCGCGGCCGGGAGCACGGCGCCGCGGGCCTCGTCCCGAACCTCGACGAACACAGCCAGGAGGTCGCCGACGCGGGACACGTGGCCCGTGGCCGAGCAGTCGTCGGCGGACGCGCAGTCGTCGCCCTCCCACACGCGTGTGAGGTCGAGCGCGGGGCCCGGGTACTCGCCCGGTGCGGCCGCCCCGTCGACCGCGACTCCTCCGACCGCCGGCACCGCGGTCGCCGGCACCAGTTCCACGGAGGGCTCGACGACCGAGACCGTGCCGGAGGCGGTGGTCACCGAGAGCCGGTACGGGATGTCCCCGCCTGTGTTCGACGTCGGCAGGGCCGGATCGGTGTTCGTGATCACGAACGGCACCGTGGCGGACGCACCCGGCGCGAGGTCGACGAAGGGGCGGGAGGGCGCGTCGGCGGTGAAGCCGGCGGGCAGAGCCACCTCGACCGTGCCCGACTGGGGCTGATTCGAATGGTTCGTGACGGTCATGGGGACCTCGCGGGACCCGCCGCTCGGCACGGTGAGCACGGGAGGCACGACGTCGCGGAGGTGTTCGGCGCCGACCGAGGGCGCCCAGGACCTGAACTCGGCGACCTGCGGCAGCGGCGCCTGCGCCACCCGCACGGGCGGGGCGACCTCGACCGGCTCGGCCGTGTACCCAGCCGAGGAGGTCGCGGTCAGGCGGACGCGGGTGCCGGGCGCCGCGTCGGCGGGCGGAATGACCACGTACGAGCCGCGCCCGCCGGTGACGGTCCAGCCGGTTGGCGCGGTGAGGGTGGCGTCCGCCGACACCGTGGCGTCGAACGGGACGCCGGCGGTCACGTCGTACGGGGCGCTGATCTCCAGGCGTCTCATGGCGTCGACCGCACCGTCGAGGGCGGCCGTGGGCGTGGCGGCCTTGCGGGTGTCCGGCGCGGGATACGGGGTGCGGGAGTCGACGAGGGTGAAGGTGTCGCAGCCGAGCTGCGCAGAGTCGGCCGGGACGTCGGGGAACACCGCCCAGCCCTGGGAGGCGTAGTGGCGCTGCGCCTCCCGCTCGACCGCGGCCCACGTGCGCCCGTCCGGGGCCGCCGCCCCGGACCAGACGGAGAACACGTCCTCAGCCGGGTCGGCGGGCGCGGCCGTCACGCAGCCGGGTCCGGTCGGCGCCGCGGCGCTCGTGCCCGTGCGCAGGATCCGGGCCGGTGCCCAGAGCCGCAGTCCCTCACCGGAGATCTGCTCGGGGAACGCCGCGGGGTCGGCGGCGGCGTGGTAGGCCTCGATCGCGAGCCGGGCCGCCTCCTGGTGGTGGCCGTGGTTGCCCGGTGACGGGGCCGGGTTCATCGTCAGCAGCACGTCCGGCCGGGTCTGACGGACGAGCCGCACCAGCCGAGAAAGCGTGTCCCGGGGCTCCCACACCTGCTGGGTGAGCGGCGCCGACACCGTGTAGAAGAAGTCGACCTCGTCGAGGTTGAACACGTCGGTCACCCCGGCCAGGCCGACCGCGCGGCGCTCCTCGTCCTCGCGCAGCAGCCCGAGCGCCGGCCCCTCCTCCGGCCCGACGGCGTTGCCACCGCCTTCGCCACGGGTGATCGTGACGACGCCGGAGCGGTACCCGGCCTGGGTCCACTGCCCGAGTGTGGACAGGGTGCTCGCCTCGTCGTCGGGATGGGCGCCGACGAACAGGACGTCGAGGTCGACCGGGTCGCCGGCGGACGTCGAGTCCGGCGGCGGTGGCCCGGACGGGACCGTCGCAGTGCAGGCGGTGAGCAGCCCGGCCACGACGACAGCGGCGAGCAGAGCGGTGCGCATCGTTCCTCCCCCGAGTCCGAACCCTCATTCCCGCACCGCGCCCTCCAGCATCCCGCGGATGAAATGGCGTTGCAGGAACAGGTAGACGATCAGAACCGGCGCGGCGACGATCACCGCGCCCGCCGCGAGCAGCGTGAACCCCGACGTGTACTGGCCCTGGAAGAACGCGAGCCCCAGCGGCGCCGTGCGCAGCGCCTGGTCGGTCGCCATCACCAGCGGGATCAGGAACTCGTTCCAGGTCCACAGATACGTCAGCACGACCATCGTGACGATCGCGGGCCGGGCGGGCGGCACGAGGATCCTCCAGAGGATCCGCCAGGTCCCGGCGCCGTCGAGCCGGCCCGCCTCGATCAGCGACGCGGGTTGCGACCGGAAGTAGGCCCGCATCCAGAACGTGCCGAAGGCGACCGACTGAGCCACCTGCGGCAGCGCGATCGCCCAGAACGTGTTGGTGAGCCCGAACGTGCGCAGATCGAAGTACAGCGGGACGACGATCACCTCGCCCGGCACCATGAGGCCGAGCAGGAACAGCGGGAACAGCACGGGCGCCCCCGGCACGCGCATGGTGCCGAACGCATAGCCGGCGAGCACGGAGAGCACCCCGGCGACGACGACCACGAACCCCGAGACGGCGACGCTCGTGAGCATCGACGGTCCGAAGCGGCCCTGCTCCCATGCGGCGGCGAAGTTCGCGAGCCCGCCCACGCCGCCCGCGTCGTCCGGGCCCAGGGCGGCGCCCAGCACGGTGCCGATCGGCCAGAGCGCGAACAGGGTGAAGACGAGCAGCACGGCGTAGTTGGCGGTGCGCTCCGTCGCGGAGATCACCGGCCGCCCCGCTCGCCGATGCGGGCCACCCCGAGGTTGATCACGAAAATGATCACGGTGAGCGTGACCCCGATGGCCGCGGCCGAGCCGACCTCGCCGAGCCGGAACGCCCGGTTGAACACCTCGAAGGCGGGCACCGACGTGCGGTTGCCGGGGCCGCCGCCGGTGGTGATGTAGATGAGGTCGAACGTCCGGAGCGCGGCGACCGCGGTGAGCGTGAGCGCGACGGCGAGCTCGGCGCGCACCGCGGGCAGGGTGATGGCGAAGAACTCGCGCACCGGCCCCGCCCCGTCCAGGCGGCAGGCCTCGTACAGCTCGCCGGGAATGCGGCTCATCCCGGCCATCAGCAGCACGGTGGCGAGTCCGGTCTGCACCCACGTGCCGACGATCCCGACGGCAGGCAGCGCCAGCACCGGGTCGCCCAGCCACGCCCGGCCGAGTGCGCCCAGCCCGACCGCCGCGAGCACGTCGTTGAGGGAGCCGTCGGGGGCGTAGATCCGCCGCCACGCGACCCCGACGACAACCATCGCCACGACCTGGGGCAGGAACACGATCATGCGGAAGAACGCCAGCCCCCGCACTTTCGCCCGGTTGAGGACGGCTGCGAGAACGATCCCGATCGCCGTGGGCAGCAGAGCGAAGAACACGATCAGTACGAGCGCGTGCCCGAACGCCGCCCGTAGCTGGTCGTCAGCGACGACGTCGACGTAGTTCCCGAGGCCCACGAACGTGGCCGGCGTCAGCCCGTCCCAGTCGAAGAGCGACAGGTGCACGGCCCGGCCGAGGGGGTAGAGCAGGAACACCGCGTAGACGACGAACGCCGGCGCGATGTAGGCGAGCGCCGTCCACGGCGACGGACCGAGCCCGCGGCGGCGCGGCTCGGGCGACGGACGCGCCGCGGGCGCCGTCGTGGCGGGCGTCGCGAGCCCGCCGCTGGCCATCCCGTCAGCCGTTCTGGTCGACGAACGCCGTGTAGTCGGCCTGCACCGTGGCCAGGAACTGCTCCGGCGTCTGCTGTCCGGCCAGCAGGTCCTGCAGCGCCGCGCCCATCGTGTCGGCCATCGTCGGGGTGGCGTAGTCGAGGTAGGGGAGCAGCTGCCCGCCGTCGGCCACGGCGGCGAACGCCGCGAAGACGTCCTGCGAGAGCCCGGCGGGCGGCTGCTGCTGGGCGGTGCCGGCCACCGGGAGGTTGCCGGTCTCGGTGAGCACCCGCATGGCGTCGGGGCTCGTGATGAAATCCAGGTACGCGGCCGCGGCGTCGGGTGCGTCGCTGCCGGTGGTGATCGAGAAGGGGAGGCCGGTGCCGCCCGTGGCCGACACCGGACGGCCCGCGGGCGGCGGGGGCGGCATGAACCGCACGTTCGGTCCCATCGCGGCCGCCAGGTCCGGGGCGAGCCAGGTGCCGCCGATCAGGAACGGCGACTCCCCGCGCGCGAACGCCTGCCAGGCCTGGTCGTTGTCGACGCCGTTGACGCCGTCGTTGAAGTAGCCCGCCCGCGCCCACTCGGCGATCTTCTGCGCGGCCTGGGTGTTCTCCGGCGTGGTCCAGGACGCGCCGTCGCGGCCGAAGGCGAGGTCGGTGACCTGCTCGGCCGGCACGAGCTGGTCCTGCACCGTGCCGAGCACGTGCAGCGCCGGCCAGCTCTCGAGGTTGCCGAGCTGCATCGGGACGGCGCCGGCGGCGCGGCCGGCGGCGAGTGCGGCCTCGAACTCCTCCCACGTCGACGGCACGGCGATGCCGAGGCGCTGCAGCTCGGCGGGGTTGTAGTAGATCCCGACGACCTCGCCCACCTGCGGGAGCCCGTAGACCTCGCCCTCGCCGAACACCTTGCCGTCGGGTGTGTAGCTCACGTACTGCCGCACGGACGCCGGGTAGCGCTCGTCCCAGCCGTAGGCCTGCGCCCACGGGCGCAGCGGCAGCAGCTGTCCGGCGGCGACGAAGGCGCCCATGTCGGCGCGCCCGTTGTTGGCCTGAACGACGTCAGGGGCGTCGTTGCCGGAGATCGCCAGCCGGAGGGTGGTGGCCAGGTCGTCGAAGGAGCGCGAGACGCGCTCGATCGTGACGTTCGGGTAGCGCTGGTGAAACGCCGCGTTGAGCTGTTCCATCTGCTCGTTCTGCCCGCCGCGGACCTCCTGGTCCCACACCGTCAGGGTGACGGGCCCGAGCGCGGCGACGTCGGTCTGCACGGCCCGGTCCGTGGGCGGCGGAGCTGCGGCGTTCTCCGATCCGGGTGTGCAGGCCGCGCTGAGCAGCGCCAGCGCCCCGACGAGCGCGGCGACGACGGAAGCGCGGAACCGGGTGGGCCTGGCCATGTGTGCTCCTCCGGAGGGTCAGGCGGGGCGGGTGAGATCAGCGTGGCGGGCGATCGTGGCCGCCGCCCGGCGGACGCCGCAGACGTGCCTGCGCGGCACGAGGTCCTCCAGGAACCCGTAGCGCTCGCGAAGGTCGAAGGCGATGGTGTTGCCGCCCTCCGCGCGGGTGCGGGTGCGCCGCCACCAGTCGCCGATGTCGCCCCAGCCCGGTGCCGCGAGCGACCCGCCGAACTCGTGGACGGCGAGCGCGGCGGACACCCCGGCGAACAGCAGCCGGTGCTCCAGCGGCCACCCGGCGATGGTGCCGAGCACGAGGCCGGCCCCGAAGACGTCGCCTGCGCCGGTGGGGTCGAGCGCGTCGACCGGCAGGGCGGGCACGCCGGCCTCCTCGCCGGTGGCGGCGTCGAGGGCCAGCGCGCCGTCGCCGCCGCACGTGACGACGGCCAGCGGGACGTGCTCCGCGAGCGCGTGCAGCGCGGCGCGGGGGCTGTCGGTGCGGGTATAGCTCATCGCCTCGACCGCGTTGGGCATGAACGCGTCGCACCCGGCGAGGCTCGTGAGCAGCGCTGGGTCCCAGGCGCCGGTGGGGTCCCACCCCGCGTCGGCGAAGATGAGTGCGCCCGCGCGGCGTGCCGTGCCCACCCATGACGGGAGAACGGGGTCGGCGGCGCCCTCGCCGATGCTGGTGATCACGGCGCGGGCCCGCGGCGGCGCGCCGATCAGGTCGTTGCTCGAGATCGGGAGCTCGTGGCCGTGGGTGACCATGCTGCGGTCGCGCTGCACGGCCATCGAGACGGTGACCGGGGTGTGCCACTGGGCGAACCGGCGGGAGCGGGAGAGGTCCACGCGCTCCTGGTCGGCCAGCGTCCGCCAGCAGAAGTCGGCGTAGACGTCGTCGCCGAACCCGGCGGCGAGGCTGGTGCGCAACCCGAGCCGGGCGGCGGCGGTGGCGAGGTTGGCGATGCCACCAGGGCAGGACGCCATCCCGGCAGCCCACACCTCGGTGCCCGCCGCCGGGATGGCCGGGAGCCCGGTGAACACGATGTCGAGGAAGACGGTGCCGGACATGAAGACATCGACGGTGGGGGCTTCGACGCCGCTCTGCAGTTCGGCGCTGCGCAGCTGGGCGAGCGGGTCCCACCAGCTCGGCTCGTGCATCGCGTCCTGCACCGTGCTGGTCACCGCCCGCCCCCTCCGGCCCGTCGCGGGCGATACTGCCTCCTCGGTTGCGCGGATGGCAACCGTTCATGCGCGGTTCTGCTCTGCCCTGCTCGTTCGTGCTCGTCTGCGCTGTTCGCCCGCGCACGGCTGCGTTACGGTTGCGCGGTGCTTCCGGCGCGGCGTCACGGGGAGATCATCCGCCTGGTGCGGGACTCCGGCGTGGTCTCCGTCGACACGCTGGCCGCGCAGCTCTGCGTGAGTCCGTCCACGATCCGTCGGGACCTGCAGTCGCTCGATGCCGAAGGTGCCCTGCGCCGCGTCCGGGGTGGGGCCGGTTGCCTCACCGGCCACGCCGCCGACGTCGTCATGGGTGCCGATCCGGTCCCGTTCGCCGAGGTCGCGGGGGTGGCTGCCGGCGACAAGGAGCGCATCGCCCGTAGCGCGGCCGGTCTGGTCGAGGACGGCGAGGTCGTGCTGATCGACATCGGTACCACCACCGCGTGCCTCGCGCACGCGCTGCGCGGGCGCCGGATCACCGTGATCACCTCCAGCCTCGCCGTCGTGGACGAGCTGCGCGACGACACGGACGTCGAGCTGCTCGTACTCGGCGGCATCCTGCGGCGCAACTACCTGTCGATGGTTGGCATGCTCACCGAGCAGGCGCTGCGCGAGATGCGCGCCCACCGGCTCTTCCTCGGCACCAGCGGGATCCGCCGCGACGGGCGCGTCATGGACTCGAGGCTCGTGGAACTGCCGGTGAAGCGCGCCATGATGAGCGCCGCCGAGCAGACGGTGGTGTTGGCCGACTGCGGGAAGTTCCCCGGCACCGGGTTGCTGCCGGTCTGCGGCCCCGAGGACGTGCACGTTCTCGTCACCAACGACGGCGCCGACCCCGCGACGCTGGCGGTGTGCGCCCGCGCCGGCGCCGAGATCCGATTGGCGTGAGGGATCGGATTCGCGTGAAGCTCACGATCCTGGGTGGCGGCGGGTTCCGCGTGCCGCTGGTCTACCAGGCACTCGCCGCGGGTTCGCCGATCAGCGAGGTCGTGCTGCACGACGTGGCGGCCGACCGGCTCGCCGCCATCGGCGCTGTGCTCGCCGAGATGGCCGCCGCCGCGCCGGGCGCGCCGCCCGTCCGCACCACGACCGACCTCGAGGCAGCGCTCGCCGGGGCCCGGTTCGTGTTCTCCGCGATCCGCGTCGATGGGCTCGCCGGGCGCACGGTGGACGAGCGGGTCGCCCTGGACTGCGGGGTGCTGGGCCAGGAGACCACCGGTCCGGGCGGGGTCGCCTACGGCCTGCGCACGGTGCCGGTCGCCCTGCACGTCGCGGAGCGGGTGGCGGCGGTGGCCCCGGAGGCGTGGTTGATCAACTTCACCAATCCGGCGGGGATGATCACCGAGGCCATGCAGCGGGTGCTCGGCGAGCGGGTGGTGGGCATCTGCGACTCGCCGGTCGGGCTCGTGAACCGGGCCGTCCGCGCGCTGGGGCTGGGGCGCGGCGAGCCGGTGGTCGACTACGTCGGGCTCAACCACCTCGGCTGGCTGCGCGGCCTGCGCGTGGACGGGGTGGACCGGCTCCCGGCGCTGCTCGCCGACGACGCCGCCCTGGACAGCATCGAGGAGGTGCGGCTGGTCGGCGCCGACTGGGTACGCACGATCGGGGCGCTGCCCAACGAGTACCTCTACTACTTCTACCGGTCCCGCGAGGCGGTCGCCGCGATCCGTTCGGCGGCGACCACGCGCGGGGAGTTCCTGCTCGGCCAGCAGGAGCGGTTCTATGCCGAGGGCGCAGGCCCCGACGCCCTGCGGCGGTGGAGCCGGGTGCGCGAGGAGCGCGACGCCACCTACATGGCGGAGAGCCGGGAGGCCAGCGGGGCGGGTGAGCGCGCGGCCGAGGACGTCGCGGCGGGCGGCTACCAGCAGGTTGCGCTCGACCTCATGGCCGCGCTGTCAGGTGGGCCGTCCCGCACGATGATCCTCAACGTCCGCAACGGCGCGGCGGTGCCCGGGCTGCCGGGCGAGGCGGTGGTGGAGGTGCCTTGCCTCGTGGGTCCGCACGGCATCACGCCGCTGGCCACGGCCCCGCTGCCGGGCGCGATGCTCGGCCTGCTGCAGCAGGTCAAGGCCGTCGAGCAGGACACGATCGAGGCCGCAGTCACCGGGTCGCGGGCGCTCGCGCTGCGGGCGTTCGCGCAGCACCCGCTGGTGGACTCGGTGGCGGTGGCCGAGCGGCTCCTCGACGGCTACCGCGCGCACCTGCCGGGCGTCGCGGCGGTGATCCGTTAGTCAGGAGAGCAGCCGGGTGCCGCGCCGCCAGACCGACCGCAGGTTGAGCGTATCCCTGATGGCTGTGGTGGGGTCGCCGTCGACCAGCAGTAGGTCCGCACGCATGCCGGGCGCGACGCGGCCCCGATCGGTGAGCGCGAACCGGCGTGCGGGAGTGGCGGTGGCGGCGCGCAGCGCCTCCACCGGAGTGAGGCCCGCTCGCACGAGGTACTGCAGCTCGTGATGGACGCTCGCGCCATGGGCGACGCCGCCGAGGAACGTCGCGGGGAATGACGCGTCGGTCCCGGCCACGATGTCGACGCCGGCGTCGTGCAGGGCCTTCACCGACGCGAGGACGTCGGTCAGCTCGCCCTGGGGGTAGCGGCCGTAGCAGGAGCGCAGTGTGCTCAACCAGGCGTCGTCGAGCCGGGAGGCCACCCGCGGGTCGGCCGCGAAGTCGGCGCCGGTCAGGCCCATCATGGAGGCGTCGAGCACGACGGCGGGCACGACGAACGCCCCGGACTGGGCGATCAGCTCGATGATCTCGTCCGTGTGCGGGACATCCATGAACAGGTGCGCGAGGCCGTCGATCCCGGCCTCGACCGCCATCCGGGTGGCGTCGAGGGTCAGCGCGTGGGCCACGGTGAGCATGCCGTGGCGGTGCGCTTCGGCCACCCCGGCCGCCACCGTCGCCTGGTCGAGCACGGGAAGTCCAGGGTGGCCCTCGACCGTGCCGTCGTCGATCATAAACTTGATGTAGTCCGAGCCGGACTCCACGAGCCGGGCGACTGCGGCGACGGCCTCGTGCGGCGTCGTGACGAACGGCATCACGATCCCGGCGGCCTCCGGGTTGTCGGCGTCGTCGACGGGCTCGCCGTCATCGCCGGGCCGGGCGTCGGCGGGGAAGAGCTCACTTGGGTGTCCGCCGGGCGGGGTGAGGCCGAAGCCCGCCGAGCGCACGTCGGCCCGGGAGTCATCCGTCGCGAGGCGCGCGCGTCGCGGCTTCGTCCAGGTGCCCTGCATCTCCAGCTCGGTGGTGACGCCGAAGCGCAGCGCCAGCGCGAGCCCCTGCTCCGAGGTGTGGACGTGGGCGTCGATGAGGCCGGGCAGCAGCGTGCCGCCGCTGCCGTCGATGACGTCGGCCCCCTTTGGGACCTCGCCCCCGACCGAGGTGATCTCGGGGCCGTCGATCACGACCGTGGTGGCGTCGCGGACGCGCTCCCCGTCGAAGACCCGCACGTTGCTGATCGCAGTGGTCACGATCGTCCGCCTTTCGCTCAGCTACTGATGACACCCACATATACATGACAGGCCACATGGATGTGCTGGCGGCACGCAAGTGTATGCTGGGTGCGTGACGGCGGAAGCGGGCGGGCCGGACAGCGAGGCGCTGCTGGACTCCATCGGGGCCACGCTCGGCAAACTCCGCCGGCGCACCCACCTGGTGAAGGTCGTGGACCCTCCGGTGGAGCGGAAGGACCTGTCCCGCAACCTCGTGATCAACATCGTGGACGAGGCAAACAGCGAGATCACGGTCGGCGGAGTGGCCGACCAACTCGGCATCGATCCGTCGGCGGCCAGCCGGATGGTCTCGGACCTGATCTCGCAGGGCCTCCTGGAGCGGCTGGCGTCCCAGCGGGACGGGCGACGCACCGTGCTCCGGCTGACGCCCGAGGGCACCGCAGCCCGCGACCGCTTCCGGCGCCAGCACCGTCAGGCCTTCGAACACATCACCCGTGACTGGCCGGCCCGTGAGCGGCTCGAGTTCGCGCGGCTGCTGCGCAAGTACGTCGACTCCGCCGACGACCTCTGAACGCGCACCGACCGACGGCGGGCGCGCGGCGTGCCTGCTTCGCTCAGACCTTGAGGTCCTTGCGCAGCTTTGCCACGTGGCCGGTCGCGCGGACGTTGTAAAGCGCCTGCTCGATCTTCCCCTCGGGGTCCACCACGAACGTCGAGCGGATCACGCCGGTGACCGTCTTGCCGTACATCTGCTTCTCGCCGAAGGCGCCCCACGCGTTGAGCACCTCCTTGTCGACGTCGGAGAGCAGCGGGAACGTGAGGCCCTCGGCGTCGCGGAACTTCACGAGCTTGGCCTGCTTGTCCGGCGAGATGCCGATGACGTCGAGCCCGGCGTCCCCCAGGTTCGCGAGGTTGTCGCGGAAGTCGCAGGCCTGCTTGGTGCAGCCGGGGGTGCTCGCGGCCGGGTAGAAGTAGACGATGACGCGCCTGCCGCGGTAGTCCGACAGCGACACCGGCTTGCCGTCGGCGTCGGGGAGCGTGAAGTCCGGGGCGGCGTCGCCGGGCGCCAGTCGGGTTGTCATGTCCGCGATCCTGGCACGATGGGCGCACCGACACGCGCCGGGCCGGGCCGTGGCGGGCCGGCGACTGATCTACGGTTGGCACCCCATCGGAGATTTCGGCAGGCAAGGAGGCGTCGTGGCGCGCGACCCGGACACCATCCAGCGTGAGATCGAGCAGGCGCGGGACGCGCTGGCGGAGAGCCTCGACGCCCTCGGCGAGCGGGCGAACCCGAAGCGGCTGGTCGACGAGGGCATGGAGAGCGTGCAGGCCCGGCTTTCGGATCCGCGGATCCGCTACGGCCTGATGGCGATGGGCGGGCTGATCCTGTTCGCGCTGATCCGTCGCCTGTTCCGCTGATTCCCTTGATCCCATCGACAGCTCAGAGCGATGCGGCCAGCGCCTTGGCCTCGTCGGCGGTCGCGCCCGCCGCCACCAGCGGCCGGTAGCGCGAGACGTAGCGCGCGGCGCCGAAGCCCGCCACCGCGACCAGCCGCTCGCCTTCGAGGTAGCCGGCCACGGTGCCCCGGACGTCGCCGCCGTCGAGGCCGGTGCCGTGCAACGGCATGACGTGGTCGGCATCGGCCAGTTCGGGGCGGCCGATGACCTGGATCTTGAGCCCGAACTGGTCGGACCAGAAGTAGGGCACCGCAGGCGGGGGTGGCGGGGCGCCGAGGATGTCGTGGGCCACCGCGGCGGCCTGATCGCCGGCGCTGGTCCAATGCTCGTGGCGGTGGGGCACGCCGTGCTCGGGGTCGTCCCAGGCCGACACGTCCCCGACCGCCCAGACCCCCCGCAGCCCGTGGACACGCCCCGTCGGGCTGCAGTGCAGCCCGCCCGCGGCGACCCTCTCGACCACCTCGGGTGGCAGCCAGTCGATGCACGGCACCCCGCCGACGCCGACGAGGCCGGCCTCGGCGCGCACCACGGTGCCGTCGGCCAGCTCGACGCCGACCCCGTCGGGGACGCCGGTGAACCCGGTGATCGTCACACCGGTGCGCAGGTCCACCCCTGCGGAGAAGTTCCGCGCGGCGAGCGCACCCAGCTCAGGGCCGAGCGCCCGCCCGAACGGCACGGGCATCGCCTCCAGCATGGTGACGGGGAGCCCCTCGCCCGTGGCGCAGCTCGCGACCTCCGCCCCGATGAACCCGCCTCCGACGATGAGCAGCGAGCCGACCCGGCCAAGTGTGTCGCGCAGCGCGAGAGCGTCCTCCAGCGTGCGGAGTGTGAGCATCTCGTCGGGCTGGCCGGGAAGCTTGCGGGCGGTTAGCCCGGTGGCGACCACGATCGCGTCCCCGTGCAGGGTGGACCCGTCGGCCAGCTCCAGCTCGTGGGCCGGGCGCCCGACGCCGCCGCCCGGCCGGAGCGCGACGGCGGGCAACCCGAGATGAGCCCGGACGCCGATCTCGTCGAGCGCGTCGAGTCCGGCCAGCACGATCCGCTCGGGATCCCAGCCGAGGGTGAGCAGCTGCTTCGACAGCGGCGGCCGGTCGTACGGCGGGTGCCGCTCCGCCCCGACGAGGCTGATCCGCCCCTGGAACCCGACCGAACGCAGCTGCTGGGCAGCGCGCAGCCCGCCGAGCCCGGCGCCGACGATGATCACGTGCTCCGGCTGACCGGTCATCATCCACCCCCTCCCAGCCACAATCCTGGCGGAGGTATCGAGGCCACTTCCCGCGGCCCCCGGATCGCGGACATCGAGCCCCAGAATCACGAAGCCCGGCGACCGGGTCCAGCGGAAGCGGCCTATCCCACTCTGGTCTCGGGGTCCAGGCGGCTGCGCAGCCGGTCGAGGGTCTGCGCGAGCAGCCGGGAGACGTGCATCTGCGAGATGCCGACGCGGTCGGCGATCTGGGTCTGCGTCATGTTGCCGAAGAACCGCAGCAGGACGATCGTGCGCTCGCGTTCGGCCAGCTCGGCGAGCACCGGGCGCAGGGCCTGCCGGAAGTCCACCCGGTCGAGCTCCGCGTCCGCCTCACCCACGAGCTCGCCGACGGTGGCGCTGCCCTGCTCGGACGACAGCATCTCGTCGAGCGACGAGCTGCGGTACGCCTCGGAGGCCTCCAGCCCTTCGAGCACCTCGGAGACGGGCACCCCGAGCTGTTCGGCGATCTCGGTGGGCTTGGGCGCCCGCCCGAGGCTCTGCGACAGCTCCGACACCGCTCCGTTGATGGAGACGTGCAGGTCCTTGAGCCTGCGCGGCACGCGCATCGACCAGCCGAGGTCACGGAAGTGCCTGCGCACCTCACCGCTGATCGTCGGCACGGCGAAGGAGAAGAAGTCGCTGCCGCGCTCCGGGGAATACCGGTCGATCGCGTTGATGAGCCCGACCGTCGCCACCTGCACCAGGTCGTCGAGGGGCTCGCCGCGGTTGGAGAAGCGCCGCGCGATGTGGTGGGCCACCGGCAGGAAACCGCGCACGAGCTCTTCGCGCAGCCGCTCGCGGTCCTGGTCGTCCTGGGGGAGGGTGGCGTAGCGCTCGAGCAGCGGGTAGAGGTGGCCGTACTCCGGGTCCGCTCGCGTCACCGCAGTACGTCGCTGGACCGCTTGTCCAGCCGGATGCTCACGGTGGGCGCCCTGCCGTCGCCACCGGGATCGTGGTGCACGCTCACGTCGTCGGCGAGGGTCTGCAGGACGCGCCAGCCGAACGTGTCGGTGGAGACGACCGTGTCGACGTGTTTGGTCTGGACCTGCGCGTTCACCTCGATGCGTTCGGGACGCACGAGGAACCTGCACAGCAGCGACGACGTGGGGGCCGCCACGTCGACGAGGGTCGCGCAGGCTTCGTCGACGGCCATCCGCAGGTCGGAGATGGCGTCGAGGTCGAAATCGGCCCGTGCCGCGAGGTCCGACGCGACGGCGCGGATCGTCGGGATCAGCGCGGCGCTCGCCGATGTCCGGACCTCCACGGTCGAAGCCCCGTCGAGCGTCTCGGCGGGGGAGGGGGAGTCCAGGTCGGACACGCTGCCGGGTCTCCTTCCGTTCGTTGCCGGTGGCCGGATGCAAGGGTCACCCATCTTGTACCCGCCAGGGGATGGATCAATCGCTGCAGGATATCGCGCTGCTCAGGTTGGGATGCAGGTCGAACAACTGGTCCGTGCCGGTGATCTCCAGCGGCCTGCGGACGGCGCGGGTGCAGACGACCAGCCGAAGCCGGGCGCCGCGCTCCTCTGCCCGGTTCGCGGCAGTGATCAGCACGGCGAGGCCGCTGGAGGCGAGGAACCGCACGCCGGACAGGTCGATGACGAGCGTCTCGTCAGGACCGGCCACCAGTTCGGTGGTGGCCGCGGTGAAGGCGGGCGCAGTGAGCGTGTCGATCTCGCCCTGCACCTCGAGCACAGCCGTGCCGGGATGCGGGCGGGTGATCGTGGCGTCGAGGAACTCCGCTGTGTCGGCGAAGTCGGGCACGTCATCACCTCCGGCACTTGTCGGAACAGTTTCGTCCCGGGCCGGTAGACCCATCCGGATCTCCGGACGGATCCGGGTCGGACGGCTGGGATCTCAACCGCTTCCGCATCGAAACCCTACAGTGCGCGTCCCGTCGCGGCTGGTGGCCCGCCGCCGGCCGCACCTACAGTGCTGGCGTGAGTGCTGGTGTGTGCACGGAACGTCCGGTCGAGGCCCTGCTCGCCGCCCTGCGTGAGCGGGTGCGCGCGGAGCCGCGGCTACTGGTGGCCTACTCGGGCGGCGTCGACTCCGCGCTGGTCGCCGCGGTGGCGGCCGAGGAGCTGGGCGATCGTGCGGTCGCCGTCACGGCAGTCTCGGCGAGCCTGCCCCGCAGCGAGCGAGCGGCGGCGCGCGCGTTCACGGCGTCGCATGGCATCGCTCACGTCGAGGTGGCGACCGACGAGCTGGAGCGGCCGGAGTACGTCGCGAACGGCGGCGACCGCTGCTTCCACTGCAAATCCGCGCTGTTCGACGCGCTGGAGCCGCTGGCGGCCATCTCCGGGGCCCGCATCGCGCTGGGCACCAACATCGATGACCTCGGTGACCACCGGCCGGGCCAGGCGGCGGCGGTCGCCCGCGGCGCGATCGCGCCGCTGCTCGACGCCGGGTTCGGGAAGGCCGAGGTGCGTGCGGTCAGCGCCGCCATGGGCCTGGTCACGGCGGACAAGCCGGCGGCGGCCTGCCTCGCGTCCCGCGTGGCGTACGGCGACCCGGTGACCGCTGAGTTGTTGCAGAAGGTGGAGCGGGCGGAGGAGGCGGTTCGCGGGCTCGGCTTCCCGGTCTGCCGGGTGCGCACCCACGGTGGCGGGGCCGTGGCCAGAGTCGAGGTGCCTGCCGGCGACGTGCTGCGCGCGGCCGGGCTACGCGCCGAGCTGGACGCGGGTGTGCGCACGGCCGGGTTCGAGTTCTGCGCCCTGGACCTGCAGGGGTTCGCCAGCGGCCGGATGAACGTGCTGCTGGGCATGCCGAGCAGGCCATGACCGGGTTCGAGGATCTGGGCTACGCGCGGCCCGATACCGACCGCGAGGCGCGGATGGGCGTGCCCGAGGTCGTGTACGGGCCGGGCAAGACCGTCGAGCAGATCGTCGGTGTGGTGCGGTCGCTGCTCGCAGCCAACGACGGCCCGGTGCTCGTCACACGCCTGGAGCCCGACGCCGCCGCGGCCGTGGCGGCGCAGGTGCCAGGCGGCACCTACGACCGGGTCGCCCGGCTTCTCGTGTGGCGGCCCGCGACGGGGCGGGAGTTCCGGCTGGTGGTGGCGTCGGCAGGCACGTCGGACCAGCCGGTGGCCGCCGAGGCCGCAGCCGTCGCCGCCGCGCTGGGTCTCGACGTGCACGAGTTGCGTGACGTCGGGGTGGCCGGGCTGCACCGGCTCCTCGCGGAGACCGGCGAGCTGCAGGCCGCCGACGCCGTGGTGTGCGTCGCCGGGATGGAGGGTGCGCTGCCCAGTGTGGTGGGCGGGCTCGTCGGCTGCCCGGTGATCGCCGTGCCCACGTCGGTCGGCTACGGCGCGGTGCTCGAGGGCGTCACGCCGCTGCTCGCGATGCTCAGCTCCTGTGCGTCCGGCGTGGTCGTCGTGAACATCGACTCGGGCTTCGGGGCGGCGATGGCCGCGCACCGGATGGCCCTGCGGCTCGCGCAGAGATGATCGTCCGGCGATGATCGTCTGGCTCAACCCGTTCAGCGGGATCTCCGGCGACATGCTGCTCGGGGCGTTGCTCGACCTCGGTGCCCCGCTCGACGGGGTCCGGACTGCGGTGACGGCCACCGGGCTGACCGGATGGGAGCTGTCCGCCGAGCGCGTGACGCGCGCGGGCATCGGCGCGACCCGGGCGGTCGTCACCGTGACCGACACTGCAACCGAGCGCCACGCCGCCGAGCTGCTGGCCCGGGTCGAACGGGCCGACACGGGCGTCGCCGCCCGCGCGGTGCGGGCGATCGCCGAGGTCGAGGCAGGCATCCACGGCGTCCCCGTCGGCGACGTGCACCTGCACGAGATCGGCGGGCTCGACACCGTCGTTGACACCGTCGGCGTGGCCGCCGCCCTGGAGTTGCTCGGGGTGACCGGGGTGCACTGCGGCCCGCTCGCCCTCGGCACCGGCACGGTCACCACCCGCCACGGCGTGCTGCCCGTACCCGCCCCCGCGACCGCGGCGCTGCTCGCCGCCGCGGGAGCCACGGTCACGGGCGCGGGTGTCGGCGAGACGGTCACGCCGACGGGCGCGGCCCTGCTCGTGGCGGCCGGGGCCCGGTTCGGCCCGGTACCGGCGATGGCGCTGCGTGGGGTGGGGTACGGCGCGGGCGGGCGCGACCCGGCGGACCGGGCCAACGTCCTGCAGGCTCTGCTCGGGGAGCCCGCCGGGCAGAGTTCCTCGATGGTTTCCTCGATGGCGCTGCTGGAGACCAACGTCGACGACGTCACCGGCGAGGTGCTCGGCCATCTCGTCGCGCGGCTGCTCGACGCCGGCGCCGCTGACGCCTGGCTCACGCCGATCGTCATGAAGAAGGGCCGGCCCGCGCACACCGTGCACGTGCTGGCCGCACCGGAACTCGCGGGGGAGTGCGAGCGGCTCCTGCTGAGCGAGACGGGGAGCCTCGGCCTGCGCCGCAGCACCGTCGACCGCACCGCGCTGCCCCGGCACACGACGACGGTCGACGTGGGCGGGCTCACGGTTCGGGTCAAACACGGGCCGTGGGGCGCGAAACCCGAGCACGACGACGTGGCGGCGGCTGCAGCCGCGCTCGGCCTCCCGCTACGCGAGGTCGCCCGCCGCGCCCTCTCGGCCGTGTCAGCCACTCAGGTCTGATATCAGAGAGGTTCGTTGACGCCGGAGAGCGCTCACACCTAGTGTCGGATGTAGCCGCTTGAAGGAGGTCCTCGTCGCCGTGGCCACCGCCGGTGTCCGCCGCCTGGCTGTCGTCGCGGACGACCTCACGGGCGCGGCTGACGCTGCTGCCCCCTTCGCCGTCCGCGGCCTGCGGGTCTCCGTCGCCCTCTCCGGCACCCCCGCGCCCGACGCCGAGGTGCTGGCGCTGCTCACCGACAATCGCACGTCACGCTCGCCCGCGGAGGCGGCGGCGCGCATGCGCGCCGCGGTCGGGCAGGTGCGCGAGTGGGCGCCCGGCATGCTGTTCGTCAAGATCGACTCGGTGCTGCGCGGCCAGGTGTACGCGGACGTCGGAGGCGCGCTGGCGGCCTGGCGGGTGAGCGGCGCGGTGGCCACCCCGGCTTTCCCAGCGCAGGGCCGCACGGTCCGCGACGGGGCGCTCCTCGTCCACGGCCGCGAAGCCGTGGACCGGGTGGTGGATCACTTCCCGGCGGGCGTCCGGGTCGTCGACGCCGAGACGCACGACGACCTCGTGGCGATCGCCCGCGGGATCGTCGAGAGCGGGTGCGTGGCCGTGGGCTCGGGTGGGCTCTCCCGCGCGCTCGCCACGGTGCTCGTCGACCCGCCGTTGCCGCAGACGCCGCCCCGGCAGACGGTGACGGGCGTGCTGGTCGTCGCCGGGACCCCGCACCCGGTCACCCGGACGCAGGTCGCGGACCTGGAGTCGGCGGGCGCCGAGCTCGTGCCGGACGGGCCGGACGCCGCGGCGGCCGCGACCACTGCGCTGACCGCGGGCCGCCGGGTGGTGCTGGCCTGTGAGCCGGACGACCATGTGGAGCCGGAGGGGCCCGCGGCCACCGCGCTCGCCGCGCAGCTCGCCCGGACCGTGGCGGCCGTGGTCGAGGCCGTCCCGTCGGTGGGGCTCGTGCTCACCGGCGGCACCACCGCGCTCGCCGTCGCCACGGCGCTGGGCGCGACCGAGCTGCGGCTGCTCGCCGAGGTGGCTGAGGGGTTGCCGCTCGGGGAACTGGTGACGGCGGAGCGACGGATATCGACGGTGACGAAGTCGGGCGGTTTCGGTACGCGAGACGCCCTGCGGCGCGCCGCGGAGGCTTTGGAAAAGGTTGTGGAGGCACAGGCATGACACCTTCTTTCACCCACCCCGCCGGCTCCGCCGGCGGCCGGCCCCCGGTGCTCGGCGTGACGGTCGGCGACCCGGCCGGAATCGGTCCCGAGGTGGTCCTCAAGGCGGCCCGCGACCCGCGAACGGCGGCGGCGCGGCTCGTGGCCATCGGGAGCGTCGCCGCGCTGCGGGCCGCCGCCGACGTGGTGCCCGACGCCCCCGCACTGCACGAGATCAGCGCGCCGGGCGAGGCCGCGTTCGAACCGGGGACGCTCGACGTGATCCCGGTGCCGTCCGATGTCGCAGTACCCGTCGGAGCGCTCTCGGCCGAGGCGGGGCAGATCGCGTTCGAGGGGGTGGCGCGGGCGGTCGAGCTTGCGCTCGCCGGTGACATCGACGGGATCGTCACCGCCCCCCTCAACAAGGAGGCGATCGCGCTCGCCGGCCACGCCTACCCGGGCCACACCGAGATCCTCGCGGAGCTCACCGGCACCCCGGACTTCGCGATGATGCTGACCGCGCTCAAGCTGCGCGTGGTGCACGTGACCACCCACGTAGGCATTCGCAAGATGCTCGACCGCGTCACGCGGGAGCGGGTGCTCACGACCATCCGGCTCGCCGACCGCGCGCTGCGTGACATGGGCTTCGAACGGCCGTCGGTTGGCGTCGCGGGTCTCAACCCGCACGCCGGGGAGGGCGGGCTCTTCGGCGACGAGGAGCAGCAGGTGATCATTCCCGCGATCGAGCAGGCGAAGGCGGAGGGGATCGACGCCACGGGGCCGTGGCCGGCCGACACGCTGTTCGGGCGGGCCGTCGCGGGCGACTTCGACGTGACGATCGCGATGTTCCACGACCAGGGCCACATCGCGGTGAAGGTGCTCGGCTTCGAGACCGGCGTGAACGCCACGATCGGGCTGCCGATCGTGCGGACGAGCGTCGACCACGGCACGGCGTTCGACATCGCGGGCACGGGCAAGGCGAGCGCCGACAGCCTCGTCGAGGCCGTGACCGTCGGGGCGGCGATGGCGGCGGCGCGGGCCGCCGCACGGACATAGGGGGTGTCATGACCACGGATCTCGGGCCGTTCGAGGCCGTGCGGGGGCTGGAGTTCGACGTCCCGTTCCCGCAGCTGCTGCCGGTGCGGCAGCGCTTCGACCCGGCGAAGGTCGCGGACGTCGCCGCGGCCACGGCCAAGGCGTTGGAGCCGCTGCGCTCGCGTATCCGGCCCGGGACGACCGTGGCGGTCACGGCGGGCAGCCGCGGCATCCACGACAAGCCCGCCGTGGTGCGTGCGGCGGGCGAGTGGCTGCGCGCGGCGGGCGCCGAGCCGTTCGTCGTGCCCGCGATGGGCTCACACGGCGGCGCGACCGCGGAGGGCCAGGTACAGCTGCTCGCGGACCTGGGCATCACCGAGGGATCCGTCGGGATGGCGATCCAGGCGACGATGGAGACCGTCGAGATCGACCGGCTCCCCGGCGGCCCGGCCGTGCACATGGACGCGAACGCGGCCAAGGCCGACATGGTGCTCGCGATCAACCGGGTCAAGGCGCACACGGATTTCAGCGGTGACGTCGAGAGCGGGCTTGCCAAGATCATTGCGATCGGCCTGGGCAAGCAGCGCGGTGCCGAGGGGATCCACCGGTTCGGACCGGCCAACCTGGCCGTCTGGGTTCCTGCGGTGGCGAAGCGGGTGGTCGAGACCGGGAAGATCCTCGGCGGCCTCGCGATCGTCGAGAACGCCCACGACCGCGCCGCCAGGATCGAGCTGGTGGAAGCGGGCGACATCGGCGGCCCGGTGGAGTCCGCGCTGCTCGCCGACGCCAAGCGCCGCATGGCGACGCTCCCGTTCGACGAGATCGACGTCGCCGTGATCGACGAGATGGGCAAGAACTTCTCCGGCGCCGGGATGGACACCAACGTCATCGGCCGGATGATGATCCGCGGCAGTGCCGAGTTCGACCGGCCGCGCATCCGCAACATCGCCGTCCTGGACGTCAGCGACGCCTCGCACGGCAACGCCGTCGGCCTCGGCCTCGCCGACTTCGTGCCGTTCCGGCTGCTGGAGCGCATCGACCTGCGCAGCGTCTACATCAACGCGATGACCTCGGGCCTCGGCGGCCCCCAGCGCGCGCAGATCCCGATGGCGATGGCCACCGAGCGGAGCGCGATCGCGGCCGCGGTTCAGACATGCGGGCAGGCCGACCCCGGCGCCGTCACGCTCGTGCGGATGCGCAACACACTCGACCTCGAGCACCTGCTGGTGTCCGAGTCGCTGCGCCCCGCCGTCGACGCCGACCCGGACCTGGAGATCACTGGTGACGCCGTCCCGATGGCGTTCGACGAGAAGGGACGGCTGCTGCCGTGGGAGTGACGCGTGTCAGCATCGAGCGGCGGGGTGAGCCGAGTGTCCGGCTGCATTCCGCCGACAACGTGGTGGTGGCCGCCCGGGCCCTCGCCGCGGGAACGACGGTGGACGGGGTGACCCTGCGCGCGGACGTGCCGAGCGGGCACAAGATCGCCGTCGCCGACATCCCCGCCGGGGAAGCCGTGCGCAAGTACAACCAGATCATCGGGTTCGCCTCGGAGTCGATCGCCCCCGGCGACCACGTCCACACCCACAACGTGGCGTTCCAGGCGTTCGAGCGTGACTACGCCGTGGGCGCCGACGTCACCGAGACGCAGTTCGTGCCGGAGTCGGAGCGGGCGACCTTCCAGGGCATCCGCCGGCCCGACGGGCGCGTCGCCACGCGCAACTACCTGGGCATCCTCACCTCGGTGAACTGCTCGGCCACGGCGGCCAAGATGATCGCCGACCAGTTCCGCAGGCCGGGGCTGCTCGACGACTTCCCGAACGTCGACGGGGTCGTGGCGCTCACGCACGGCAGCGGCTGCGGGATGGCAGGCGACGGCGAGGGCATCGCCGTGCTGCGCCGCACGCTTGCCGGGTACGCCGAGCACCCCAACTTCGCGGGGTTCCTGATGCTCGGGCTGGGCTGCGAGGTCAACCAGATCAAGGACGTGTCCGAGGGCTGGCGGCTGGACCCGTCCCGGCCGGTGGCGACGATGACGATCCAGGAGCAGGGCGGCACCGTCGCCACCGTGCGCGCGGGTGTGGAGGCGCTCAAGGCGATGCTGCCCGGCGCCGACGACGTGCGGCGCGAGACCGTCCCGGCGAGCGAGTTGGTGCTCGGACTCAACTGCGGGGGCTCCGACGCGTACTCCGGCATCACGGCGAACCCGGCGCTCGGCGCGGCCGTCGACATCCTGGTGCGGCACGGCGGCACGGCCGTGCTGGGCGAGACCCCGGAGATCTACGGCGCCGAGCACCTGCTCACTCGCAGGGCCGTGAGCCCCGAGGTCGCGGAGAAGCTCATCGGCCAGATCCGCTGGTGGGAGCGCTACACCGAGGTCAACCACGGATCGATGGACAACAACCCCTCCCCGGGCAACAAGGCGGGCGGGCTCACGACGATCCTGGAGAAGTCGCTCGGCGCCGTCGCGAAGGGCGGCACCACCAACCTCACCGGCGTGTACGGCTACGCGGAGCGGGTCACGGCCAAGGGCTTCACGTTCATGGACACGCCGGGCTACGACCCCGTGTCCGTCACCGGGATCGTCGCGGGCGGGGCCACCGTCATGTGCTTCACCACCGGGCGCGGCTCGGTGCTGGGGTGCAAGCCGACGCCGAGCCTCAAGCTCGCCACGAACACCCCGATGTACGAGCGGATGTCCGGGGACATGGACATCGACTGCGGTGTGGTGCTCTCGCGCGGCGAGTCCGTGCAGGCGGTGGGGGAGCGGCTGTTCCAACTCATCCTCGGCACCGCGTCGGGACGCAAGACGCTCAGCGAGGAGCTGGGCTTCGGACAGGAGGAGTTCGTCCCGTGGCAGCTCGGGGCGGTCATGTGATGGGGGAGAACATGCTCGACTTCAGTGTCGACCACAGGCTCGACTTCAGGGGCCAGGTCGTGCTCGTGACGGGCGCGGGCAGCGGGATCGGCGCCGCGGTCGCGGAGGCCTTCGGCATGCTCGGCGCGAAGGTCGTCGCGCACTACGGGCACAACCGCGAGGGCGCCGAGAAGGTCGTCGGCGCGATCCAGGAAGCAGGCGGGACGGCGTCGGCCGTGCAGGCGGACCTCGGCGACCCGGCGGCGGCGGCGCGGCTGGTCGACGACGTGGTGGCCGAGCACGGGCGCCTCGACGTCCTGGTCAACAACGCCGGTGACCTGCTGGGCCGCACCGCGATAGGCGATATGACCGACGAGCACTTCGCCCGGGTCATGGACCTCAACATGACCTCGGTGTTCGCGACGTGCCGCCAGGCCGTGGCGGCGATGCGCGGGCAGGGCTCAGGGGCGATAGTCAACGTCACGTCCGTGGCCGCGCGCACCGGCGGCGCCGGCGGGTCGGTCGCCTACGCCACCTCCAAGGGCGCGGTGAGCACGTTCACCCGCGGTCTGGCCAAGGAGGTCGCCACCGAGGGCATCCGGGTGAACGCGATCGCCCCCGGCATCATCACCACGCCATTCCATGAGCGGCACACGTCCGAGGCGCAGATGGCCGGGATGGTGTCGGGCATCCCGATGGCGCGCCCCGGCACGCCGGAGGAATGCGTGGGCAGCGTGCTCTTCCTTGCCTCCCCCGCGATGAGCGGGTACGTCACAGGACAGATCATCGAGATCAACGGCGGTCAGCTCACCCCATGACGGACACGGAGACCACCATCGGAGAGCGGCGCCTGCGCAGCCAGGCCTGGTTCGACAACCCCGAGAACCCCGGCATGACCGCCCTCTACATCGAGCGTTACATGAACTGGGGGCTCACCCGCGAGGAGCTCCAGTCCGGCAAGCCGGTGATCGGCATCGCCCAGACCGGGTCCGATCTCTCCCCGTGCAACCGCCACCATCTCGGGCTCGCCGACCGCGTGCGCGAGGGCATCCGCGAGATGGGCGGAATCGCCATCGAGTTCCCGGTGCACCCCATCCAGGAGACGGGCAAGCGGCCCACGGCGGCGCTCGACCGCAACCTCGCATACCTGGGGCTGGTCGAGGTGCTCTACGGCTACCCGATCGACGGGGTGGTGCTGACCACGGGCTGTGACAAGACCACACCCGCGTGCCTGATGGCAGCCGCTACCGTCAACATCCCGGCGATCGTGCTGTCCGGCGGCCCGATGCTCAACGGCTGGTACAACGGCGAGCGCACGGGCTCCGGCACGATCGTCTGGAAGGCCAGGGAGATGCTGGCCGCAGGCGAGATCGACGAGGCCGAGTTCGTGGAGCTGGTGGCGTCCTCGGCCCCTTCCCCGGGGCACTGCAACACGATGGGCACCGCGTCCACCATGAACGCGCTTGCCGAGTCGCTCGGCATGAGCCTGCCCGGCTGCTCCGCGATCCCGGCGGTGCACCGCGACCGCGCCCGCATGGCGTACCGGACGGGCAAGCGGATCGTCAAGATGGTGCACGAGGACCTCAAGCCGTCCGACATCTTGACGCGCGAGGCCTTCGAGAACGCGATCGTGGTCAACTCCGCGATCGGTGGCTCCACCAACGCGCCCATCCACATCACTGCCATCGCCCGGCACATGGGCGTCGAGCTGGAGATGGCGGACTGGCAGCGCCTCGGGCTCACCGTGCCGCTGATCGTGGACCTGCAGCCGGCCGGGAAGTACCTCGGCGAGGAGTTCCACCGCGCCGGGGGCGTGCCGGCCGTCGTCAACGAGTTGATGGCGCACGGGCTCGTCCGCGAGGACGCCCGCACCGTCAACGGAGCGACGATCGGCGAGAACTGCCGCGCGGCGGTCGCGACCGACCGGGACGTCATCCGCACGTTCGACGACGCGCTCGTCGACGACGCCGGGTTCCTCGTGCTGAGCGGCAACCTCTTCGACTGCGCGATCATGAAGACCAGCGTGATCTCGCGGGAGTTCCGAGAGCGCTACCTGTCCGACCCCGACCATCCGAACGTGCTGGAGGGGCGCGCGATCGTCTTCGACGGGCCGGAGGACTACCACCACCGCATCGAGGACCCCGAGCTCAAGATCGACGAGGACTGCCTGCTGTTCGTCCGCGGCGCCGGCCCGCTCGGCTACCCGGGCGCGGCGGAGGTCGTGAACATGCAGCCACCCGCCGAGCTGATCAAACGGGGCATCCACGCGCTGCCCTGCGTCGGCGACGGCCGTCAGTCCGGCACGTCCGGGTCGCCGTCGATCCTCAACGCCTCGCCGGAGGCGGCGGCGGGCGGCGGCCTCGCGCTGCTGCGCACGGGCGACCGCGTCCGCATCGACCTGACCCGCGGCACCGCCGACATGCTCCTGCCCGAGGAGGAGCTGGCGGCCCGCCGCGAGGCCTTGGTGGCGTCGGGCGGCTACCCGGTCCCGCCGTCGCAGACGCCGTGGCAGGAGATCCAGCGCTCGATGGTCGACCAGCTGTCGGGAGGCATGGTCCTGAAGCCGGCGGTGGAGTACCAGCGGGTGGCCCAGTCAAAGGGCCTCCCCCGCGACAACCACTAGCCGCATTCAGACCCCGACTCGCCTGCATTCAGACCCCGACTCGCGGGAATTGTCCGCGAGTCGGGGTCTGAATGCGCGCGAGTCGGGGTCTGAATGCGCGCGAGTCGGGGTCTGAATGCGCGCGAGTTGCTGTCAGTTGACGGGGGTGAGGGGCTTGCCCTTCGCGAACCAGTTCTCCAGGTTGTCCACCACCAGCTGGCCCATCGCGCGGCGGGTCGGTTCGCTGGCTGAGCCCACGTGCGGCAGGAGCACCGTGTTCTCCAGGTCGATCAGCTCCTGCGGGACGTTCGGTTCGTTCTCGTAGACGTCCAGCCCCGCGGCCTGGATCGTGCCCGTGCGCAGCGCCTCGATCAGCGCGGCCTCGTCCACCACCGTGCCGCGCCCGACGTTCACCAGCACGCCGTCCGGGCCGAGCGCTTCGAGCACCTCGGCGTCGACGAGGTGGTGGGTTGCTGCTCCGCCCGGCACGACGACCACCAGCGTGTCGACGTCCCGCGCCATCTCCAGCAGCGTGGGGTAGTAGCGATAGGGGACGTCCTTCTGGTTGCGGTTGTGGTAGCCGACGGTCATCCCGAATATCTCCGCGCGCCGCGCGATCTCCTCGCCGATCCGGCCGAGGCCCAGGATCCCGACGCGCCGGCCCGCCATCGTGGACTTCGTGAGCGGGTAGGGGCCTTCGGCGGGCCACTTCCCGGCCCGCAGGTACTGCTCGGCGCGGTTCAGCTCCCGGACGGTCATCAGCAGCAGGCCCATCGCGGTGTCGGTGACCTCGTCGTCGAGCACGCCGGGCGTGTTGGTGACGACGACCCCGCGCTCATTCGCCGCGTGCACGTCGACGCTGTCGTACCCGACGCCGAAGTTCGCGACGATCTGCACGTTCGGCAGCCGGTCCAGCAGCGGGCCGTCGACGCGCCGCTGCCCGCCGGTCGCGATCGCCAGCACGTCCGGGCCACGTGCGGCGAGCACGGCGTCCGGGTCGGCCGCCTCCCAGAGGCGCAACAGCTCGAAGCGCTCGTCGCAGCCCTCGATGACAACCTCGTGCATCGGCGCCGGCATCAGGACAGTCGGTCGGGTCATGCCCTCCACTCTCGTCGACGGCGTCACCCCGGCTGGCGTGGGGGCACCGCCACCGTCCCCGGTGGGGCCGGGCTGGCGAGGATCGTCTCCAGGAGCGCGCGGGCGGCCAGGGGGGTGTCGCGGTGCGGGTTCCAGAACACGCCCGCCGTGCGCCCGTCGCCGAGTTCGCCGACCTCCGCCACCGCCACCCCCGTCGTGTCGGACACGGCCATCGCGAGCGCGTTGGTGATCCCGACGCCGAGCCCGGTGCGCACGAAGTTGACCAGGGTCTGTGGCTGGTCGGTCTGCCAGGCGATCCTCGGCGACGTGCCGAGCCCCTGCAGGTCGAGCTGGCTGAGCGCGACGTGCGCCTCGTACCGGACGTCCCGGCCGGCCGACCCGCCGATCGTCACGAGCGGGTGCGCGACGAGCGCCGTGAGCGGCAGCGGCGTGGGCAGTTCGGCGAGGGGGTGGTCCGGTGGGAACACGGCGACGAGCGGCTCGCGCCACAGCGCCCGGAACGCGAGCCCGTCGGTGTGGTCGTGGGGCGCGAGCGGGCGCAGCGCCAGGTGGATCTGGCCGCTCTCCAGTGCCCCGGAGAGGTCGAGGGTCGTGCGCTCGGACAGGTCGACGCTCACCTGCGGGTGCCGGGCGGTGAACGCGCTGAGCACACCCGGCACGAACGCAGCGCTCGCGCTCGGGTAGCTCCCCAGCACAACATGGCCGCGGACCACGCCGAGCACCGCGTCGACCTCGGCCTGGGCGCGGTCGATGTCGGCGAGCACCGCGCGGGCGTGGGGCAGGAACGCCTCGCCGACGTCGGTCAGCACCACGGGGCGGTGCCGTCGGTCGAACAGTCGCGCGCCGAGGGCCTGCTCCAGCGAGGCCACGTGCGAGCTGACGCGCGACTGCGAGCGGTGTACCGATTCGGCGGCTGCGCTGAACCCGCCACTGTCGACCACGGCGACGAACGTCTCCAGCCAGTCGAGGTTCTCGACCCGTCCCACAGCGGCGCCCCCCGGCTCCTCTGATGAGTATTCGTTTCGCGGATAGACAGTAGCCGTAAGAGGCAATTGACCCGATCGGAGCGAGCTGGACATCATTCGCGCACTCACCGTCACCGCCGACCGGAGTAGTCATCGATGCCGCCGACCCGCAGCACGCGCCTCGCCGTCCTCTCCGCCGCGCTCGCTCTCGTGCTGGCCGCCTGCAGTGGCGGTAGCTCCGGGGCCCGGTCCGCACCCGACTCGCCGTGTGACACCGCCGCCGGCTTCCCGCGCAGGCCGATCGAGCTGATCGTCCCGTGGGCGGCGGGCGGCGGCACCGACAGCGTCGCCCGCTACGTCGGCACTGCGCTCGCCGAGCGGCTCGGCACCCAGGTCAACGTGGTCAACCGGACGGGCGGCGGCGGTGTGGTCGGGCACAGCGCGATCGCCACCGCACGCCCGGACGGCACCACGATCGGGCTCGCGACCGTCGAGATCACGATGATGCACTGGCAGGGGCTCACCGACCTGACCCACGAGCAGCTCACGCCGATCGCGCAGGTCAACGCGGACGCGGCGGGCGTCACGGTCGCCACCGACGCGCCGTACTCGGACGTGCAGCAGCTGATCCAGGCTGCGTCCGCCCAGCCCGGCGCGAAGACGGCGTCCGGGACCGGGCGCGGTGGGATCTGGGACCTGGCCAGGGCGGGGATGCTCCTGGAGTCCGGGCTCGCCCCCGATGCGATCCGCTGGGTGCCCAGCGAGGGCGCGGCGCCGGCGCTGCAGGAACTGGTGGCGGGCGGCATCGACGTCTCGACCGCGAGCCTCGTCGAGAACCAGACCATGATCCAGGCCGGGCGGGCGAAGGCGATCGGCGTGATGGCGCCGGAGCGGGACCCGAAGTTCCCCGACGTGCCCACACTGCGCGAGCAGGGCCTCGACTTCACGATGGCGGCCTGGCGCGGCGTCGCCGGCCCCGCGGGCATGCCCGCGGACGTCGTCTCGGAGCTGAGCTGCCACCTCGACGGGATCGTGCACAGCCCCGAGTACGAGGAGTTCATGGGCACCGCCGGCTTCGGGATCGAGTGGCGGGGCGCGCAGGAGTTCGGGGCGTTCATGGCCGAGCAGGACGCCCAGAAGGGCGAGATCATGCGGACCGCCGGGCTCGCCGGATGACGGCGGAGGAGGCCGTCGAGCCGGCTCCGGAGGCCCCCGGCGAGGTCGGCTGGCGCACGGACCTGGTCGGCGGCCTGCTGTCGGCGGCGCTCGGTGCCGCGGTGCTCCTCCACGTCCGGACCTTCCCGGAGCTTCCCGACGGGCAGCCGGGCCCTGCGCTCTTCCCCGGGCTCGTGGGGGCACTGCTCGTGGTGTTCGGGCTCGTGCTGGCCGTCCGCGCCCTGCGGGCCCGCGGGCGGGCCGTCGCTCCCGCCGCGCAGGTCGCGCCCCAGGGCGTCGTACGGGCGCTCGCCGTGCTCGGCTTCGTGGCCGCGTACCTCCTCCTGGCCGAGGCTGTCGGCTTCATCCTCACGATGGCCGTGCTGCTGTTCCTCCTGACGTGGCTGCTCGGCGTGCGGCCGCTGGTGGCCGCTGCCTCGGCCGTGGTCACGACCGGGGCGATCGTGCTGCTGTTCCGGGAGTTGCTGCTCGTGCCACTGCCCATCGGGTTGCTGGGGTAGCCGGCCGTGTCCGACCTCGGAGCGGCCTTCGGCCTCCTCGCAGACCCGACGCTCTGGATTGTCGTGTTCGCCTCGGCCGTCTACGGGCTCTTCATCGGTTCGATCCCCGGCCTGACCGCGACGCTCGCCACGGCGCTGCTCGTGCCCTTCGCGTTCTTCCTCGACCCGCTGCCCGCGATCGCCGCCGTGATCACGATGTCGGCGATGGCGATCTTCGCGGGCGACCTGCCGTCGGCGCTGGTGCGCATGCCCGGCACCCCGGCCAGCGCCGCCTACACCGAGGACGCCTACCGCCAGACGCAGGCCGGGAACGGCGCGCTCGTGCTCGGTGTGGGGCTCGTCGGGTCGGCGCTCGGGGGCATCGCCGGGGCCGTCGTGCTCATGGCGGCGGCGCCCGCACTGGCCGACTTCGCCGTGCAGTTCACGTCGTATGAGTACTTCTGGGTGGCCGTGCTCGGCCTGACGGCCTCGGTCATCATCTCCGACGGCTCGCAGGTGAAGGGCGCGATCTCCCTGCTCATCGGCGTGCTGCTCTCGACGGTGGGTATCGACATCGCGCTCGGCTACGCGCGTTTCACCTTCGGCAGCACCGACCTCCTGCAGGGGATCAGCTTCATCCCGGCGATGGTCGGGCTCTTCGGCCTCTCCGAGGTGCTGCGCAACCTGTTGCGCCCCGCTGGGCGGGTGACGCCGGTGCGCATGCACACGCGCGGGATGTTCCGCGACACCGCGCGGACGCTCCGCCGCTACTGGAAGGGCGTGATCAGCGGCAACGTGATCGGCAACGTGGTCGGGGTGCTGCCGGGTGCGGGCGGGGACGTCGCCGCCTGGGTGTCGTACGCCGCCACGAAGAACGCCTCTCCGGACGGTCACCGGTTCGGCAAGGGCGAGGGGCACATCGAGCCGATCGTCTCGGCGGGCTCGGCCAACAACGCCTCGCTCGCGTCCGCGTACGTCCCGACGCTCGTGTTCGGGATCCCCGGCGACACGATCACGGCGATCCTGCTCGGGGTGCTGCTGGTCAAGGGCGTGCAGCCGGGGCCGGAGCTGTTCGGCGCCGACGCGCCGCTGCTCTACGGCATCTACATGATCTTCATCATCGCCAACCTGCTCATGATCCCGCTCGGCTACCTGGCGATCCGGGCGAGCGGCACCTTGCTGCGCGTCCGCTCGACCGTCCTGATGCCGATCATCGTGGCGTTCTGCATCGTCGGCGCCTTCTCCACGAACAACGGCTATCTCGAGATCGGGATCATGCTCGCGGCAGGCGTGCTCGGCTACGTCATGGAGCGGACCGGCTTCCCCCTGGCGCCGATCGTGCTCGGGCTCGTGCTCGGACCGATCGTCGAGAAGAACTTCATGCAGAGCGTGATCAAGACGAACTGGGACCTCACGCAGTTCCTCACCCGGCCGATCAGCGCAGGGCTGATGGTGCTCACGGTGCTCGTCCTGGTCTATCCGCTGCTGCGGAACCTGCTTCCCGGGAGGAGGAGCGCCGATGCGCGTGCTGGTGTGGAACGGCCCGTGGGACGTGACCGTCGCGAACCGTGAGGACCCGGAGCCCGGGGAGAACAGCAGCCACAACCGAGAAGCACTGCCAGCCGGAGAAGCAACGGAGCGAGGGAGCGGCGGATGTCCGATACGACCGGGAAGGCGGCCGGCGCTGCGGCGACCGACCCCTACGCACTGACACCTGAGGGCATCAAGGAACCGCCCGTCGGCTGGCGGGCCAGCTTCCGCTACCTCGGGCCCGGCCTGATCATGAGCGCGTCGATCGTGGGGTCGGGCGAGCTGATCGCCACCACGGCGCTCGGTGCCCAGGCCGGGTTCGTGCTGCTGTGGCTCGTCATCATCAGCACGCTCGTCAAGGTCGCGGTGCAGGTGGAGCTCGCCCGCTGGACGATCGCCACCGGCGAACCCGCGCTCAGCGGCTACGACAAGGTCCCCCCGCGCATCGGGCGGATCGGCTGGGTGAACCTGCTCTGGATCGTGCTGGCGCTGTCGAAGCTGCTGCAGGTGGGCGGCATCATCGGCGGCACCGCGGCGGCGTTCAGTATCCTGCTGCCGCTCGGCGGGGACCCCCTCGGGTTCCCGTCGCTGACGATCTGGACCTGCATCCTCGCCGTCGGCAGCATCGCCCTGCTCTACTCCAACAGCTACACACTGATCGAGCGCGGCGCCGCCGTCCTCGTGGTGATCTTCACGGCCATCACCGTGCTGATCGCGCTCGGCCTGCCGCTCACACCGTTCTCGTACGGGGCGGGCGACCTGGTCGGCGGACTGGCCTTCCTCATCCCGGCGGGTGCGATCGGCGCCGCGGTGGCGATGTTCGGCATCACGGGAGTCGGCGCCGACGAGATCACCTTCTACACCTACTGGTGCCTGGAGAAGGGCTACGCGCGCTGGACCGGTCCGAACGACGGCAGCGAGGAGTGGGCCCGGCGCGCGAACGGCTGGATCCGCGTCATGTACAAGGACGCGTTCCTGTCCTGGGTGATCTACACGTTCGGCACGCTGGCCTTCTACCTGATGGGTGCGGCCGTGCTGCACCCGCAGGGCCTCGTGCCCTCGGGCAACGGGATGATCACCACGCTCTCGCGCATCTACACCGACACCCTCGGCGAGTGGGCGAGCGTCCTGTTCCTGATCGGCGCGATCGCCGTGCTCGGCTCCACGATGTGGGCGGCGATCCCCAGCTGGTCGCGGATGTACACCAACCTGCTCGCCACGCTCGGGGTGCTGGACTGGAAGGACCCGGTCGCCCGGCTGCGCTGGATCCGCATCTTCACCGTGGTGCTGCCGATCCTGTGGGCCGTCTGCTTCCTGGCGATCCAGTCGCCAGTGATCATGGTGCAGATCGGTGGCGTGACAACCGGCATCTTCCTCGTGGCCGCGGTGGTGGCCGTCTGGTACCTGCGGCGCACGGAGACCGACCCGCGCCTGCACGGCGGCCAGGGGTTCTCGGTGCTGCTCGTGGTGAGCAGCGCGGCGATCGCCCTGCTCGGCGTCTACACGCTGCTGTCGGTGTTCGGCCTCGAGATCGGCGGGTAGGTGCCGGGATGGGCTAGCCCGCGGGCCGCGACGCGGCCTGCGGGCTCAGGTACCGCTCCACGTCCTGCTCGGTCTGGTCCAGGTGTGCTTCCATCGCCGTCCTGGCCGCCTGCGGGTCGCCCGCCTCGACCGCCCGCAGGATGGCAGCGTGCCGGTCGAGCGCATGGCTGCGGAACTCCGCGATCGACGAGGTCTCCTCGCGCATCGCCCGGAGCACGGACGTCAGGGGCTCGAACAGCGCCTCGAGGAAGACGTTGTCGGCCGCGTCGAAGAGCGCCGCGTGGAAGGCGAAGTCGGCCTTCGCGGTGGCTTGCGCGTCGCCGCGGGAGTGGCCGTCGACCATGTCCTGGTGCAGCGCGCAGAGGCGTTCGAGCTGTGCGTCGGTGCGGCGCGCGGCGGCCAGCTCCACGATCGCCACCTCTACCGCGCGGCGGGCCTCGACCAGCCGTCGGGGCAGCAGCAGCGGGTCGCCGTCGACGCGGCTGCGGGCCAGCAACAGGCGCCCGTCCAGCGGCGACCAGCGGCTCGTAGGGTTGACCAGGCTGGATCGGCCCTGCTGCACGTCGATCACCCGGGTGGGTACGAGTGAGCGGATGGCCTCGCGGACCGTCAGCCTGCTGACCCCGAACCGCTGCGCCAGCTCGGACTCGCTGGGCAGCGCTCCCCCGACCGGGAACGTGCCGTCGAGGACGAGATCGAGCAACTGCTCGGCCACGACATCCGCTCGCCCCGGGCGCATCCCGGTAGCTTACCGGGCGCTGCCCGGGGCCGGATGAGCACCGACCCGTCTGCCGGGTGTCACCCGGATCGTTACGGCGTGGGGGGCCCCGAGTGCACTTACGCTGGGCGCGTGAGTGGGGGAGATGTCGCGCCCGCAGCCGCGGCGAGCAGCACCGCGGCGGTCCTGCCGCAGGTGCTGGCCGCCCCCGCGGCCGTGCTGGTCATCGACCTCGACCGGCGCCAGGTCGTGCACGCCAACGCGGGCGCTGTCGAGCTCACCGGCGAGCCGCTGCGCCTCCCGGTCGACATCGACGTCTGGAGCGACGCCGCGGGGCTCACCGACCTCGTCGGCACGCGGATGAGCGACACGAGCACGCCCCTGTCGCTCGTGGCGACCGGGGTGGCGGGGGTTCCGGTGACGGTGCACGGCGCCGCCTGCCGCGGCGGCATCTCCACGGACGCGCAGCGGGCCGCCACGGAGGGCAGGCCTCTGTGGGTCACGGGTTTCGCACTCTCCGACGTGGTCGTGCCGCCCGGGGGCACCGCCGGTTTCGAGCGGCGGGCGCTCGTGGTGTTCTTCCAGGTCTCCGGCGCCGAGCACGACGACCGCAGGCGGCTGGAGATGTTGCGCGACCGCGCCGTCATCGCCACGGAGATGTCGTTCACGATCACCGACCCCCGGCAGCCCGACGATCCGCTGATCTGGGTCAACCCGTCGTTCTGCACGCTCACGGGGTACCTGCACGACGACGTCGTCGGCCGGAACTGCCGCTTCCTGCAGGGCCCCAACACCGACTCGGCGGCTGTGCGCAGGATCGCCGAGGCGCTCCACCTCCGCCGGCCCATCACGGAGGTGCTGCTCAACTACAGACGTGATGGAACGGCGTTCTGGAACCAGGTGTCGATCTCGCCGGTGTTCGACGGCGGCGGACAGCTCGTCAACTTCGTCGGGGTCCAGAACGACGTCACCGAACGAGTGATCGTCGAGCAGGAGCGGCGGGCGGCGCTCGCCGAGGCCGAGGAGGCCCGCGGGCAGCTGCGCCTGCTCGCCGACGCCACCTCCCAGATGACCGGGGCGCTCGGGGTCACCGACGCGTGCCAGCGGCTGGCTCGCAGCCTGGTGCCGGCACTCGCGGACGCCTGTGCCGTGGACCTGCTCGACCCTCCGGGATCCGCCGCCCCGCAGCGGGTGGCCGTCGCGGCGCGCGACCCCGCCGACGAGGACCGGTTGCGGCGGCTCGCCGCGCTTCGCGGCTACCACACCGGCGACGGCAGCCGCACCGGAGACGTGCTGGCGGGCGAGCAGGCGCTGCTGGAGGCCGAGCTGCCGGAGCTGGGCGCCCACCGCTACCCGGACCACCCGGCCGCCGCCGCGGTCTACGACGAGCTGCGGCTGCGCTCGACCATGGTCGTCCCCGTGCGGGCGCGCGGCCACGTTCTCGGCACGCTCACGCTGGTCACCCAGCACCCGTACGGCCGCCGGTACACCCAGCGCGACCTGCACCTGGCCGCCGACATCGCCGGGCGCGCCGGGCTCACCGTCGACAACGCCCGCCTCTACGAGGTGGAACACGCCGCAGCCGTCACGCTGCAGCGCAGCCTGCTCCCGGTCGTGTCCGACGTCGACGGGGTACGGGTGGCGGCGCGCTACCTCGTCGGCGTCGATGGCAACCAGGTCGGCGGCGACTGGTACGACGTCCTCGACCTGCCCGACGGTGCGCTCGGGCTCGCGGTGGGCGACGTGGTGGGCCACGACCTGCGGGCCGCGGCGGCGATGGGGCAGCTGCGTGGCGTGCTGCGCTCCTACGCGTGGGACGGTGGCTTGCCCGGCTCGGTGCTCGACCGCTGTGACCAGCTCGTGCAGGGCCTGGAGATGGCCGCGATGGCGACGGCGGTGTACGCCCGGCTCGAACCGCCGGACCTCTCGGGGGAACGGGTGCTGCGCTACGCCAACGCAGGCCACCCCGCCCCGCTGCTCCTCGGCCCCGACGGGGCGCTGCTGACCCTCGACGAGCACCGGTCGCCGATGATCGGGGCGGTGCGGCGATTCGGGCGCCGCTCCGGTGCGGGGCGCACCGAGGCGGTGGTCCGGTGCATGCCCGGCTCCGTCCTGCTCTTCTACACCGACGGCCTCACCGACGTGGCAGGTGAGGATGCCGACGAGCGCACCGCACTGCTGGAGCAGACGCTGGCGGGCCTGCCGCCCCGCTCGGAGCCGGACAGGGTGGTGGAGGAGGTGCTGGCGGCCTGCAACGTGCCGCGCGTGCGCGACGACATCGCGCTCCTGGCCGTCCGGCTCGACGGGTAGCCGTCCCATCCGAGCTGCCGCCGTTATGTGTGGAGGCTCGTCAGCACCCTCCACGCGCCGAGTGGCGCCGCTCCGCGGATGCCCCCGAAGACGCAATATTGTATGCAGCCACTCACGGATCGACGGCCGCCGCTCGTCGTTAGAACCCGCTCTCACCAGCCACGACACCGCGATTGAGGGTTCACTCTGCGGCAGACCGGCAGGTTCCCGGGGGCGGGAATGCCGGCGCGTCGAGGGGAACGTTGCAGATGGTTGCAGTTCCGGAGATCAGAGTCTCCGCGCCGGTGGCGGTTCCCGCCATCGGTAGCTCTGCCGTTCCCGCGCACCGCCGGGTCGTCGCGGTGGCAGTGAGTCCGATGGAGCTGCTCCGTCCCGAGTCGGACCTGGCCCGGCTCGCCGAGGGGTTCCCGCAGGTCGACCTCCTGGTCGCAGGCGAGGACGTCCCGAGCACGGCCTACGGGCCCGCGGGCGGACACGA
Organism: Pseudonocardia aurantiaca; assembly: GCF_039526725.1. Classification (NCBI taxonomy): domain Bacteria; kingdom Bacillati; phylum Actinomycetota; class Actinomycetes; order Pseudonocardiales; family Pseudonocardiaceae; genus Pseudonocardia; species Pseudonocardia aurantiaca. Next base: position 197,066 of record NZ_BAAAJG010000027.1, read on the forward strand.
CGGCGCGGACGACGACTACGACGACGACAACTACTACGACGACGACTGGTTCGACAGCACGGCCGCCGAGGTGCGGGCCGGCATCGCCCGCCTCGGGCTGCCCGGCCTGCAGCTCCACCGCCTGGGGTTGCGTACGCCTTACCCGATGACGGCCGCGGACGACTTGGTCGCCGCGATGAGCGAGCTGATCGGCTTCGACCCCGAGCCCGGGGTGTACTGCCTGGCGCCGGCGCCGACCCAGAGCGACCCGGCCCGTGCCATGGTCAACCGCGCGGCGCAGCGAATCGCGCAGGTGTACGGCATCCCATTGCTGCGTTACCGGTGCCTGGAGCTGTCGGTCGTCGGCAGCTGAGCCGCGGCCGCGCCGGGCCCACACACGACGGCGGGGCGGATCCGCAGAGGACCCGCCCCGCCGTACCTGTCGGTCGGTCAGCTCGCCATCGGGATGCCGCGTTGCTCCAGGATGATCCGGCGCTCCGCCTCGGCGAGCCCACCCCACACGCCGAACGGCTCCCGGGTCTGCAGCGCGAACTCCCGGCACTGCTCAATCACCGGACACCGGCGGCAGACCTCCTTCGCCTGCGCGGTGCGCCGCGCCCGGGACGGGTTGCGCTCCCCGTCCGGATGGAAGAAAACCCCGCTGTCCATGCCACGGCAGGAACCGAGGCGCTGCCACTGCCAAGCGTGGTCCATCGGGCCGGGAAGCCGGGAAACGTCGCTCATCGCCACCTCTTGTCACTCATGCCCGACGTTCCGGGCGATCGAGGTGCTCGTTCCCAGGTGGTTCAGGCGCCAAACGTCCCCGCCAACGTGTGACCCACATCACGCTACAGAGGGTTACCGTCAGGCCCTCCCACGGGAGATCAGGTGCTCGCCAGCGCCCGGTCGATGGTGTCGTGGATGTCGAACAGCGGGATGAGCCCGGCGATCGTGAGCGGCCGCAGGACCCGCCGCGCCGTGCACGCCAGCCGCAGCTCGACGCCTGCGGCGTGCGCCGCCTCCCGCATCTCGATCAGCACGGCGAGCCCGCTCGTGCCGAGGAACGTGACGCTGTCGAGGTCGAGCACCACCAACTCGACGCCTGCGCCGGCCGCGAACTGGTCGAGAACGGCCGAGCGCAGCTGTGGGGAGGTGAGCATGTCGACTTCACCACCCACGTCGATCACGACCTGGCCCGGGGCCGGGCTGCTCGTGGCGAGGGTGATCTGGTCGTCGGCGTCCCCGCTGCGTCGGATCGACGACGGCTCGGACGGCAGGTTTTCACGGGTCTCGGACATCGGAAGTCACGGTAGGGCTCGGCGCGGGACTCTGCCACTTCAAGCGCAACTTGGTGTCCCGCGCCGGAAGTCCACCACGTATCTCGACGGCCCAGCTCCCCGCTGGGCGCACCGGCGCACGGCCCGAGTACGCCCGGTACGAGGACCGCGCCCCGGCACACCCAGCGGAAACCTGGATCCGCCGATATACGCACCGGACTTCCGGCGCGGGACACGGTGTCCCACCGGCAGTCAGACGAGGCGGTGGCGGCCGTCGGTGGTGCGGAGCGTGCGTCCGGTCCTCGCGAGCAGCTCCAGCAATGGGACGGCAACGCGGCGGCTGGTGCCCAGCGCCTGCCGGGCGGCGCTGATCGTGAACTCCCCACCCAGGCCGGCGAGGACGTCGAGGGCGAGCCGGTCCGCGCCGGGCAGCAGCACCACCCCGTCGGCGATGCGCATCAGCTGCCCTGCCTTCACGAGCGAGGCGATCTGCCGAGGTCCGAGCCCCAGCTCGGCGAGCCGGGCCGCCTCCGGTGCGCCGAACGGGTCACGCTCCAGGTCGGTGCGCAGTGTGGCCATCGCGGCACGGACCGGGGCGGGTAGCGCGCGCTCCGCCGAGCGCACCACCCGGCCCTCGCGCAGCACCAGGTCGGTCACCGCGGATCGGAGCACGGCGTCCACCAGGCGCGGCTCCGGCAGGGATGCCGCGCGGCGGGCGGCCTCGACGGGCAGCCCGGGGTCGAGCGGGTCGGCGGTGTCGTGCGCGTCCACGGCGGCGGCCAGCACCGCCAGCAGCTCGCGCGCTCGGCCGGGGTCCACGAGCCAGCCCGCAGCGGCCGGCACGTCGCCGAGCGCACCGAGGCTGCCCGCCGGCACGCCCATCGCGAGCAGGTCGGCGCGGCGGGCGACACCCCGGCGCGCCAGCTCCCCGGCCGCCGACGCCACGCCATCCATCCCGGCGAGATCCGCGGCCCGGCGCGCGCCCGCCCCGCGACGGCGCAGCTCGGGCGGGGCCACGTCGAGCACGGTGAGCCCGGCGACCACCGCGTGGGCCCCGGCGTCGCGGAGGACGGCCCGGTCGCCGATGCGCAACGGGAGCGGCCCGCGCAGCCTGAGCCGGACCGTGTCGGGCCCGAGCGGCCGCAGCCGGGCGGGCGCGGCGGCGGCGCCGATGTGCAGGTTCAGCTCAGCCGGGAGCCCGGCCGGATCAGGGGCGGGCTCCCCAGAGCGCACCGCCCGCAGCCGGGCGTCGACCAGATCCGTGGCGAGCCACGCTCCCGGTGTGAGCAGCACGTCCCCGCGGGTCACGGCCTCGCGGGGGAGCCCGCGCAGGTTCACGGCAACCCGGGCCACCCCGTGCGCCTCCGCGACCGGTTCCCCGAGGCATTGCAGCCCGCGCACCGCTACCTTGCGCGCGCCCGACGCGGTCAGCAGCTCGAGCTCGTCGTCCAGCCGGAGCCGGCCCGCGCCGAGCGTGCCCGTCACCACCGTGCCGGCGCCGCGGATCGTGAAGGCGCGGTCGACCCACAGCCGGACGTCCGCGCCGGGGTCGGGGTCGGGGAGGCGGGACACGAGCGCGTCGAGGGCCGCGCGCAGGGCGGGCATACCGGCGCCCGTGGTGGCCGCGACGGCGACGGCGGGAACCTCTGCGAGCGGCGTACAGGCGAGGTGCTCGCGGGCGTCGGCAAGGGCGAGCTCGGGCTCCATCAGGTCGCTGCGGGTCACCACCAGGAGGCCGGTATCGACGCCGAGCGCGGACAGCGCGTCCACGTGCTCCGCGGACTGCGGCATCCAGCCCTCGTCGGCGGCCACGACGAGCACGACGGCCGGCACGGGGCCCACCCCGGCGAGCATCGTGCTGACGAACCGCTCGTGCCCGGGGACGTCGACGAACGCGACCGTGCGCCCCGACTCCAGGGTCGTCCAGGCGAAGCCGAGGTCGATCGTCATGCCGCGGCGGCGCTCCTCGGCCCACCGGTCCGGCTCCATTCCGGTCAGTGCACGGACCAGGGTGGACTTCCCGTGGTCGACGTGCCCGGCCGTGGCGAGGACGTGCATGTGCTCAGCCGCTGCAGGCGAGCACGGCAGTGGTCAGCGCGGCGTCGGCATCCGCGGGCAGAGCACGCAGGTCGAGCAGGCAGCGGCCATGCTCGACGCGGCCGAGCACCGGTGGGTCGCCGGCGCGCAGGGCGGCGGCGTAGTGCTCCGGGAGCGCGACGGCGGCGCTCGGCAGCGTGACCCCCGGGGCTCCGCCTCCGCCCACGGCGGCGGTGGAGTCGATGGCCGTGGCGTCCACCCCGGCTGCGGCGAGCGCGGCGGCGAGGCGCTCCGCCCTGGCCCGGATCTCTCGCGGGTCCGCGGCGAGCGCCGCGCGCACGGGTGGCAGCGGGCCGCGCAGGGTGGCTTCGAGGGCCGCGAGGGTGAGCTTGTCGGCGCGCACCGCCCTGGCGAGCGGGTGCCGCCGGACCCGCTGCACGAGCTCGGCGCCGACCCCCGGGGCGCCCAGCAGCAGCCCGGCCTGCGGGCCGCCGAGGAGCTTGTCGCCCGAGGCCGTCACGAGGTCGGCGCCCTGGGCGAGCACCGTGGCGGCGTCTGGCTCGTCGGGCAGCAGCGGGTGGGGGGCGAGCAGCCCGGAGCCTATGTCCGCCACAACCGGGACGCCGAGGCCGGTCAGCTCGCCGATCCCGACGGACTGGGTGAAACCGCTGACGACGAAGTTCGACGGGTGCACCTTGAGGATCAGCGCGGTGTCCTCACCGACCGCGCCCGCATAGTCGGCGCGGCTCGTGCGGTTGGTGGTGCCGACCTCGCGCAGCCGCACGCCGGCCGCGGTGAGCAGCTCCGGAATGCGGAAGCCGTCGCCGATCTCGACGAGCTCGCCGCGGGAGATGATCACCTCGCGGCCGGGGGCGAGGGCCGCGGCCACCATGGCGAGCGCAGCCGCCCCGTTGTTGACGACGTGTGCGGCGGCCGCCGTCGGGACGGCGTCGAGCAGAGCGGCGAGCAGGGTGGCCCCGCGCGGGCCGCGGGCGCCCGTGTGCAGGTCCAGCTCGACGTCGCAGGTGCCGGCGGCGACGTCCAGCGCGGCTCGGGCGGCGGGGGAGAGGGGGGCGCGGCCGAGGTTGGTGTGCAGCAGCACGCCGGTGGCGTTCAGCACGGGGCGCAGCCCGGTGGCCGCGGCCGGGAGGGCGTCGAGCGCCGCCTCGACCACGGCGTCGTGGTCGGGTGGGACCTCGCCGCAGCGAACGCGCTCCTGGGCCGCGGCGACGGCGGACTTGACGATGTCGCGGCCGAGCCGCTCGACGGCGGCGGCGATCCGCGGCTCGGCGAGCACCGCGTCGGTGCGCGGGATCAGGCGCCGCGGGTCGACGATGCTCACAGTCGAGCACCCTACGGGCGGGGCGCCGTACCCACAGCCGTCGTACCCACTGTCGGGCGCGCCGTCACGCATACAGCCGGGCACCCGAGCGGGTGCCCGGCCGTGGGGCGTGCAGTAGCCGGCGTCAGACCGACGAGCTCTCCAGCTGCGGGCGGGCGGAGCGCATCGGAAGCGCGCTGCGCTCGCTGACGTCACCGGTCTTGGCGGGACCGTCACCCAGCTCGGCGCCGAGGAGCTTGTGGAGCCGGGCCATCTCGTTGCGCACGCCCTCGTGCAGCGACCCGATGCGGCGCAGCTCCTGCTCAGCGGCCTCGCGGCGGCGCTTGAGATCCTGCTCGCTGCGCTGACGCACCTCGTCGGCGCGGTTCTGCGCCTCGGTGACCAGCGCGTCGGCGGCGTGCCGCGCGTCCTCCTGGATGCGCGCGGCGTCCTCGCGGGCGGCGGCGAGGGTGGCGGCGGCCTGCTGCTCGCGCTCCTGGATGGCCACGTTGCGCTGCGCGGCCTCCTGGTCCAGCTCGGCGGAGCGGGCGATGAGCTTCTGCTCGACCTCGTGGCGGTGGCGCTCGGCGTCGGCGCGCGCCTGCTCGACGAGGGCGGTGGCCTCATTGGCCGCGCGGTTGCGGACGTCGGCGGCCTCGTGCTCGGCGAGGCGGAGGATCTTCTCCGCGCGGAAGCCGAAGCTCTCCGCGGCAAGCGGCGCGTCGCCCTGCTGCTGGCGAGCGCGCAGCTCCTTCTCCGTGGCGCGCGCGTGCTGCTCCGCGGCCTGACGGCCGGCCTCAGCGGAGGCGAGGCGGTCGCGCAGTTCCCGCAGCTGCACGTCGACCTGGTCGCGGTCGTAACCACGACGGACGATGTCGAACGGACCGGTGGAGGACGGGAGGCCCCCAGTGGACTGAGCAGGGTTCTGTGGGGAGCTGATCGTCACGTTCGGTAGCTTGTTCGCCGGTTCGGGGTGAAACTACCGCCGATCGGCGGGCGGGCGCATTCATGCGGTCGGCGGTACCACGTGAACAGCCCGTGTCTGGTCGCTCCTTTTCCTAGCGGGTGGGTCGTAACGTCTGACCGATGACCGGCTCCGCCACCGCCCGGCGTCTCACGCAGTTCAGCCACGGCGCCGGGTGCGCCTGCAAACTCGCGCCCGGGTTGCTGGCCGAGGTGCTGAGCACGCTCACCCCGCCGCGCCACCCCGATCTCGTCGTCGGCACCGAGACCGGCGACGACGCCGCCGTGTGGCGCCTCGACGCCGACCGTGCGCTGGTGGCCACCACCGACTTCTTCACCCCGCTCGTCGACGATCCCCGCACCTGGGGCCGCATCGCCGCGCAGAACGCCGTCTCGGACGTGTACGCGATGGGCGGCCGGCCGCTCTTCGCCCTGAACCTCGTGGCATGGCCGTCGTCGGAGCTGCCGGTGTCGATGCTCGCCGAGGTGCTCGCCGGGGGTGCGGAGATCGGCGCCGAGGGCGGGTTCGCGGTTGTGGGCGGGCACAGCGTCGACGACCCGGAGCCGAAGTACGGGCTCGCCGTCGTCGGCGAGGTGCACCCGGACCGCGTGCTCACCAACACCGGGCTCCGTTACGGCGACGCGCTCGTGCTCACGAAGGCGCTCGGCGTCGGCGTGGCCACCACGGCGATCAAGGCAGGCACCGCGCCGCCTGGCGTCGAGGCGGCCGCCGTCGCGTCGATGACGGCGAGCAACGCAGCCGCATCGGCCGCCGCGCTCGCCGCCGGGGCGACCGGCTGCACCGACGTCACCGGGTTCGGTCTGCTCGGGCACCTGACCAAGATGGCCGCGGCGTCGGGCGTGGACGTCGAGCTGGACGTGGCCGCGGTGCCCTTCCTGCCCGGCACGAGGGCGCTCGCCGCAGCCGGGACGATCCCGGGCGGCACACGCCGCAACCGCGACTGGGTGGCCCCGCGCGTCGACGACGGCGACCTTCCCGAGCTGGAGGTCCTCCTGCTCGCCGACGCCCAGACCTCGGGCGGGCTCCTCTTCGGTGCGGCTCCCGAGCGTGCCGAGGAGGCGGTGGCCGGCCTGGGCGCACCGGCGGCGGTCATCGGCCGCGCGCGGGCGGGAACGGGCCGGGTGGTGCTGCGCTGAGCCGCGGCCGGGGGACGGCGCGCAGAGGAGTGCGTTGGCCCACCCCGCCCCGGCGTTCGGGAGGGGCGTGGGGCCGGCCGCTACCGTCTGGTTGTGTTCGAGCCGGTTGATCGCTCCTCAGGCCGCACCCGTGCCTGGGTCACCGAGGCGGTCCGCCGCGTCGAGGCCGACGCCAACCGCTCTGCCGACACCCACCTGCACCCCTTCCCCCTGCCGCCGGACTGGGGCATCGACGTCTATCTCAAGGACGAGTCGGTGCACCCGACGGGGAGCCTCAAGCACCGGCTGGCTCGGTCGCTCTTCCTCTATGCGCTGACGAGCGGCTGGATCGTCGAGGGCACCACGGTCGTCGAGGCGAGCTCCGGGTCGACCGCGGTGTCGGAGGCGTACTTCGCGCAGCTGGTCGGGGTGCCGTTCGTGACGGTCATGCCCCGATCCACGAGCCCGGAGAAGATCGCGCTGATCGAGCGGTACGGCGGGAAGTGCCACTTCGTGGACCGGCCTGCCGGCATGTACGCCGAGGCCGAGCGGCTCGCGGCGGAGACCCGCGGGCACTACATCGACCAGTTCACCTACGCCGAGCGGGCCACCGACTGGCGGGGCAACAACAACATCGCCGAGTCGATCTTCGACCAGCTGGCGATGGAGCGGTTCCCCGTGCCGGAGTGGGTCGTCGTGGGGGCCGGCACCGGCGGCACGTCCGCCACGATCGGGCGCTACCTGCGCTACCGCCGCCACCCCACGCGGCTCGCCGTGGTCGACCCGGAGAACTCGTCCTACTTCCCCGGCTGGACGCTCGACGTGCCGGACTACGGCACCGGAATGCCCTCGCGGATCGAGGGGATCGGCCGCCCGCGGACCGAGCCCAGCTTCGTCCCGAGTGTGATCGACCTGATGATCCCCGTGCCCGACGCGGCGAGCGTGGCTGCGGTGCGGCACCTGCGGGCCGTGACCGGGAGGTGGGCGGGTGGTTCGACGGGCACCAACCTCTGGGGTGTCTGGCAGCTCGTCGCGCGGATGCTCGCGTCCGGGGTGCGCGGCAGCGTGGTCACGCTCATCTGTGACGGCGGCGAGCGCTACCGGCACAGCTACTACGACGACGGCTGGGTGGCCCGGCAGGGGATGGATCTCGCCCCGTACACAGCCGCCATCGAGCAGTTCCTGCGTTCGGGCGAGTGGCTGCCGCCGAGCTGACGATCAAACCAGCTTGCATGCCGGATTCGTCCTATCAGGGCATCAACGGGTCCGCTTGGGTACCTCATCCGGATGTATTCCGTTCATCTTCCTGCCGCGTCCGTGGGACAGCGTGTGCCGACCACCACCCGGTCGGGTGAACCGATCGGTCACGAACGTCAGGGAGACACATCGATGACAGAGGGACTGTCCCGCCGGGGCTTCCTCCAGGCAGGCGCCGCAGCCGGAGCCGGGGTCGTGCTGCTGGGCGCGGCCGGCGACCTGCTGCTGACCGCCCCGAACGCGGCTGCCGCCCCCGCCGGCTCGGCCGGGTACGGGCCGCTCGTCCCCGACCCGGCGGGACGGCTCGCGCTCCCCGAGGGCTTCCGCTACGCGGTTGTCACCGAGGCCGGGGTGACCCGCCTCGAGTCGGGGGAGCCCACCCCGAGCAACCACGACGGCGCTGGTGCCTTCAAGACGAAGGGCGGCGGCACCGCGATCGTCTACAACCACGAGCTCAGCAGCCCGTTCGCGACCACCCCGCTCCCGGTGCCGCACCTCGAGGGCCTCGTCTACGACCCGGGCAGCGCCGGTGGCTGCACGGTCGTCGAGACCGACCGCGACGGCAACCGCCTCCGTGAGTACGTCGCCATCGCGGGCACCGTTCAGAACTGCGCCGGTGGCATCACGCCGTGGGACACCTGGCTCACGTGCGAGGAGACTGAGGTCCTCGCGGGTGCCGGCCGCACGAAGGACCACGGCTACGTCTTCGAGGTCGACCCGTTCGACATGGCGGCCAACCGCGACCCGCAGCCGATCAAGGCGCTCGGCCGGTTCGCGCACGAGGCCGCCGTGGTCGACCCGAAGAGCGGCGACATCCTCCTCACCGAGGACGCCGACACCCCCAACGGCCTGCTGTACCGCTGGGCGGCGCCGAAGGGCTTCAAGGGCGGCAAGGGTGCGCTGCGCAAGCTCGGCCCGACCGAGGGTGAGCTGGGTGCGATGCGCTGCACCGACGCGGCGGGCGTGTTCATCGACGACGTCTCCCGGGCCACCGCGATCGGCACCACCTACAAGGTCACCTGGACGCCGGTGCCCGACCGCGACGCGCGGACCACGTCCACCCGCAAGCAGTTCGGCCCGGACCAGGTGACCCGCGGGCGCAAGATCGAGGGCGCGTGGTGGGGCGACGGCGGCGCGTACGTCGTCGCCAGCTACGCGCGTACCGAGAGCCCGGGTGCCGCGCACGACGGCCAGGTGTGGTTCTACGACCCGAAGCGGTCCACCATCACCCTCAAGGTGCGGTTCGGGGTCAACCCGAACCCGGACCAGGATGGTGCGTTCGACGGGCCGGACAACATCACCGTCTCCCCGTGGGGCGGCCTGATCGTCGCCGAGGACGGCGAGGGTGTGCAGCACCTCGTCGGCGTCTCCGGCAAGGGCGAGCCGTTCGCGCTGGCCCGCAATGAGCTCGGCAACGGCAGCGAGTTCACGGGGCCGGTCTTCTCGCACGACAAGAAGGTGCTGTTCGGCAGCATCCAGACGCCCGGGATCATGTTCGCGATCACGGGTCCCTGGAAGAACCAGAAGTGATCCACCTGCGGTAGCCGCCGGCGGCGCTACGCATACACGCGTGGCGCCGCCGCGCCCGTCGCGGGGACCACCCGCCGTTCGAGGCGGGCCGCGGCGGTGAGGAGGGCGGCCTCGGAGCCGGGCCGTCCGACGATCTGCACGCCGATCGGGCGCCCGTCCACGAGTACCGGCGCTACCGCGGCGGGCAGCCCGGCGAGGTTCCACGCCTGGGTGCACGGCACCCGGGTGGCCGAGCTGACGAGGGTGGACCGGTAGCGGCGCCCGGCCATCGCTCCGGCACCGACGGGCGGGGCGGCGACGGCCGGGCTCACGAGGACGTCGAAGCCGCCCTCGTCCATCCACGCGAGGAACCGGTTGCGCCACGCCGCGGGCGCGCCCCCGCGAGGCGGTGTGAAGCGGAGCACCCGCCTGCCCTTGCGGACGACCGCGGCCGTCCGCGGCTCGACGAGGGAGAGATCGAGGCCTAGCGCGTCGGCGTCCTGCGCCACCCCGGCGAGCCAGCGGCGCATCCACTGGCCGGTCAGGCCCTGGGGATACGGCGGATCGGCCAGCGCGACCTCGGCGCCCCCGGGCCCGGCCCGCAGCCGGGCGGCCGCCCCGATGGCCGCGGCCTGCTGCTCGGCGTGCATCCGCGCGATCGGCGACGGGGTGCGCAGGGACAGGGCGACCCGAGTGGGGCCCGGCCGGTCGAGATCGACGGGCGCACCGCTCAGCACCCCCAGCATCAGCGTGGCGTCCGCGGCCGTTCGCGCGAGCGGCCCGGCCTCGCTCAGCCCGAACCAGTGCGCCTCCGCCCCGCCGGGGACCGGCACGACGCCCGGGCCGGGCTTGAGGCCCACCAGCCCGCAGTACGCGGCGGGGATGCGGATCGACCCGCCGCCGTCGGTGCCCAGCGCGAGCGCCGCCATCCCGGCCGCCACCGCGGCCGCGCTGCCGCCGCTGGAGCCGCCGGGGTCGAGGGACTCGTCGAGCGGGTTGCGGGTGACGCCGAGCGCGGAGTGCGTGAACCCCCAGATCGCCAGCTCGGGCAGCCGCGTCTTCCCGACGACCACTGCGCCGGCGGCGCGCAGCCGCTTGACCAGCTCGTCGTCGCGGCGGGCCGGCTCGGCGCAAACGGCGAGGGAGCCGAACCTCGTTCGGTAGCCGGCGACGTCGACGTTGTCCTTGACGGCGACGGGCACCCCGGCTAGCGGGAGCGCGAAGCGGTCCGGACGGGAGTCGACGCCGCCCGCCTCGGCGAGCACCCGCCCCGGGTCGTGCTCCTGAAACGCCCCGATGACCGGCTCGCGCTCGGCGATCCGGGCCAGGTGCGCGCGGGCGACGTCGACGGCGGTGCTGCGCCCGTCCCGCACACGCGACCCGATCTCGGCCGCGCTCAGCGCGGTGAGGTCGAGGCGGTCCACAGCTTCACCATCGCACCGAAGAGCTAGAACCGCCTCCCGCGACACGCTCCTAGAGGTAGATCGGTGCGTCGGGGTTCTTCCACGTCGGCTTCTTGAGGATGGGGTGCACGCCACCTCGCCCCGGGTGGTCGCCGTTCATGCGAGCCCCGCCCGGCCCCGGTAGTCGTCGACGAGGGCGCGTAGCTCAGGTCCGCGCGGGCGCCGCCCGGGGCGGATGTCGCAGGTGAGCACCTTGGACTCCTGGATGTGGACGTTGGGGTCGAGCGTGATCGACAACAGGTCGTTGGCGCTGTCACCGGTGGCGAGCCCGTTGGTGCCGTAGTGCCACGGCACGCCGATCTGGTGGGTCTCGTGCCCCTCCACCCGCAGCGGCACCATGCGTGCGGACACGAGCACCTTCAGCTCGATGGCGCTGCGCGCGGTGACGATGGTCGCCCAGCCGAGGTGGGTGAGCCCGCGCTCGCGCGCCAGCTCGGGGGAGACCTCGCAGAACGCCTCCGGCTGCAGCTCGGCCAGGTAGGGGACGAACCGGCTCATGCCGCCGCCGGTGTGGTGCTCGGTGAGCCGGTAGGTGGTGAGCACGAACGGGAACACCCGCGAACCCACGGGGTGGTGCGGGTTGTCAGTGCTGTCGTTGTTCTTCACCGCGGGGTTGCTGGTGTGGGCGGGGTACAGCAGGTTCCGGTAAGGCGTCTCCACCGGTTCGTAGTGCGTGGGCAGCGGGCCGTCCACGAGGCCGTTGGGCGCGAACAGCCACGCCTTCCCGTCGGTCTGCATGATGAACGGGTCGTCGCCCGCGAGCGCCTTGCCTGCTTTGGCGTCGGGCGGCGGCTGGTAGTCCGGCGGGGTGCCCGGCGGGAAGTCGGGGACGTCCCGGCCGGTCCACCGCTCCCCGTCCCACCAGATGAGGGCCTTGCGCTCACTCCAGGGTTTCCCGTCGGGGTCAGCGGAGGCGCGGTTGTAGAGCTGCCGTCGGTTCGCGGGCCACGCCCAGCCCCACTCGAGGGCGACCCAGTCCTGCTCCCGCGCCGGCTTGCGGCGCGCGGCCTGGTTCACGCCGTCGGCGTACACCCCGGTGTAGATCCAGCAGCCGCAGCGCGTGGAACCGTCGTCGCGGAGCTGGGTGTAGGCGTCGAGCAGCTCGCCGCCGGGGCCGTAGCCGTTGATCTCCTGCAGCACGTGGTCGCCCGACGGCTCGGCCTTCGGGCCATGCGCGCCGTAGTCCCACGTGAGCGCCTTGACGGGAGCGTCGCGCGGGTCGTCGGAGTCGGCGAGGCGCTCCTTGAGGATCCGGCCCAGGTGGTAGAAGAACCACAGGTCGCTGCGGGAGTCGCCGGGTGGCTCCACGGCCTTGTGCCGGTACTGCAGCAGCCGATGGGTGTTGGTGAACGTCCCGTCCTTCTCCACGTGGGACGCCGCTGGGAGGAAGAACACCTCGGTGTCGATGTCCTCGGTGCGCAGCTCCCCGCTCTCGATCTCCGGGGAGTCCTTCCAGAACGTGGCAGTCTCGACGCACGACATGTCTCGCACGACCACCCACTCGGCCGCGGCGAGCGCCTTGCGCTGCACACGTGCGTTCGCCCCTCCCACGGCCGGGTTCTCGCCCGCGATGATGTAGCCGGGCACCTTCCCCTCGACCATGTCGAGCACGGTGGCGTAGTTGTTGTGGTCGCCCGTGAGCCGCGGGAGCCAATCGAACCCGTAGTCGTTCTCGGCTGTGGCCGCGTCGCCGAACCATGCCTTGAGCAGGCTCACGATGTACTTGGGCATGTCGCCCCAGAACCCGGGCTTGCCCGCGTCGGGCTCGATGTAGTCGGCGAGCGAGGCGCCGCGCTTGCCCGCGGGCATCGGCAGGTAGCCGGGCAGCAGGTTGAACAGCGTCGGGATGTCCGTCGACCCCTGGATCGAGGCGTGCCCGCGCAGCGCGAGGACGCCGCCGCCGGGACGGCCGATGTTGCCCAGCAGCGCCTGCAGGATCGACGCGGCCCGGATGTACTGCACCCCGACGCTGTGCTGGGTCCAGCCCACCGCGTAGGACCAGTTGGTGGTGCGGTCCCGGCCGCTGTTCTCCGTGATCGCCCGCGCCAGCTCGTGGAACGTCTCCTGCGGGATCCCGCAGATCTCCTCGACGAACTCAGGCGTGTAGCGGGCGTAGTGCCGCTTGAGGATCTGGAACACGCACCGCGGGTCCTGCAGGGTCGGTTCGCGGCGCGGCTTGTGCGGCACCGGCGCGCCGCCGCTGCCGTACTTGTCGCCGCCCGCCGTCTCGCGCTGGTGCTCGCCGCCGTGTGTGGCGTGCTCCGGGCCGCGCTGCCCGTTCGCGTACGACCACGTCTCCGTGTCGTAGGTGTGGTTCTCCTCGTCCCATCCGCTGAAGAGCCCGTCGAGGTCCTCGGTGTCGCGGTACTCATCGTTGATGATCGCGGCGGCGTTGGTGTACGCGACGACGTACTCGCGGAACTCCTTGCCCTCGCTGAGCACGTAATTGATCAGGCCGCCGAGCAGGGCGATGTCCGTGCCCGCCCGGATCGGGACGTACAGGTCGGCGAGCGCGCTGGTGCGCGTGAACCGCGGGTCGACGTGGATGATCTTCGCGCCACGCGTCTTCGCGTCGATGACGTACTGGAAGCCGACGGGATGGCACTCGGCGAAGTTCGACCCCTGAATCACGATGCAGTCGCTCTTCGAGAGGTCCTGCATGAACGTCGTGGCGCCGCCGCGACCGAAGGACACCCCCAGACCGGGGACGGTGGAGCTGTGTCAAAGGCGCGCCTGGTTCTCCACCTGTATCGCGCCGAGCGCCGTGTACAGCTTCTTGATGAGGTAGTTCTCCTCGTTGTCCAGCGTGGCGCCGCCGAGATGGGCGATGCCCATCGTGCGGCGCAGTGGACGGCCCTCGTGGTCGGTGTCCTCCCACGTCCGCCGCCGGGTCTCCAGGACGCGGTCGGCGATCATCTGCATCGCCGTGTCGAGGTCGAGGTCCTCCCACTCGGTGCCGCCGGGCCTGCGGTACCGGACCTGGGTGATCCGGTCCGGGCGGGTGACGAGCTGCTTGGACGCGGCGCCCTTCGGGCAGAGCTTGCCGAGCGAGATGGGGGAGTCGGGGTCACCTTCGATATGGGTGACCTGTTCGTCCTTCACGAAGACGCGCTGCCCACAGCCCACGGCGCAGTACGGGCAGATAGACGGGACGACCCGGTCCGCTTCCTCGATCCGCGACCGCAGCCGCCCGGTGCGGGGAGACCGGGCCGCGTCCCCCCGTGCCGTGTGGTCGGCCCCTACCGCCTGCCGGACGACCGGCCAGCTCTCGATCCATTGACGAACTCCCACGGCGGGCCGTTCCCCCGTGGGCGGGCGATCAAACCTGAGTTTGGCGGAGGCGGACGGGAATCGAACCCGCCTGACCGAGATGCTCGGCCACGTCGGTTTTGAAGACCGCGAGGGCCACCAGGCGCCTTTACGCCTCCGAGCGCAGGCTATCCGCCCTGCTATCCTGCCGCCTCCAGCGCCTGCGGCACACCCTCGGCGATGTCGAAGAGCCCCAGCAGGCCGGTGGCCTCCAGCGCGCGCGTGACGATCCGCGAGCCGAGAACCAGCCGCAGCGTGTGCTGGCGGCGGTCGGCGTCGTCCTTCGCGGCGACGAGCACGGCGAGCCCTGCCGAACCGAGGAAGGTGACATCGGTCAGATCGAGGACCAGCAGCCGGGCCTCGGCGAGCTGCTCGCCCAGGCGCCCACGCAGTATCGGCGCGGTGAGGGTGTCGATCTCCCCGACGACGTGCAGGACGCGCGCGTTGTCGCCATGACCGATCACATCGAAACGAACGACCTCACCGATCTCCTCAGCGTCGCCCGTTCCCCCGCGCTCGGCTGGGAGATCGCCGCTCATGCGCACCGGCTCCTCGAATGTTGCGAGATGTGCGTGGACTCGTGGCGCGACTGTGGTCTCAACCGCCGTTCAACCCTACGGGCGCCCACATAGCGGCACAACATCACCCCCCGTCACCGGTTTGGTCCAATGTGACGTGGGGTACATCCGAGCTCCATGGATGTAGCCAGGGTGCCCAGAGGGAGGAACGTCGTGTACCGCAGGAACCCCCGCGCCGACGCTCAACGCGTCTCCCAGGTGCTGGCCGGGCTGGTCTACCCGGCTGCCAAGTGGCAGATCCTCATGCACGCCGAGAACTACGGCGCCGACGCCTACACGCGCGCCGAGCTGTGGGCCCTCTCGACCGGTGAGTACTGCGACCTCGACGCGGTGCTCAGGGCGCTGAGCTGCGACAGCCCCGCCGTGCGGCGGCAGCGCGCGTCCGACGTCGCGCGGTACCCCGCGTCGCCGCCGCGGCCGCCGCTGCACCCGGTGGGGCCGTTCCACCCCCAGCCCGCCCCCCAGGTGGCCGGGCGGATCCGCCCCACCCACTGACACGAGCGGGTGGGCGGCCGGCGGCGCCCGGTGTGGGCGATGCTGCCGTCATGGAAGGTCACTTCGCCGTGCGCATCGCGGTCCGCAGCTACGAGCTCGACGTCAACGGGCACGTGAACCACGCCAACTACCACCGCTACGGCGAGCACGCCCGTACCGAGCACCTGACCGCTGCCGGCTGCTCGATGACCAGGCTGGTCGAGAAGGGCATGGGCATCGTCCTGCTGGAGACCCACTGCCGGTTCCTGAGCGAGCTGCGCTACCGCGATCTGATCGAGGTCGGCTCGCGCATCAGGTTCGGTGAGGGGAAGACGTTCGAGTTCGCGCACACGCTGCGCCGCCGCGGCCGGGACGGTGCGGACGACGGCGAGGACGTCGTGGCCGCCGAGATCACCTGCCGGATGGGGTTGCTCGACGCCGCCGCGCGCAGGTTGCTGCCCGAGCCGCGGGAGCGGCTGCTGGGGCTGGCGACCGAGCCCGCACTGCTCGGCGCGGGATAGCCGCACCGGGCCGTCGGGTGGCGGCCGCACGGGGCATTCGGGGTGCTGGCCGCACGCGGGTTTCGGGGTGCTGGCCGCACCGTGTTCGACGGGTGAGCACGGTCGAGCCGGAAGCCTTTCAACCGCAGGCTTCTCGGCATGACGACGCCGACGATCCCGACCCTCCCCACCGTGCCCGCTGTGCCGTTCCAGCCGAGCCCGCCGATCCCCCCGATGCAGCGGGTGCCGCTGTTCGGCGACGGCCCCGCGACCACCGCGGCCAGCACACCCAAGCTCGGCCGCCGTGCGCTGCGTCGCGAACAGCTCATGACGCTGCACGCGGCCCCTCGGCGCTACGGAGCGCTCGCGCGGCTGCTGTTCGTCACGATGGACCTGATGTACGGGCGGCGCCGCACGCTGGAGAAGTTCCAGGTGCTCGAAATCGTGGCGCGGGTGCCCTACCAGATCTGGGAGAACGCCGCCTACCGCGCGATGACGCAATGGCACCGCGACGGTGGGCTCGCCCGCCGCATCCGCGAGCGGATCATCGAGACCCGCGAGCAGCAGGACAACGAGCAGTGGCACCTGCTGATCCTCACCGAGCTGGTGGCGGCCCGCGGTGGCGGCCGGTCCTGGCTGCGCTTTCGTGCACTGCCCTGGGTGCTCGCGGCGAGCTGGTACCACGTCTCCTGGCTGATGTTCCTGGTCTCGCCGCGCTGGAGCTACCGGCTCAACGCCGACTTCGAGGACCACGCCGAGCGCGAGTACGCGCGATTCGTCGAGGAGCACCCGGAGTTCGACACGCAGCCCCACGGCAGCGCGTTCGCCCGTGAGTACGGAGCGCTCCCGACGCTGGCCGACCTGCTGCGCCAGATCGGGCACGACGAGCGGATGCACAAGCAGGAGTCGGAGGCCTACGACGCCGCGGGCCGGTTGACGCGCCGGTGACACGGGCCGACACGGGCAGGCCCATCGGGCAGCCTGCGGACCCGGGCGCGGGGCAACGACGGAGGGCGGGTGGTCGCCGCCGGGACGCCGGCCGAGATCGCGGCGCAGCGCGCAGGCCGGACCGCCCCCTACCTCGCGGCGCGGCTGAAGCCCGCGGCCCTGGCGTCTGCGTGAGGCCGCAGCGACCGGCCGGTAACACGCGGCCGAACGCGGACGACTCTGCCCGCAGCGGTGGTGCCAGCACCACCGCTGCGAGTCGTGGCAGTGGGCCGGACCGCCGGATGGATCAGTTTCTAGGGTGGTTTGGTGTCGGAATCTGGGGCGGACCTGGTGGTCCGCGGGCTGCGCAAGTCGTTCCGGTCGCCGCCGGTGCGGGCGCTGCGCGGGGTGGATCTCACCGTCCGCCGCGGCGAGTTCGTGGCGCTGATGGGCCCGTCCGGGTGCGGCAAGTCCACGCTCCTGCACCTGCTCGCCGGGCTCGACGACGCCGACGAGGGCAGCATCAGCCTCGCCGGGGTGCGCACCGAGGAGCTGGGCGCGGCGCGCCTGGCCCGGCTGCGGCGCCGCCACGTCGGGCTCGTCTTCCAGTTCTTCCACCTCATCGAGCACATGTCCGCGCTGGAGAACGTGGCGCTGGCCGCGCTCGTCGGTGGGGCGCGGCCGGCGCAGGCCACCGCGCGGGCCCGCGACCTCCTCGACGGCCTCGGGCTCCTCGACGGTGCCGACGAGCTGCCGGGCGCGCTCTCCGGCGGCCAGCGCCAGCGCGTCGCCATCGCCAGGGCGCTCGCCAACCGGCCTACGCTGCTCCTGGCCGACGAGCCGACCGGCTCGCTCGACTCCGACGGCGAGGCCGAGGTGCTCGACCTGTTCTCCCGGCTGCACCGCGACGGCGCGACGATCCTCATGGTCACTCACAGCCGCGAGGTCGCGGGCGCCGCGCATCGGATCGTGCGGATGCGGGACGGCCGCATCGAGACGCCGGACTCCGGTGCACCTGCCACTACAGAGGAGCCCCTCACCGCGGGCGCCGGCCGTGGCTGACCGGCCCGGCCGCCGTGCCCGCCGTTCGCTGCTGCTGTCGGGCCTGCTGATCGCGGTCGCCGTCCTCGCGGTCGGAGCCACCGCCGTCGGGCTCGGCGCGCGCCGTCCGTCGCTGCCGGTCATCGAGGCCGTCGCCGCGGCCGCGCTGGTGCTCGGCGCCGTCGCCGGATGGGTGCCGGGACTGCGGCGGGGGAGCAGCCGCCTGCTCGTGACCTGCGCGGGTATCGCCGCCGTCGCGGGTGCGGTGGTGCTCGGGCTCGGCGCGCTGGTGCTCGTGCTCGGGCGGCTGCCGAATGTGGCCGAGGCCGCGCTCGTCGGGCCTGCGGTGGTCGCCGCTGTGATCGCGGCGCTGCTGGCGGGGCCGCTGGGGCGGCGCGCCGCCGGTTCCGTGCGCTCGGCGCTGCTGGGCGCCCGCCGCTCCCCCGACGAGCTGCTCGCCGACGTCGCCGAGCGGGCCGGCCGCGACGTCGCCATCGACGACGTGCTGCGCAGGCTGGCCGAGTCGATGCGCCGGGACTGGCGGCTCGCGCGCGTCGAGCTGTGGACGGACGACGGGACCGGCGCCGAGCTGCACCGGGGCCTGGTGGTCCCGCAACCGGTGGACACCGACCCCGACGCCGCGGCACCCGCCCCGCTGGGGCGCGCCGAGCAGGCCGCGCTCCAGCGCGCAGGCGTGGCCGGGCCCGGCTGGCTGCGGGTGTGGCTGCCCCGCCTGCTGGACCACCGGACAGCCGGACGGCAGCTGCGGCTTGCCCCGGCCGTGCATGCCGGCAAGGTGCTCGCGCTCGTGCTCATCGAGCGTGCCCCCGACGCCGACGTCTTCACCGGCGGCGACGAACGGGCGCTCGCCGAAGTGGCGCGGCGGCTGGCGATCGTCCTGCGCAACCGCGTGCTCGACGAGCAGCTGCAGGTCACGCTGGCCGACCTGCGCCGCACGAACGCCGACCTGCTGGCGTCCCGGCGGCGCCTCGTCGCCACCGCAGACGCCGAGCGCCGTCGCATCGAGCGCGACCTCCACGACGGCGCGCAGCAGCACCTCGTCGCGCTCGCGGTGGGGCTGCGGCTGGTGCGTGACGAGCTGCGTTCGGCCGGGAACGGGAACGGGAACGGGAGCGGAGAGTCCGAGCCTGCGCTGCTCGACGAGCTCGACCGCGGGGTCCGCGAGGCGATCGCCACCCTGCGCGACCTCGCCCACGGCATCTACCCGCCGCTCCTGCGCGACGGCGGGCTCACCGAGGCGCTCCGCGTGGCCGCCACCCGCGGCCGGGCGCAGTTCGTGACCGACGGCGTGGGGCGCTACCCGGAGCAGGTGGAAGCGGCCGTCTACTTCTGCTGCCTGGAGGCGCTGCAGAACGCCGCGAAGCACGCCCCCGGCGCGCACGTGGAGCTGCGCCTCGCCGCCGACGAGGACACGCTCCGGTTCACCGTCACGGACACCGGTCCGGGGTTCGTGGCAGGTGGGGTGCCCGGTGCGGGGCTGCAGAACATGGCCGACCGGGTCGGCGCGGTGGGGGGCAGCGTCGAGTGCCGGTCGGCGCCCGGCGCGGGGACCACGGTGGAGGGGAACGTCCCGGTGCCCGAGGAGTCGGTCGCGGCCACCGGGGTCGCGGCGCTCGGGGCGCGCTGAGGTGGCCAGACTCCGCTTCGGGGCCGTGAGCGCGCTGCACGCCGTTGCCCGCGCCGAGCTGCGGGCCGGCTGGCGCGGCCTGCTCGCCATGGGGCTGCTGTTCGGGCTGATGGGCGGTCTCGTGCTCGCGTCGGCGGCCGTGTCCGAGCGCACCCGCACGGCGTACCCGCGGCTCGTGCAGGCCGTCGGGCTCGACGACGCGCGGATGCTGGTGCCGACCGACCGGCCGGCGCTCATCGCCGCCGTGCCGACGCTGCCGGGTGTGGCCGAGAGCTGGTTCGTCGACGGCTGGGTGGCGCAGGTGGACGGGCCGGAGGTGCGCTACATCTCGGTGGGGGCCGGGGCGGGCCAGCCGCCCGACCTCGTCCGGCCGGTTGTGGTCGCGGGCCGGCCGCCCGCCGAGGATGCCGCGGACGAGCTGCTGGTCGGGGAACCGCTCGCCGAGAACCTCGGCCTGGGTGTCGGGAGCGAGCTGACGCTGCGGCTGCTCACCCCCGAGGAGATCGGGATGTTCGCCGTCGGGTTCGGCGAGCCCGACGGCGCGGTTGTGCGGATGCGCGTGGTCGGGATCGGGCGGATGCCGGCGTGGGGCAACGGGCTCTCCAACGCACTCGCCTCGCCCGCCTTCGCGGCGTCGCACGCAACGGGCGGGGCGGGCACGGCGCACGTGCGCCTCGTGGACGACACCCAGGCCACGCGGGACGCGTTCGCGGCCGGGCTCGCCGCCGCCGAGGCCGCCGACCCGACCGTCTCGGTGGTCGCCGACTACATGCCGCCGGGCCCGAGCTTCCCGACTTCTGAGACGGACCCGTCGGTCCAGACCGCCGAGCAGGTGCTGGTGGCCGGGCTCGCGGTGTTCGCCGCGGTGGTCGCACTCGGCGGGCTGTTGATCGTCGGGCAGGGCCTGGCGCGCCACCACGTCGCGCGCCGCGAGGCGCAGTGGATCGAGCAGGCGCTGGGGCTCACCGCGGTCGAGCGGGTGGCCGCCAGGGTGCTGGTCGGTGTCGTGGGTGCGGTGCTCGCCGGGGCCGTCGGTGCCGCCGTGGCCGTGGCAGCCGGGATGCTCGAGCCGCTCGGCAGCCAGGCCCGCTTCGAACCCGCTCCGGGCTTCCGCCCGTCGTGGCCGATCGCGGTGGCCGGCGGGATCGGCCTCGCCGTGCTCTTCGTGCTGCTGACGGCGGCGGCCGCCGCGCTCGCCGGCACCCGCGGCAGGGGCCGGACCAGACCGGTGCCGCAGGCCGCGTGGATTGGGCGGTGGCCCGCGCTGGTGCTGGGTGTGCGGATGGCATGGTCCGGGCGCGGCGGGGTGCCTGCCGTCACCACCGTGCTGGGCGTGGGGCTCGCCGTGGCCGGGATCGTCGCCACCGCGACGTTCGGGGCCGGGCTCGCGCGGCTCGTCGAGTCGCCTGCGCGCTACGGGGAGCCGGGTGACCTCATGGTCATCGACGCCAGAGCGCCCGACCTCGCCGCCCTGGTGGCCGAGCCCCGGGTCGCCGACGTCGACCTCGTGCACACCGCCCCCGTGCAGCTCGCGGGCGACTCCGCCGCCGTCGACGCCCTCGCCATCGAGTCGCTCAAGGGCGCGCTGCCCGTCGAGGTGGTGTCCGGGCGGGTGCCGTTAGGCTCGGGCGAGATCGCCGTCGGCCCGCGCTCGGCGCAGCGGCTCGGGCTGGTCGAGGGCGCGCGGGTCGAGGTGGCCGGGCCGGACGGGCCGGTGCCGCTGACCGTGACGGGGATCGTCGTCGTGCGGAGCGAGGAGCGCGCCCCGCTCGGCAGCGCGGTGCTCGTGGTGCCGGGGCAGCTCGCCTCGCTCGCCCTGAACACGCCGATCCTCGACGCGAACGTCGGGGCCGTGCCCGGTCACGCCGACGCGCTCTTCGGCGAGCTGTCGAGCCGGCTCGAGGTCTACCGGCCCGAGGTGCCCGACGAGGTGCGCAACCTCGGCGACCTGCGACTGCTGCCGGAACTGCTGGCGGCAGTGCTGGCCCTGGCCGCCGCAGCCGGGCTCGCGCACGTCCTGCTCACGGCCGGGCGGAGGCACGCCCGCGACGTCGCCGTGCTCGCCGTGCTCGGGGCCACGCCCGCTCAGGTGCGGGCGGCCGTCGCCGTGATGGCGGTGGCGACAGTGCTGCCCGCGGTGCTGATCGGCGTGCCGCTCGGGCTGGCGGGCGGGCGCGTGCTGTGGTGGCACGTCGCCACGGCCACGGGTGTGGCGGGGGACGTCGCGCTGCCGGGCCCGCTCCTGGTCGCCGTGACCCCGGTGGCGCTGCTCGTGGCGCTGGCGCTGGCGGCCGGGCCCGCGCTGAGGGTGACCCGCACGCCCCCGGCCGCCGTCCTCGCCGCGGAGTGAGGCCGCTCAGCCGCTGACGAGGTCGCCCTCATCATTGTCGGAGAACGAGTTGTCGTTCGCGGGCACCGCCGTCACGCCGCGCATCATCACGCCCGTCCGGCTGCCGAAGATCGTGTTGTCGGCGAGGTCGAACGACCCGTCGCTGTCGATGTAGACGCCGTAGCGGGTGTTCTCGCCGATCACGTTGCCGCGCACCGTCGTCCTGGCCGCCTCGCTCACCAGCCGCACACCGTCCTGCTGGTTGTTGCGGACGTGGTTCTGCTCCACCAGGTTGTCGTGTGCGGTCTGGGCGATGCCGATGCCGGACTCCTGGTTGTCGTAGACGATGTTCGCGCGGACGGTGTTGCCGGACGACTCGTTGACGTTGATGCCCTGCGCGACGTTTCCGAACACCTCGTTGCCCTCGATGACGTTCCGGTCGGAGCGCAGGTACAGCACGATCCCGTGGTGCTCGTTGTTGTAGACGACGTTCTGCCGGATCACGCTGTCGGTGCAGTCCTCGGCGAGGATGATCCCGTGCTTGCCGTTGTCGTGCACCACGTTGCGCTCGATGAGCAGGTCGTGTGAGCCGGTGTGCGGGTCGATTCCGTACAGCACGTTGTCGTGGAACTCGTTGTCCTGCACCGCCAGGCTTCCCACCTCGTAGGTGTAGAGGCCGTAGTAGAGATGTGACACCACGCTGTTGGTGATCTTGCCGGTGGTGCCCTCGGTGCGCCACGACAGCCCGTAGGACTCCACCTCCCCGTAGCCGAGGTAACGCAGCTCGGCCCGGTCGATGGTCATCGTCGCGCCGTCTCGGGCGAGCAGGAAGCCGCGGCCGTCGGCGTACTCGCTGTCCACGCGCCCCTGGCCCGAGTCCCATGACGTGATGCACGAGCCCTCGACGTGCAGGCCGCCGCCCAGCACCTTCAAGCTCACGAACCCGGCAGGGCCGCTGCTCAGCATCAGCCAGCGCACCGCGGGTGCGGTCACCTCCAGCGACGCCCCACCGAGCACCAGGAGGTTCGCGCCGAGCAGCCACTCGCCCGGTGCCGTCTCGCGCAGCGCGGCCGGGTCGTCCACGATCCGGGCCAGTTCCGGCAGCTGAACTCCATGACCGGCGGCCAGCGTGATCGTGTTCGCGGGGGCGTCGAAGCGGACTTTCGGAGCGGGCGGGGGAGGCTGCGGTCGAGGCGGGGGAGGAGCGGCCGGGTCGGCCGCCGCGGGAGCGACCGGGGCGGGCGGCGCCGCCGCGTACGCCGTGGCGTCCCGTCCGCACGGCCGCGCCGGATCGACCGCAGACGACACCGCCACGTCGCGGCGCACCAGCGGTTCCAACGGGGGTTGGGACCCCGCGGCCACCACGAACGAGGAAGCGCCCGCGAGCACGGCAAGGGTCGCCACGAGGAGCACAGCACGGCCGGGGGTCGTCGTGTTCATGGGGTTTCCGCTCGGTCGCAGCTGGTGTGGGATCGGCTCGTCACGGCGCGCTCGCGGCCTCATCCCGTGCTCACCGCCACCGAGGGCCCGGTGCGCTTGCGCCCGCGGAACCGGCGCAGCCGGACGGCGTGCGCCACCTCCAGCACGAAGGCCAGCAGGATCAGCGGCACGCCGATCGCACCCAGGAGGTTCAGCGGCGGGAGGCTGAGGTCGTTGACGCCCTCCTCGCCGACGTCACCGCGCACGGACTCCAGCGCGTGGACACGGGAGTCGCGCAGCACCAGGGGGCTGCCGTCGACGGCGTTGACACCGAGGGAGATCGCGTCGACGGTGACGCGTTCGATGCGCACCAGAGCGGCGGAGCGGGAGTGGATGCCCTCGTCCGCGCCAGTGATCGTGGTGCCGTCGATCGTGGCCGCGGCGCCGATGTCGAGCCCGGTGGTGCCACCCGTGATCTGGCCGCCGACGATCCGCATGTCCGGGCTGGAGGTCCGCACGGCATCGGACCGGACGTGGTTGGCCACGAGGTCCGAGACGATGACGTTGTGCGTGCCCGGCGTGGCGACCACACCGTCCTCGCCGCCGTCGACGATCAGGCCGTTGACCCTGATGTCGCTCGCGCCGCGCTCGATCCGGACGCCGGTGCGGGAGTCGGCGACGTGGACGGCGTCGAGGTCGACGTCCTGGCCGCCGAGCGACAGACCCGCGACCTGCGCGCCCTCGAACGTCGATCCGACGACGTCGAGACGGCGGGTGCTCTTCTCGGCCACCAACCCGCGCCGCCCGCCGGTGGTGTGCACCCTGTCGAGCACGATGCCGGTGCTGTTGACGTGGGTGAAGATGCCGATCGGCTGGTCGTCGGCCTTGAAGTCGGAGATGACGGTGTCGGTCGACCTGCTGACCCGCAGCCCGCCGGCCTCGTCCGCCGCGGTGGTGATCCCGTTGATGAGGGCCCCGGTCTGGCCGACGACGACCAGTCCGAACGCGCCGTTGCCGTTGGTGAAGATCCCGGTCACGGGCCTGCCGGAGTTCTCGCCCGCGACCACGACGCCGTTGCCGCCGTTGTCCACGGCGCGGATCCCGCTCATCGTCGTGGCGCGGTCTCCCCGCAACACCACGCCGTCGCCCGCCGAGCGGCCGGCGGTGACGTCCTCGAGGCGCACGCCCTGCGAGCGGGAGAGCTGCACGCCTGCGCTGTTGTGCAGAAGCGCCGTACGCACGAGCGAGCCGCTGCTGCCAGGGTTGAACTGCACCCCGGGGCGCCCGTCGCCGGCGCCCAGAGGGAGCGTGCCGAGGTCGCTGATCGCGGAGTCGACGCTGTCGAGCCGGCCGCCCGAGGAGACGACGATGAACGGGCGCCCGGCCGCCGCGGGAGCCACTGCCTGCTGTGACACGGGGTCGAGCGACGTGACTGCCACCCCGCGCAGGGCCAGCCGCCCGCTGCCGGTGTAGATGGAGGCGGCGTCGGACGGGTCCGGGCCGCCCAGGAGCTTGAGCGTGCGTACGCCGCTCACGTCCAGCGTGGCGCCGGGGGTGAGCACGACGGTCGCGGCGAGCACCGCAGTGCCGTCGGAGACGGTCAGCCACGGGCCGGGGAGGTATCGGTCGAGCGCGCCGAGCGTGAGCGGGCCTTGGCTGCGGGGCGTTCGGCGGGTGTGCCTGCCGTCGGTCACGACGTCGATCTGGAGTTCCCGGACGATGACCATCTGACGGGGCCTGCCGTGGCTCTCCCACGACGCGCGCGCCTTCTGGGCCGTCGCTGCGGCCTCGGCGGCCTGCTCGGCCGCCTGGGCCCGCTGCTTCTCCAGCCGGGCCTGCTCCCTGGCCTGCTCGGCGGCGCGCGCCCTGGCCGCCGCCTCCGGGTCGGGGCGCGGCTGGGGCGGTGGTACAGGGGCGGCGGAGCCGTCGCCGCCGGGACCGGGCTCGATCGTTCCGCCCGACCCGCCGCCGGGCGCCTGATCGCCCAGGCCGCCGCCGGGATCGGGTTCGGGGGTCGCCTGGGCAGGCAGCTGGGTGGACGCGGTGGGCTCCGGCGGGGCCGCCGAGGCCGTCGCCGTGGCGACCGCTGGGAGCGCGGCGATCGTGCAGCCCGCGAGGACGGCGGCGACCAGGCGCTGTTGCCTCATGCCGGCACCCCCTGCTGCGCGTGCTCGCCGGGCCGGCTCGACCTGTCCTGCCCCGACTCGTCCTCTGCGGTCTCGCCGCGCGTCGTCGTGCGGACGACCGTGCCGTTCTCGACAGCGACCTGCCGGGTGAGCCAGCGCTGCTTGCGGATGGTGCAGAGCGCGTGGAGCTTGATCAGCGCCATCACCCAGGACACGAACACGTAGCCGGGGATGTAGAAGAACGACGACGGCCTGCGCCGCAGGTGCGGGAGGAGTTTCGCCGACCGGCTGATCTGCCACCAGAGCGCCAGCACGCCTGCGAAGATCCAGTTCTGGTTGCCGAGCGCGATGATCATGAACGTCGGGCCGAGCAGCAGCGTGAACGAGCTGATGCCCTTGTCGATCATGGTGCAGGCGAGGAACGGGTGGCGCCAGACCCACTTGCGCGAGAGCGCGCGCAGGTCGGAACGCCAGGTGTTGCGGGCCCAGCGCAGCCGCTGCCGAAAGAAGATCTTCCACGTGTCCGGGAAGGTCGACCACACCTCGGCGGTGCGCTGCATGTAGGTCAGGTGCCCGCGCTCGAGGATGAGCGTCGTGAGCCGCTTGTCGTCACCGGAGAGGCACGGCACCCCCCAGAACGTCTCGTCCATGAAGTCGTCCTCGATCTCCAGCAGCAGCGCACGCCGGTAGACCGCGGTGCGCCCGGAGAGACACGAGACCGCCTTGCCGAGGAGGCTCTGGCTCGCGTTCTCGTCGAAGTACCGGTGGTCGAGGAACATGTCGGTGATGCGGGCGAAGAACCCGGAGGAGCCGTAGACGCTCTGCCGGGTGCCGACGCCGCCGATCCGCGGGTCCGCGAACGGCTTGCACACCTCTTCCGCCACATCGGGTGCCCAGATCGTGTCCGAGTCCACCAGCGCGACGAGCTCGGTCCTGGCCGCACGCCAGCCCCTCCGCAGCGCGTCCCGCTTCCCGGGCACGTCCGTGACGATGACGCGCACCGGGTAGCGGGAGGCGATCTCGCGGCACGCGGTGTCCGAGGCGTCGATGACCAGGATGACGTCGTCGACGTCGTTGGCCAGCCAGGACTCGATCGCCGCGGTGAAGACCTCCGGGTCCTCCTGGTACACGGGGACGACCACGCTCATCGGGAGCCGGAACTCGCCCCGCATCGGCCGGTACAAGACTGCGGGGATGCGGCGGACGAGCCAGCATCCCCAGCGGATCAACCCGAGCACGCCGAGCGGCGTGCCCAGGACGTAGTAGTAGAGGGGGAGCGTCATGCGAGCTCGACGCCTGGTGCCGTTCGTTCCGCGACGGCCTCGACCTCCCGCTTGACCACCGCTTCGAGCCGGTCGTTGGTCTCGACCACGGCTCGCAGCAGCGGCATGTCCACGCCGATGGCCGAGGCGTAGCCGAGGAACCCGCGGGTGTCCTTGGGCAGGCAGACGCCGCCGTAGGGCGCACCGCCGCGGATGCCGTACTGCGGGTTGATCGAGCCCTCCGCCGACTTGGCCACGGTGGCGGCGATCGGGTCCAGGTTGAGCCCGATCGCCTGCGCGACGAGCCACATCTCGTTCCAGAAGCTGATCTTCGCGGCGTTGAAGATGTTGTGCGCGCACTTCACGAACTCGGCCTCGGCCGGGTCGGAGAAGGTGCGCAGCTCGCCGCCGAAGGGCGAGAGGAGCTTGGCCAGGTCGTCGACGGTGCGCTGGTCGCGGCTCGCGATGACCGTCATCCACGGGTTGCGGAAGTCCTCGGCCGCCGAGACCGCGCGCAGGAACTCCGGGTTGGAGGCGAGGCGGAAGCCGATGCCTGCGGTCCTGCCGGAGTGCTGCTCGAGCACGTGCCGCACGAGGCCCTCGGTCGTTCCCGGCGACACGGTGGAGCGCACGACCACCGTGTGGGTGGCGGGCGAGCCGGCCAGGGCGCGGCCCACAGCGGCGGTGCCGGCGGTGAACGCCGTCAGGTCGTAGGTCCAGCTCTTGTTCGGCGTGGGCAGGGTCAGGAAAATGACGGAGTCCGGCGCGGCGGAGAGGTCCAGCTGGGGGCGCGCGTCGAGGCCGCGGTCCCGGAGCTCGCGCACCCGCGACATCGAGATGTCGATGAACGTCACGTCGTGACCGGCCGCCAGGAATCCCTCGCCCGTAGCTGTCCCGACTACGCCTGAACCCACGATGAAGATTCTCGAAAGCTGCATGGAATGTGCGCACCTTCCAGTGTGGATGATGAATCCGATCGCGTGGTACGCGATGGTTTCGCACCCGACAACCGCTCCTGCGTCGAGGGATACTGACTACGCAGAGCGATTACGTGATCAAGGAGCGTTAGTCCACTCAGGAAGAAAGTACCAGCTCAGAGGCGTTATTCCGAGTCACTCGGCAGGTGGACGACCCACTTCGCGGGTTCAGGGCCTTCAACTGTCTGTAACATCCGTTGTGATGTCCATCACACACAAATTACACACTAAATAGTGAACATCGACATTTCTGATGGTTCTTTTGGATCAAGGTTTGGCCAGCGGTGAACGGGAGGCTGCGGACCGCTCGCCGACCCATTCCTTCGTTCGAGCGCAGAACCGGGCGCGACCGCGCCGTTCACCGAACGGGGCGGGTGCAACCTGTACCCAGCGGGCCGCAGGGGCGTTTGTGCCGGCGACGCCAGCGGGAGCGGGCCGGGCCGTCTGGAT
Source organism: Pseudonocardia aurantiaca (assembly GCF_039526725.1). Classification (NCBI taxonomy): domain Bacteria; kingdom Bacillati; phylum Actinomycetota; class Actinomycetes; order Pseudonocardiales; family Pseudonocardiaceae; genus Pseudonocardia; species Pseudonocardia aurantiaca. The sequence continues at coordinate 225,049 of NZ_BAAAJG010000027.1, forward strand.
AATCTTCGTTGAGCGTCCTGCTGCTGGTGGTTATCGGTTCTGCAGGTAGACCAGCACCGCACTCACACGCCGGTTGAGGTCGCGCTCCTCTGATAGCCCGAGCTTGGAGAAGATCGAGTTCGTGTGCTTCTCGATCGCCCGCTCGGAGAGCACCAGCGCCGCCGCGATGGCCGCGTTGCTCTTGCCCTGCGCCATCTCCCCGAGGACCTGCAGCTCACGGTTGGTGAGGCGGTCCAGCTCAGAGGGTGCGGCGCGGTTCGCCGCGACGAGGCTTTCGATCACCGTCGGGTCGATCACGGAGCCTCCGTCGGCGACGCGGCGGATCGCCTCGGTGAGTTCGTCGCCGTCGGCCACGCGCTCCTTGAGCAGGTACCCGCGCCGCGCAGTGCCCTCGGCCAGCAGCGCGAGTGCGTAGGCGGCCTCGGCGTACTGGCTGAGCAGCAGCACGCCGATCTCCGGGCGCTCGGTGCGCAGCCGGGCCGCCACGGAGATGCCCTCGTCGGTGTGGCTCGGGGGCATCCGGATGTCGGTGACCACGACGTCGGGCTTCGCGGTCTCGACCAGCGCCAGCAGCGCGGGCAGGTCGGCGGCCGTGCCGACCAGAGACAGATCACCCGCGGTCTCCACGAGCCGCGCGAGGCCCGCCCTCAGCAGCGCGTTGTCCTCGGCCAGCACCACCCGTGTTGTCACCCGCACACCGTAAAGGCATGACCATCCGTGCCGCCGGGGTGCTGCCCACACCACCGGTCCGCAAGGAGACACCGTCGAGCAGACGGCCTGACCAGCGCAGAGTCCTCGGTGTCAGCGAGCGGCCGGGCAGTCCGGCCCGGCCCACGACAGGAGAGACACGATGACCGCCACCACATCGGCCCCGATCCACACCGCCTCCGGCGACGTCCAGGTCGCTCCCGCCACCCGCTTCCGCCGCCAGGCCATCGGCACTGCCGGTGTGATCGGCGGGCTGCTCACGGCCGCCGGGTTCGCCACCACCGTGTGGGAGGTCGGCGAAGGCACTCAGGCCTACCACGACTCGCTGGTGGCCAACCCCTTCCGCAGCCAGGTGGCGGCGCTGCTGCTGCACTTCGGCTACTTCGGGATCGTTCCGGTGCTGCTGGCCCTCGGGATCATGACGCGCCGCCGGTGGACGGTCGTCGGGAACGTCGGCCTCGGGCTGAGCATGGGCGGCGCGCTCGCCCTGCCCGGGCTGCTCGTCACCGACTTCTACGACATCGCGATCCGGCAGTCGCTCCCCGCCGAGCAGGCGGCCGCGGTGTCCGATGCGGCGTCCGCGCTCCCGCTCGCCGGCTTCGTGGGCGGCCCGCTGATCATGGCTCTGTTCCTCGGACAGACGGTGCTCGGGTTCGCCGCGTGGCGGGCCGGGTTCTTCCACTGGATGTTCGTGCCGCTGGTCGCGATGTCCTTCGTGGTGCCGTTCGTGACGCCGATCGGTGCGCTGCAGGGGATCAGCCAGGGCGCCCTCCTGGCCCTGTTCATGATCGCTGCGGGCGTGGCGGCGTTCCGGATGACGGATGAGGAGTGGGTCAGCGGCGTCCGGGGAGCGGGGCGCAACCACGTCTGATCCGGCGAGAGGGTGGCCCGGGGGCTCATGCCCCCGGGCCACCCTGCGTCGCGCGCGCCCGGCCGGACACGAGCAGACCCGGGCGTGGCGGGGTCGAGGTCACCGACCCGGGTCGGCGCCGGCAGGGCGATCCAGGGCGATAACCGGCGCCTTCCATGAGCGGTGCTGGGGAGCGGAGCGGCCCCCACCGTAGGGGTGCATGTCGGGGACCGCTGGATGGTTCGTCCGTCTTGTCGCCAGTTGGTGTCCGCAACCCGGTGAGCGTCTGAGGCCACACTGAGAGTGCCCACCGATCGGGCAGGCGTCACGCCGCGTAAGCTGCCCCCGTGACAACGGCGCCGTCCAGTGCGGCTTTGCACGGCGACCGGGAGGTGCTCGACGTCATTCTCGACCGGTTGGCCGGCGGCACGGCCCCGGGAGCCCGGCAGGACGACCATCGTGTGGCACTCGTCATCGGGGGCGGCGGGATGCGCGGCGCGTACGTCGCAGGCATGCTGCGCGCGCTCGACCGGGCGGGTTTGGTGCCGGCGTTCGACGAGGTCTACGGCGCGTCCTCCGGCGGGTTCAGCGGTGCGGCGTTCCTCACCGGTGCCGCGGCCGCGTGCGCGGCGAGCTACCCCGAGGACCTCTCCACCGACGTCTTCATCAACATGCGCAGGCTCGGCTCCGGGCGCCCGGTGGTGGCTCTCGACCACCTCGTCCACGACGTGCTCGGCTCGCGCAAGCCGCTGGCCTGGCACGAGCTGGGACGCACCCCGGCGCCGCTGCGGGTGGTGGCCACCGACGCGACGGACCTGACCGCCCACACCCTCGAGGGGATGGAGACAGTCGCCGACTGGGAGTGCGCCCTGCGTGCGAGCGCGTCCATCCCGCTGCTCGCCGGCCCGCCTGTGAGCTACGGCGGCAGGCGATGGGTCGACGGCTCGGTGGCCGAGCCGCTAGCGATGGCGCGCGCCCTGCGGGGTGGGGCCACTCACGTGCTCGTGCTGCTGTGCCGGGGGGCCGACGACCTGCACCACGACGCCGACGCCGGGCTCTCGCTGTGGGCCAAGGCGCTGGACCGGCTGGTTCCGGGCCTCGGCACGGTCGCCCAGGGCTCCCGCCGCTACGGCGCCGACCTGCGGCTGGTCACCGACGCCGCGCACCCCGACCGCGGGCCGGGCCACCTGGCGGCGATCGGGCCCGTGCGTTCGGCCGGGATGGGCTCGCTGTGCGTCGACCCGGCCCGTGTGGCCGAGGCCGTGCGTATCGGCGACGAGTCCGCCGACGCCGCGCTCGTCGCTGCTGCGGTCTGATCCCGCATCTCTACCGAGTACAGCTAGCGTCGCTGTCATGGACGCAGGGGAGCGGGCGCGCGCGGCCGTCGTTGTCACCGGAAGCGAGCTGCTGACCGGGGTGATCTCCGACCGCAACGGCCCGTGGCTCGCCCACGAGCTGAGCGAGCTCGGTTTCGAGGTCGCCCACGTCCAGCTCGTCGGAGACCGGCTCGGCGATCTCGACCGAGCGCTGCGCTACGCGGCGGACGACGGATGCGTGCTGATCGTGACCAGCGGCGGCCTCGGCCCCACGGCCGACGACCTGACGGCCGAGGTGGTGGCCTCCTTCGCGGAGGCCGAGCTCGTGCTCGACGAGGAGATGCACACGCGCATCGGACAGATCCTCGAGGGTTTCGCCGCCCGCACCGGCTTCGGCGGCCCCGCGCTGGACGAGGCCACTCGCAAGCAGGCGATGGTGCCGCGCGGAGCGGTGGCGCTCCCGCCTGTCGGCACCGCTCCCGGGCTCGTCGTGCCGCGGCCCGGCGGCCCGCTCGTCGTGGTGCTGCCCGGCCCACCCCGGGAGCTGCAGGGCATGTGGCCTGCCGCGCTGGCCGCGGAGCCCGTCAAGGAGCTGCTCAGCGGGGTGCCCGGCACCGAGGCGCGGTCGCTGCGGTTCTTCGGGCTGCCGGAGTCGGAGATCGCGGCGACGCTGCGCGAGATCGGCGCCGAGCGGGACCTGTCGGGCGTCGAGGTCACGACGTGCCTGCGGCGTTCCGAACTGGAGGTGGACCTGCGCCCACGGCCCGGCGCGGCAGGCGTCGCCGACGCGCTGCACGGCGAGCTGGCCGCCCGGCACGCGAGACACCTGGTCAGCGCCGACGGCACCACCACGGACGAACTGCTGGCCGCCGCCCTGCTGGAGCGCGGCTGGATGGTTGCCACCGGCGAGTCCTGCACCGGCGGGATGCTCGCGAGCAGGCTCGTGGACCGGGCCGGCTCGTCGGCCTACGTGGCAGGCGGGGTGGTGGCCTACTCGAACGAGGCGAAGACGGCGCTGCTGGGCGTGCCCGCGGAGATGATCGCCGAGCACGGGGCGGTGTCCCCGGAGGTCGCGCGGGCGCTCGCGGACGGGGCCAGGGCGCGGTTCGGCGCCGACGTCGGTATCGGGATCACCGGCGTGGCCGGGCCGGACGGCGGCACCGAGGCGAAGCCGGTGGGCTACGTGTGCTTCTGCGTCACCACCGGCGACGGGCAGGTGATCGCCCGCGACCCGGTGCTGCCGGGCAGCCGGGCCGACATCCGGGAGCGCTCCACGGACGTCGGGATGCACCTGCTCCTGCGGGCCGCGCGCGGTTCGTGACCGGTCGAGTCGGCGGTGGCGTGCAGCCCTAGTTGCAAGTAGATTGCAAGAGCCGTCGGCTGGTGATCGTTCTGGCTGCTCGACGCCGCGGGGGTGCGGGCCCGGTCGTCGACGCTGACCGGCGGCCGGCCCGCGCGTCGTTGCCTGCGCTGTCAGTCGCGCCCGCGATATGCCGGGCAGCGGTACGGGGTGCCGGCAGCATCGAGTCGCGGGTTCGGAGGCGATCAGTCGGGCCAGGGTGGGGGCCAGCTTGCGACGTTCGACGAGCAGCCGGCGAGCTGACGCCCGAGTCACCGGGCATGCGCGCGCTCAGGCCCCGCTTCGCGCGCGCAGGCCCCGACTCGTGCGCACGCAGGCCCCGACTCGCGCGCACCCAGACCCCGACTCGCGCGCACTTCTGCAGCGACTCGCGGGGGGTCAGCGCAGCTTGCGGAAGAACGTGCGGAGCTCGTCCACGAAGATCTCCGGCTGCTCCATGGCCGCGAAATGGCCGCCCACCTCGGGTTCGTTCCAGTACCGAAGGTCGGTGAAGCGGCGCTCGACCCACGAGCGCGGGAGCCGCAAGATCTCGTGCGGGAACAGGGTCACCCCGGTCGGCACCGGCACCTCGTCCAGCCGGGGGCGCTTGTAGCTCTCCCAGTACAGCCGCGCCGAGGACGTCGCAGTGCCGGGGAGCCAGTAGAACATCACGTTGTCCAGCAGCCGGTCGCGCGTGATCACGTTCTCGGGGTGGCCCGCGCAGTCCGTCCAGTCCCAGAACTTCTCGGTGATCCACATGCACTGCCCGGATGGGGAGTCGGCGAGTCCGTAGCCGAGGGTCTGCGGGCGGGTGGACTGCTCGCTCGAGTAGCCCGTGCCGTCCTTCTGGAACGCCTTGGACGCGGCGAGTCCCTTCTGCTCGGGCTTCGTGAGCGGCGCCGCGTCCCGCTCTGCGGGGGCCGCGGCCATCGGCATCGTCAGGTGGATGCCGATGAGGTTCTCCGGCGCCCCGGTGCCCAGCGCGGAGGTGATCATGGAGCCCCAGTCCCCGCCCTGCGCCGCGTACCGGTCGTAGCCGAGCCGGTCCATCAGCTGCGCCCACGCCGTCGCGATCCGCTCGACGCCCCAGCCTGCGACGCCCGGCTTGCCGCTGAAGCCGAAGCCCGGCAGCGACGGGATCACGACGTGGAAGGCGTCCTGTGGGTCCGGCGGGTCGGTGAGCGCCTCGATGACTCCGAGGAACTCCACGATCGACCCCGGCCACCCGTGCGTGAGCAGCAGCGGCATCGCCGACGGGTGGCGTGAGCGGACATGGATCAGGTGCACGTCGACGGTGTCGTCGCCCCCGCCGTCGAGGCCCGTGCGGAACTGCGGGAGCGCGTTCAGCTGCGCTTCGCAGCGCCGCCAGTCGTACTGGCGGGCCCAGTAGTCGCACAGCTCGCGGGCGTAGTCGAGCGGCACCCCCTGGGTCCAGCCCCCCACGGTCGCCGCTTCGGGCCACCGCGTGCGCGCGAGGCGGTCACGCAGGTCGTCCAGCTCGGACTCGGGGACCTCGAGGCGGAACTCGCGCATACCTACAGCTGTACGCCGCGGGTGAGCGCGCCGTCCACGACGAGATGGGTGCCGGTGATGAACGAGGCGCGCGGGCTCGCGAGCATGATCACGCCGTACGCGATCTCCTCGGGCCTGCCCATCCGTCCTGTGGGGTTGAGGCCGAGCGCGGTGGCGTACAGGTCCGGGTTCCCCTCCTCGATGCCGTGCCAGACACCGCCCTCGAAGTAGGTGTTGCCGGGGGAGACGGCGTTGGCCCGCACCTTCCCGGCCTGCTGGTAGGCCAGCCCCGACGTGTAGTGCACCAGCGCGGCCTTCATCACGCCGTACGCGCCGGCGGCGAAGTCCACCTCCCGGCCCGACACGCTGGAGACCGCGACGACCGATCCCACGCCGCTGGCCACCAGGTGCGGGAGCGCCGCGTCGACCATCCGCACGGTGTGCATGAGGTCGACCTCGAAGCTGTTGCGCCAGTGGTCCGGGTCGGTGCCGATGGCCAGCGCGCTGACGTTGGCGACGACAACGTCTATGCCGCCGTAGTGCTCCGCGGACGCGGCCACCCAGCCGGTGAGCGCGTCGGCGTCGGCCACGTCGACGGCTGTGCCCGTGACGTCGTGGCCTGCGGCGCGCAGCTCGTCCTCGGCCTTCCGGACGTCGGTGTCGGTGCGGGCGCAGAAGGCGACCTTCGCTCCCTCGGCGGCGAGGCCCTCGACGACGGCCCGGCCGATGCCCTTGGTGCCGCCGGTGACGAGCGCCGTGCGCCCGGCGAGCTGCAGATCCATGCTCGGGGTTCTCCTTAGCTGAGGGCTGCGGCCTGCTCGCGCAGGTGGCGGTGCATGCCACCGTAGGCGTCCGCGCGGGGGAGCAGCGACTTCTCGATCTTCGTGACCGCGCTGTAGTTGGTGTCGCAGACGTTGGCCAGCGGCGACCGGCTCACCTGGGTGAGGAGCTGGTAGGCGTCCAGCGGGTCGAGACCGTACAGGTCCCTGAGCCAGTGGATCATGCCGACCTGGCTGGCCCGCCAGGCGTCCTCCAGCGGGCGCGACGAGCCGACGACGGCGTAGTCCTCGTCGTGCTCCAGGCGCGGCCACGCCGGCGCGCCGCCCTTGACCAGCTCCACGATGAGCGTGACGTCCATGGCGCCCTCGACGGCGGTGCCGCAGCTCTCGCCCTCACCCTGGCGGTAGTGCCCGTCGCCGACGGAGAAGAGCGCGCCAGGGACGTTGACGCCCAGGAAGACCGTGGTGCCCGCGCGCATCTCGGGGGTGTCCATGTTGCCGCCGAACGTGTCGGGCACGAGGCTCGACCGCACCTCGCGGCCGGGCGGGGCCACCCCGACGGTGCCGAGCATCGGTGCGATCGGCAGCTCGAGGCTGAGCTGTGAGCGCTGCGCCTCGAACAGCACGGTGCCCTTCGCGCGGTCGAGCTGGTAGATCCACGTCTGCTCCGGCAGCGGCTCGTTGAGCAGCGCGGTGCGGTCGGTGCCCGTGAGCGCGCCGAAGAACGGGATCGTGGATGAGGCCGCCCAGTCCCTCGCCGGTGTCAGGTCGACGATGTGCAGGGCGAGCGTGTCGCCCGGCTCTGCGCCCTCCACGTAGAACGGGCCGGTCTGGGGATTGACCTGGGTCATGTCCAACACCTGCGACGGCAGGTCGCTGGTGCGCTGGAGGCGGCCGGAGAACGCGTCCTCGGTCCACAGCTTCAGCGCGGTGCCTGGCGTGATCCGGTGGGTCGGGGCGACCCCACCGAACGTCCAGGCGTACTGGTCCGGCGTCGGCCGGAACTCGACGACATCCACACCCCGCATCGTCGTGTCAATAGTGACTGACGCGCAAGCCCGCGGTCCGAACGTCCCGGTGGAGGCACCGGCTCCCGGTCAGCGGGAGACCGGGTCCGGCGCGCCGAGCGCCCTGGAGATCCCGCGCGCGGCGGCCCGCACCACGGGCACGTACGCCCGCGCGTCCGACGTCTCGGCGGGCACCACCACCGACAGCGCCGCCACCACCTCGCCGCGCCTGCCCCGCACCGGCGCGGCCACCGACAGCGTGATCAGCTCGATCTGTCCGTCGCTGATCGCCACACCCGTCCGGCGGACGTCCGCCAGAGCGCGGCGCAGCACGTCCGGCCCGCAGATCGTCTTGGCCGTGTAGCGCTTGAGTGGTGCGGCGAGCACCTGCTCCTGCAGTTCGGCGTCGGCGTGGGCGAGCAGCACGAGCCCGACGCCTGTGGCATGCAGTGGGAGCCGCCCACCGATGCGTGTGATGATTTTGACCGCGCCGCGCCCGGAGAGCCGCTCCAGGTAGACGACCTCGGCGCCGTCGAGCACGGCGAGCTGCACGTTCTGCTTGGTGACCTCGTAGAGGTCCTCCAGGAACGGCATCGCCGACTCGCGCAGCCCGAGCCCACGCGGGGCGAGCGCGCCGACCTCCCAGAGTCGCAGCCCGACGCGGTAGCGGCCGTCCTCGGCGCGCTCCAGCGCACCCCATTGGGTGAGCTCCCGCACGAGCCGGTGGGTGGTGGTCAGAGGCAGCTCGGCCCGCCGGCTCAGCTCGGTGAGCGCCAGCTCGGGGCGGTCGGCGCTGAACGCAGCGAGCACCCGCAACACCCGCGCCGTCACGGTCTCTCCCATTACGGGACATACTGCTCTCAACTTCCGCCCACCGGAAGCGGAGTCGAGCATGCCCGATGTGTCCGTCAGGCTCTGGGCATGCGCACCCAGGTTGCCATCGTGGGGGCGGGACCAGCCGGGTTGCTGCTGTCACACCTGCTGGCCCGCGCCGGGATCGAGTCTGTCGTTCTGGAGGCGCGCAGCCGCGCCTACGTCGAGCAGCGCGTGCGCGCGGGGGTGCTGGAACACCCCACCGTCGAGCTGCTGCGCGAGGTCGGGCTGGCCGAGCGGCTCGACCGCGAGGGCATGCCGCATGAGGGGATCTCGCTGCGCTTCGAGGGCGGCGACCACCGGATCGACTTCGCCGGCCTCGTCGGTAAGGGCATCACCGTGTACGGGCAGCAGGAGGTCGTGAAGGACCTCATCGCGGCCCGGCTCGCCGACGGCGGCGACATCCGCTTCGAGGTCTCCGGCGTCGTGGTCGAGGGGATCGAGGGCGACGCCCCGGTGATCGGCTTCGTCGACGGCGACGGGCAGCGCCAGGAGCTGCGCTGTGACGTGGTGGCGGGCTGCGACGGTTTCCACGGGATCTGCCGGGGTGCGTTCACCCCGCAGGTGTTCGACCGCGAGTACCCCTACGCGTGGCTCGGGATCCTCGCGAAGGCCGCCCCGACCCACCACGAGCTCGTCTACGCCAGCCACGCCAACGGCTTCGCGCTCTACTCGATGCGCAGCCCCGAGATCACCAGGCTCTACCTGCAGGTGCCGCCGGAGACCGACGCAGGTGCCTGGTCGGACGCGCAGATCTGGGACGAGCTGGGCACCCGGCTCACCGCCGAGGGCTTCACCCTGAACGAGGGCCCGCTCATCGAGAAGGGCGTCACCGGGATGCGCAGCTTCGTGGCGGAGCCCATGCGCCACGGGCGGCTCTTCCTGGCCGGGGACGCCGCGCACATCGTGCCGCCGACCGGCGCGAAGGGCATGAACCTCGCCATCGCCGACGTCCGCGTGCTGGCAGAGGCTCTGACCGACCTGCTGGTTCACGGCGACGAACGCGGCGTCGACCGCTACTCCGACACGTGCCTTCGCCGGGTCTGGCGCGCGGAGCACTTCTCCTGGTGGATGACGTCGATGCTGCACGTCGCGCCGCACGGCGACCCGTTCGACCGGCGCCTGCAGCTCTCCCAGCTGCGCTACACGGTCGCCTCCCGCGCGGCGGCCACCAGCCTCGCCGAGAACTACGTCGGCCTGCCACATGCCGCACTTGATGGAGGACTGCGCACGTGACGATCCCGCACCCCGCTGGGTACCGCCTTCCCCCGGAGGGCACCCATCCGCCGCTGCTGTCCCCGGGCTACAAGAGCACCCTGCTCCGGGCCCCGTCCCAGGCGCCCGTGGTGCTGCGCCACCGCCTCACCGAGGTGACGGGCCCGCTGCTCACCGGCGACATCGGTCCCAACGACCACGACCTCACCGCCCAGCACGCCGGCGAGCCGATCGGCCAGCGGATCGTCGTGTTCGGGCAGGTGCGTGACAGCGACGGCCGGGCGGTGCCGGACGCGCTGGTCGAGGTGTGGCAGGCCAATGCCGCCGGCCGCTACCACCACGCGCGGGACAACTGGCCCGCGCCGCTCGACCCGAACTTCACCGGCGGCGGCCGCGTCGTCACCGACTCGCTCGGCAACTACTCGTTCACCACGATCAAGCCGGGCGCGTACCCGTGGGGCAACCACCGCAACGCCTGGCGCCCGGCCCACATCCACCTCTCGCTCTTCGGGCGCGCGTTCCCGCAGCGGCTGGTGACGCAGATGTACTTCCCGGACGACCCGCTCTTCGCGCAGGACCCGATCTTCAACTCCGTGCCGGACGAGAAGGCGCGCCGGCGGCTGGTCTCGACGTTCGACCTGGAGGCCACCCGCCCGGAGTGGGCGCTGGCCTACCGGTTCGACATCGTGCTGCGCGGGCGCGAGCAGACCCCCTTCGAGGCAGCGCACGATGAATGAGATGGCTATGAGTGACCTGCTGACCCCCTCGCAGACCGTCGGGCCGTTCCTGAGCCTCGGGCTCACCTGGCCCGCGGGGTACCAGGTGGTCCCGGAGGGCTCCCCAGGCGCGATCCGGATCACGGGGACCGTCACCGACGGCGCGGGCGAGCCGGTCACCGACGCGCTCGTCGAGACCTGGCAGGCCGACGCCGACGGCCGCTTCGACCACCCGGACGACCCGCGGGGCGCCTCCGGGTCGGGGTTCGCCGGGTTCGGGCGCTGCGCCACCGACGAGGACGGGTCCTTCCGGATCGTGACCGTCAAGCCGGGTGCCCTCGGCGACGGCCAGGCCCCGCACGTCGACGTCTCCGTGTTCGCGCGCGGCCTCCTCGACCGGGTCGTCACCCGCATCTACTTCCCGGACGAGGAGGCGGCCAACGCCGCCGACCCCCTGCTCTCCTCGCTTCCACCGGAGCGCGCCGCGACGCTGGTGGCGAAGGACGTGGGCGAGGACGGGCTGCGGTTCGACATCCGGCTGCGGGGTGCGGGCGAGACCGTCTTCCTGGTGGTCTGACCGCGCTGGCGGGGCCACCGGGAGCAGAGCACGCCGCCATCCGGCGGATCGCACCGTATTGCCTTGATCACTCTCAGTTTCGTCACAGCGAGTGCATGAGAGGGTTCTCCCGACGTAAAGCGCCCTCGCTCGTCCGGCCCAGCTCCCCGCACCGGACGGCTCACGCGCACGCAGTACCTGCCCGTAGTACTGCGAAGTGTGATCACGAGCGCCGGAGACTGCGATCGAACGGGTGATGGATGGCACGCGGAGTACCAGCAGACCCATCGACTGTGCCCGACTCACGCCTGGCGTGGGTCGACGCTGCGAAAGGCCTCTCGATCCTCCTCGTGGTGGTTCACCACACAGTGACCTACCTCCAGATGGCGGGGCTCGCCCCGGCTGCCGTGGTGGTAGGCAACGAGGCGCTCGCCTCGCTGCGCATGCCGTTGTTCTTCCTCGCCGCCGGGCTGTTCGTCGCAGGCCCGCTCGCCGCGCCGTGGCGGTCGCTGCTGCACAAGCGGGTCGCGTTCTTCCTCTACCTGTACCTGCTGTGGACGCTGATCCGGTTCACGTTCTTCGCCACGCTCGTGCCCCCTGCGGTGGATCCCAACGACTCGGCGAACCCCGAGTCGCTGATCTGGGCGTTGCTGCTGCCGGGGCCGAGCATGTGGTTCCTGTACGCGCTCGCCCTGTTCTCGGTGATCGGGAAGCTGGCGCGGCGGGTCCCGGCGGCGGTACAGCTCGGCCTGTCGGGTGTGCTCTCCGCGCTCACCGGCGCCGGACTGCTCGAGTTCGACTCCCGCTGGGCCTACATGGCGCGGTTCCTCTTCTTCTTCCTGCTGGGCTGGCACGCGAAGGTGCTCATCGAGCGGCTCGCGCGCTCCACCAGCCTGCTGAAGGTGGTCGCCGCCGCGGGTGCCTGCGTCCTGTGCGCGGTTGGCGCCGTCGCCTTGCAGGCCCGGCCGCTACCCGGCGTCGCCCTGGCGCTGAACTGCGTCGCCGTGGTCTTCGGGGTGCTGTTCACCGCGTGGATCTGCCGTTACCGGATCGGCTTGCCGTTGGTCCAGCTGGGCCAGCAGACCCTGCCGGTCTACCTGGTGCACATGCTGTGGCTGGCGGCGATCATGACGGGGCTGCGGCACGTCGAGGTGTCGCCAGTGGTCGGTTACGTGCTTCCGATCGTCCTGGCGGTGTTGCTGGTCGCGCTGTCGCTGCTGACCCACCGGGTGCTCGTGGTGCTGGGCGCGACGGCGCTGTTCGCACTGCCGTCCGCGCTCGCCGCACGCACCCGGTCACCCCGGCACCGGATGCCTGCCCAGCGCGGGGAGTCGAGCCGGCAGCCCGCGGTCGTGCGCGAGCCTGCGCCCGCGCTCATCGCGGCCCGGCATCGACGACCAGAATCCAGTCCCGGTCGTCCGGGGCGCTGAACGTCTCGCCGTCGTGGTTGTCTCCGGGCTGCGACTCGCCGGTTGGGCGCGGGCGTCGAGGTAGCGCCGGGCGTCCTCGCGGCCGGCGCGGTGGACCATCTCCCAGCCGGTGTCGGCGAGCCAGAAGAACGGTGCGCGCACCGCGTGACGATCGCCACCACAACCGGGGGGAGTGCGGGAAATGCGCGTGATCACCCGCACGTTGCAACAAGTAGGCGTGGGACGCGGGGATCGACTGGCGGGAGATCACAGCGTTCCCACAGGTGAAAGAAAGCGCGGTCACTGATCCGGGTGCGATAACGGGATCAGTGGTCTGCGACGCAGGAAAGGAACGTGGTCGAGGTGACGAGCGCATCGCCGCCGGTGACCGCACCGCCTGTCGAGGTGCCCCCGTCATGGCGGGCCAGGGTCCGGCTGCGGCATCCGCTGCTCGTGCAGCTCGTCCGCTACGCAATGGTCGGCGGTCTCGGCACGCTCGTCAACGCGCTCGTGTTCCTGCTGCTGCGCACCTGGTTGGACTCGGTTCCGGCGAACCTCGTCGCGCTCGTGGTGAGTACCGCCGTCAGCACCGAGGCCAACCGCCTCTTCACGTTCGGCGGGGCCGCCGTGCACCACTGGCGGGTCACTGTGCAGAACGGCGTCACGGTGCTCTTCTACGCGTTCTACAGCTCGGCGGTGCTGCTCATGCTGGGCTGGCTGGTCGACTCGCCGACACCGGTGCAGGAGTCGCTGGTCGTCGCGGCGGCGAGTGTGTTGGGCGGGATCTGCCGGTTCCTCGTGCTGCGGTACTGGGTCTTCGGCGCCGACGAGCACGACGCCGGCGCGGGCGGCCTGGCGCTGCAACGCTGATCGGCACCGCCCTGCGCGACCCGGCGGAATCTGGCAGGGTGATCATATGGGACGAAACGGCATCAACCGGACGGTTGCCGCGATCCTCGCGGCCGCCGCGGTCTTCCTGACGTCGGCCGCGTCGTGCAGTGGCGGCGACGACGACGATGACGACGGCAACCCCGGCGTCAGCCAGGAGGACGGCGGCGACGACGACTGACGCCCGCCCCTCGTGGCACCGTCGATGCCCGGCGCCGCGGCCCGACTCGACGTAACTTCGAGGACATGACAGCAACACAGCTCGCAACCGATGCGTTCGAGCGGGAACCGATCGCGTTGACCGAGCGGATCACCTCCGACGGATCGTCGCCGTGGCCGGTCGAGGCGGGGCGCTACCGCCTCGTGGTGGCCCGGGCGTGCCCGTGGGCCAACCGGAGCGTGATCGTGCGACGCCTGCTCGGTCTCGAGCCGGTCCTGTCGATGGGCATCGCCGGGCCGCTGCACGACGAGCGGAGCTGGCGCTTCCACCTCGACCCCGACAACCGCGACCCGGTTCTCGGCATCGAGTACCTCCGCGAGGCCTACGAGAAGGCCGACCCGGCCTTCGACAAGGGCGTCACGGTGCCGGCGGTGGTGGAGATCGCCACCGGCAGGGCGGTCACCAACAACTTCCAGCAACTGACACTCGACTTCTCGACCCAGTGGCGGGAGCTCCACCGCGAAGGCGCCCCCGATCTCTACCCGGAGGCCCACCGGGCCGAGATCGACGAGATCAACCAGGCCGTCTACGACGACGTCAACAACGGCGTATACAAGTGCGGCTTCGCGAAGGGGCAGCGCTCCTACGAGCGGGCCTACCGCGCGCTGTTCGCCAGGCTCGACGCGCTGTCCGAGCGCCTCTCCACCGCCGGTACCTGGTGGGCGACACGATCACCGAGGCCGACATCCGGCTGTGGGTCACGCTCGTGCGCTTCGACGCCGTCTACCACGGCCACTTCAAGTGCAACCGCCAGAAGCTCACCGAGATGCCGGTGCTGTGGGCGTACGCGCGCGACCTCTTCCAGACCCCAGGCTTCGGCGACACCATCGACTTCGAGCAGATCAAGCAGCACTACTACGGGGTGCACGCAGAGCTCAACCCGAGCGGGGTCGTGCCGCTGGGCCCCGACCCGCGCGGCTGGCTCACCTGCCATGGCCGCGAGGAGCTCGGCGGCCGCCCGTTCGGTGACGGCACGCCCCCGGGCCCGCCGCCGGAGGGGGAGCGCGTCTCGCCCGTAGGAGCGCGCTGAAAAGCTCGGGCCTACTGCGCGACGCCCAGGCGACCACCTCGCCGCGTTGTCGTCGGGCCCGATACAACAGCGGTATCAGGCCTCTCCTCCGCCTTGCGATGCGGCCACCTGGACGCCGCTCGCTACGGCCGGAGCTTTTCAGCACCCTCCTAGGGTGAGCGGGCGGCATCGGCGGGGGATGATGGCCGGGATGTCCCGCCCGTCTCGTGCCATCGTCCTCGCGCTCGTGGCCGCGCTGGCCGCGCTGCTCGGGCCCTCGATCGCCGGTGCGGCGCCCGCCGCAGCCCCGGCGCTGCTCACCGGCGAAACCCTCGGGCCCGACCGGCTGCCGCACTGCGCCGCGGTCGTCGCCGCGATGACACTGCGGGACCGGCTCGCGCAGCGGCTCATGGTCGGCGTGGACGCGAGTGACCCGGCTGCGGCGGCCGCCACGGTGCGGGCCACCCAGGTCGGCGGGATCTTCCTGCCGGGCAACGCCACCGCGCTGCTGAACAACCAGGCCTTGCGCGGGGTGCGGGCGATGGCCCGGATCCCGGTGGCCGTGGCCGTGGACGACGAAGGCGGCCGGGTCCAGCGCATCGACGAGCTCGACGGCAACCTGCCCAGCGCCCGCGCGATGGCCGCGCAGTTCACCCCCCAACAGGTGATGGAGCTCGCCCGGGAGCGCGGCCGGGCGCAGCTGGCGAGGGGGATCACGATGAACCTCGCCCCCACCGTCGACCTCGGGGGGCAACCGGCCCGTGCCGTGATCGGGGACCGCGCCTTCAGCGAGGACCCCGGCTGGGTCGTCTCCTACGCGGGCGCGTTCGCGGAGGGGGAGCGGGATGCGGGGATCTTCACAGTGCTCAAGCACTTCCCGGGGCACGGCCGCGCCAACGGCGACTCGCACCGTGGCCGCGTCACCACCCCGCCGGTTGACGACCTGCGTGCCCGCGACCTGCAGCCCTACGCCGTGCTGCTCGGCCCGGGCGGCCCGCTGGCCGACGGGAACACTGGGGTGCTCGTCGGGCACCTCGACGTACCGGGCCTGACCACGGACCTGCCCAGCTCACTGACGCCGGCGGTCTACGACCTCCTGCGTACCGAGTACAAGTTCGACGGGCTGGTGCTCACCGACGACCTGGGCGCGATGCGCGCGATCACGGGCACGTTCGGGCTGCCGGAGGCGGTCGAGCGGGCGCTCGCGGCGGGCGCGGACATGGCGCTGTGGTCGAGCGGCGGCGACGCGACGCCGGTGCTGGACCACCTGGAACAGGTCCTGAACGCAGGCGGGATCAGCCAGCAGGCGAACGACGAGGCGGTGATCCGAGTCCTGCGCGCAAAGCACACCTGCTCCTGAGCGTCCCCGGCCGGCTTTAGTACTCAGCGCTTGGTGCCTGCTCGCTCCATCCCCCGGAGTACCGCGTCCACCAGGTACGGGCGCAGGCCCCCTGCCGGGACGATCGTGTCCACCGAGCCCATCCGCTGGGCGCGTTCCACGCTGTGTGCTGCGTCGAACTCGTCGGCGACCTGGCCGAGCTTCTCCGACCGCACGCCCGGCCGCAGGGACGCCAGCTCGGAGGTGAGCCGCCCCGCCTCGGACTCCGCGCCGGACTGGCGGGCCTCGGCGATGCGGGCCTCCAGGTCGGCGACGCGCGGGTCGGCCGCGGTGCGCTTGTTGACCTCACCGGCGAATACGACGGCCGCGGCGGGCGCACCGCCGATCACCGAAGCGTAGGACCCCTCGACGGCCGCGACCTCCATGTTGTCGTTGAGGGTTCCGGAGAACACCACGAACGCGCCGCCGTGGTACCGGGAGACCACGCAGAACACGATCGGCCCGTCGAAGTTCACCACGGCACGCCCGATCTCGGCGCCGTACTCCAGTTGCAGCTGCCGCAGCGACTCCGGGGAGCCGTCGAAGCCGGAGAGGTTCGCGAGGATCACCAGCGGGCGGTTGCCGCTGGCCGCGTTGATCGCCCGCGCCATCTTCTTCGACGACTTCGGGAACAGCGTGCCCGCGGTGAACGTCGTGGGCCCGTCGACCGGCAGCCGTCCCCGCCGCGGCAGCGGTCGCGACTCGACGCCGATCAGGGCGATCGGCTGGCCGCCGAGGTGCGCGTCGAGGACCACCACGCTCTCGGCGTCGATCATGTCGATCCACCGCTCCAGCGTGGGGTGGTCGGCGTCGGCGACGGCGGCCAGCACCGAGCGGATGTCGAACGGCTTCTTGCGCTCCGGGTTGGCCGCGAACACCTCACCGACCTTGGCGAAGTCGCACCCCGCCCCGGAATGCGGCGAGTCGGCGATGTCGCGGTCGAGAGGGTCGGCGGTCGGCGCGGGCCGCGGGAACCGTTCGCCCGGCGCCCGATAGGTGTGCGCGTAGTGCGCGAGCAGCACGTCCACCGCCCCCGACAGGTCCGGCGCCCAGTACTGCGCCTGCCCGTTCGGGCCCATGATCCGGTCGTAGCCGCCGATGCCGAAGTTGTCCTCGGCCGAGACGCCACCGGAGTAGTCCAGCGACTGCTTGCCCGTGAGCACCATCGCGCTGTCGGGTGTCATCACCAGGATGCCCTTGGTGTGCATGAGCATCGTGGCCTCGGCGTTCCAATACGGCTGGGCGCCCACGTTGATGCCGGTGACGACGATGTTGATCTCGCCGCCGTCCTGCGTGAACTCGACGATCCCGCGCAGCGCCCGGGCGATCCAGTCCATGTTCTCGACGCCCGAGTCCATCGCGATCTTCGCGCCTGCCGACACCGCGAACCACTCGATCGGCGCGTCCAGCCGCCTGGCCAGCTCGATCGCGGCCAGCACGCGGGCACATTCCGGCTCGGCGAGCGCGCCGAGCGCCTTGGTCGGGTCGCCGATGAGCACGACCCGGGTCATGCCGTCCGGGTAGCGCTCGGTCTTCGTCGTGACGGTGCCGAGCACGATGTTGGCGGTGTTGCCGCCGGGCGGGCGCTCGACCACGACCGGGCCGCCGTCGGGCCCGATGTCGTACTCGGTGAACACGCCCGGTGCGCCCCCGCGGTCGGGGTTGCGCACGAGCATCGGCACCATCTCGTACGGGTAGACCGCGCCGCGCCGCCGGGCCCTGATCACCTTCTGCGCGTACGCGTCCAGCTCGCGCAGCGGCCCCGTCGGCGGCTCGGTGACCCGCAAGGTGAGCCCTGCGCCCGGCGGGCGGGACATGCGCAGGAGGAACTCCCGCGGCTCGTTCTCATCGTCGCCTGCGTACCGGAACTGGACGAGCACCTGCTCCAGCCCGAGCCCGACGGTCCGCGGGGCCAGCACCCGCACCACCGAGTCCAGCTCGTCGACCCCGACGTCCACCACCGGCCAGACGTAGAGCAGCACGCGGTTCCAGTCGAGCTTGGCATCTTCGCGGGTGGCTGCGCGCGCCGAGCGCAGCCCGTCCAGGCACGAGTCGAGCACGTGCTCCAGCTGCGGCAGCGCCCGGATCGTGCCCTGCTCGTCGCGCAGCACGGTGAGCTCGCGGACGTCCGACAGCGCGATGAGCCGCCGGTCGTCGGGCACCTCGCGGCCGACGGCGCGGAAGAGGTGCACGTCGATGGGGGAGGGCAGGCGAGTCAGCTCGAAACCGGCGAGCCGCCAGAGCCCGAGGCGCTCGGCGACCATGGGGTGCAGCCCGCGCAGCGTGCGGTCCTCCACGGGACGGCGGTCGATCCCCGGTACGAACGTGAACCAGGCCGAGCGCTCGTCGCCGTGCGGGCGGCGGACGGCCACGGCGACCCGCGCGAGCCGCTCAGGGAGCCTGCCCAGCATCGCCCGGATCTTCTCCGCGGATCGCTCCGGATCGGCGTCAGGAGCCTCGCCCGCGATGACGTAGAGGTCGAGCAGTGCCGTGCGGCCGGGCGGGAGCTGGGCGATGAGCCGCCGCAGGTCGCCCTGTACGGCCATGGGGTCGCCGGCGGACGGCGCGTCCGGGGCGGTGTGGACGGTGGTGGCCAGCACGATGTGCTCGGCGCTGTTGTGCTCGTACTCGGCGGTGAGCAGCGGTCGGCCGCCGCGGTCCTCGACGCGCACGTTCGACAGCGGCCGCACCCGGTAGTACCGGCGGGTCATCACCTCGAGCATCGCGGGGTGGTGGCGCTCGCCGAACACCCCGAGGATCGGCTCGGCGGCCGAGACGATCCTGTCGATCTGCGCCGACCGCTCGGCGGGGTCGTCGGAGAGCCGGTCCAGCTCGGCGCGCACCTCGGCCTGGCCCGCGGCGCGCTCTGCGGCGATCACCGGGGCGTCGAAGCAGGTGTAGCGGACGCGCCTGGCGTGCCCGCCGACGACCGGGTAGCGCAGCTGCGTGGCCGTGACGAGCCGGTCGAGGGTGCGCTGGTACTCGTCGCGGGCATCGGCGGGCAGCGAGTCCGGGTGCTGCAGCCGCCATTGCAGCAGTTCGAGCACCACCGGCACGTGCGCGGCGGCGCGGCGGTGCGCGAGGAACATGCGGTAGAGCGCGCTGCTCAGCGCGTCGGCGGCGACGCGGTCTGCGGGCTGGAGATCCGGCACCCCGTAGTGCGCCAGCGCCCCGCGCAGCTTCTCCCGGAACGACTCCGGTAGCCCTTCGGCGTCGGCGTCGCGCGAGCGCAGGTAGGCGTAGAGGTATTCCTGCGGGTTGCGGGCCTCCTCGCCTGCCGGATCGATCTGGTGGGTCTCGTCCTCGGGGCCCCGGCGGTTGCGGGAGAGCCCGCACAGGTCCGCGAAGATCCGCAGCACAGCGTTCTCCCTGGCCAGGACGGCCGGGTCGGCGGGGGAGAGGCCGGCACGGGCGGCGTCGAGGGCGGCGAGCAGCGGGCGGGCGTCGCGCTCGTCGATGTCGTAACCGAGCACGAGGAAGCGCAGCGAGGTCAGCGCGTCGGCCGCGACGGCCGCGGGTTCGGACCCGGCCACCGGCGGGCCGGACAGCGCGGCGAAGTCGGCGCGATCGCCGCTGCCCGCCGAGGCGGGGTCGGCGTCGGGCTCGAGGCGCACGATCTTCGTGCCGCCGTCCACCTGTGTGTTGGGTGCGACGAGCACCTCCTGCACGCGGCCCGCGACGGGCGCGCGCAGCGCCGTCTCGAGCTTCATGCTCTCGACGACGGCCACGACGTCACCGGCCTCGACCGTGTCGCCTGCCGAGACGGGGATGGCCACGACCATGGCCGGCGCCGGCGCCCGGACCAGCCCGGCCTCGCCGCCGGAGATGCGGTGCACGGCGCCGTCGACCTCGATCAGGAAGTCCGGGCCCTGCGGCACCGAGAGCACCGAGAACGACTGCGAGCCGACGGTGAGCTTGCGCTCGAACCGGCCGGTGCGCTCGGCGTCGACGTCGACGGCCTTGCCGTCGAGCTCCACGTGGTAACGGTTGCCGCGGGACTGGGCGACGCGCAGCCGGTAGGACTCGCCTGCCGCGCGGACGTCCACCTGGTACCAGGTCTCGTGCCCGACCTCGGGGCGCCCGCGCTCCGCGGAGGCGAAGAGGCGCTCGCGCTGGCGGGCCACGTGCGCGTCCTGCGCCTCGACGGCGGTGGCGAGCAGCGCGACGTCGAGGCGGCGGGGCGGGGTGTAGCCGTTGGCCATCATCGTGTCGAGCCACGTGGTGTCGGTGTTGCCCGAGCGGACCTCCTCCCGGTCCAGCAGGTCGAGCAGGAACGCCTTGTTGGTGGTGCCGCCATCGATCACCGCGGTGGTCTGCCCGAGCGCGCGGTGCAAGCGGGCGCGGGCCTCGCCGCGGTCGCGGCCCCATGCGATGACCTTGGCGATCATCGAGTCGAACTGCGGCGGGATGACGTCGCCGGTGGCGACACCGGTGTCGACACGGATGCCGGGCCCGCTGGGCAGCGCAAGGTGCTCGATCCGGCCGGGGGCGGGGGCGAAGCCCTGCTCGGGGTCCTCGGCGGTGAGGCGGGCCTCGATCGCGTGGCCGCGTGCGGCAGGGGTCTCCGGCGCGATCTCGGCGAGCTTCCCGCCTGCGGCGACGTGCAGCTGCAGCTTGACGATGTCGACGCCGGTGGTCGCCTCGGTGACCGGGTGCTCCACCTGCAGGCGCGTGTTGACCTCGAGGAACGACATGAGACGCGCACCGGGCTCGTACAGGAACTCGACGGTGCCCGCGTTGACGTAGCCGGCCGCGCGCACGAGCGCCGCAGCCGACGAGCGGAGCAGTTCCTCCTGCTCGTCGTCGAGGGCGGTGGAGGCGGACTCCTCGATCACCTTCTGGTTGCGCCGCTGCACGGAGCAATCACGCACGCCCAGGGTCCAGACGTCGCCGGCGGCGTCGGCGACCACCTGCACCTCGACGTGGCGCCCGCCGCGGATCGCGCGCTCCAGGAACACGGTGGCGTCCCCGGCGGTCTTCGACGCCTCCGAGCTCGCGCGGTCGAACGCCTCGGCGAGCTGGTCAGGGGAGTCGACGCGGCGGATGCCGCGCCCGCCGCCGCCCGCCGTGGCCTTGACCATCAGCGGGTAGCCGATGCGCTCCGCGTGCTCCCGGGCCGCGGCGACGTCGGGGACGGGGCCGCCGCTCCACGCCGCGAGCGGGACGCCGACCTCCTCGGCGAGCTCCTTCGCGGCGATCTTGTCGCCGAGCCGCTCCATCACCTCGGGCGACGGCCCGACGAACACGATCCCCAGCTCGCGGCACAGGCGCGCGAAGTCGGCCTTCTCCGACACGAAGCCCCAGCCCGGCCACACGGCGTCGGCGCGCGCCACCTGAAGCGCGCGGCGCAGCTCGGCGTAGTCGAGGTAGGGGCTGGCGGCGAACGCCTGGTCGGGGTCATCCGGGCCGATGAGCACGGCCTCGTCCGCCTCGCGGACGAACATCGCGTGCCGGTCGACGGCCGTGTGCAGCGCGATCGTGCGCAGTGGCGGGCGGCCTTCGGCGTTCCACTCGCGCACCGCGTGGATCAGCCGCATTGCGGGCTCACCCCGGTTGACGATGGCGACCCGCTGGAACGACTGCTCCGTCACGATCCTCTTCACTCCCCGTCAATCGCTTCCGCAATGCGGACCCGCAGCACCGTACTTCCCGCCCGAGTGCTCGTCCCCACCCAACTCGCCCCATCCAACTCGGCCCACCCAACTGGACACCCCGACGTCGCACAACCGGCGAGCGGGGGACGACACCCCGGCGCGGCATGATGGCCCTCATGCTGATGGCGACGAGGGACGGGCTCACCTTCGACGTGCACTCGTGGGGCCCGGCGGACGGCGACCCCGTGCTGCTGCTCCACGGCTTTCCGCAGAACGGCGGGTCCTGGGCGGAGGTAGCGACCCGGCTCGCCGACCGAGGCTACCGGGTGCTCGCGCCGGACCAGCGCGGCTACTCGCCGGGCGCGCGCCCGGAGGGCAGGCGGGCCTACGCGCTCGGTGCGCTCGTCGCCGACGCGCTCGCCGTCATGGACGAGCTGACCGGGCCGACCGCCCGGGTGCACCTCGTGGGCCACGACTGGGGCGCCGCCGTCGCGTGGCAGCTCGCCGCTCGCCACCCCGAACGCATCCGTTCCCTGACCGCGGTGTCGGTGCCGCCGCCGGCCGCGTACATGCGTTCGCTGGTGACGACCC
Organism: Pseudonocardia aurantiaca; assembly: GCF_039526725.1. Taxonomy (NCBI): domain Bacteria; kingdom Bacillati; phylum Actinomycetota; class Actinomycetes; order Pseudonocardiales; family Pseudonocardiaceae; genus Pseudonocardia; species Pseudonocardia aurantiaca. The sequence continues at coordinate 247,009 of NZ_BAAAJG010000027.1, forward strand.
GGCAGGGCCTGGCCTCCTGGTACGTCTACGCGTTCCAGCTCCCGGGTCTGCCGGAGCGCCTGCTCGCGGCGGGCGGCCGCCGGTTCTCGCCGCGGCTCGCCGCCGCGCTGCGGCGCACCGGGCAGTCCCGCGACGCGGCCGAGCGGGACGCGGCCGGGCTCGCGGAGCCGAGGGCGCTCACGGGCGCGATCAACTGGTACCGGGGGATGTTCGCCCAGCGCCGGGCTGACCGTGGGGCGGACCACCCGGTCACGGTGCCCACCCTCTTCGTCTGGAGCGACGGCGACACGGCTCTCACCCGGCAGTCCACCGAGCGGGTGCACCAGCACGTCGAGGGGCCGTTCCGCTATGCGGAGCTCCGGGGCGTGACCCACTGGATCCCCGACGAGGCGCCCGGCCAGCTCGCCGACCTCGTGTTGGAGCACATGGGCGAGTACCCGGCCTGACGCCGCCGGCCCACCTGACCACCGGCCGGGATGGCACCATTCGTGATCATGGTGACGTCCATGGCGGCCGCGCCCCCGGGCTGCGTTCCGCCCCGGCTGGACTTCGAGATCGCCCAGACCGCCGGGTTCTACTCGCAGCTCGCGGGGGTGCTCTCCGGGTTCGCGTTCGCCGCGCTGCTCTTCCTCGTCACCAGCAGCAGCCAGTGGGCCACCCGGGACGACGACCTGAAGCTCACGTTGCGGCTCGTCGTGGCGGTCTTCGTGAGCCTCGTCCTGACGAGCTTGTCCTACGCGATGCTCGCCGGCGACACCGCGAACGGCGGGCGGGCGGCGAGCATCCAGCTCGTTGTGGCGTCCGGCTTCATCAGCGCCGGCGTCGCCCTGCTGCTGCTGGTCTACCGGGTACTGGACGACCTCGAGGCCGCGCGGGTGGTCCCGAGCGAGGTGGGCGCGTCCACCCTCGGCGCGCTCCGTTTCCTGCTGGCGCACGCGCTGCCCGTCATCCTCATCGTCACGCTCCTGGGCGGGATCGGTGACTACTCCGACATCCACTTCGCCTGCCGGCCCGGGTCCTTGTTGAGCCGCCCGGAGCTGGAGTTGGTCGGCCGGCTCTGCGTGGTCGTCGTCATCGTGCTGCCGCTCTTCGCCTACGTGGACGGGTTCCGGTATCTGTCGAGCCGGCGGACGATCCTCGCGATCCAGTGGCTCGCGAGGTCGGCGGTCGGCCTCGGCGGGCTCGCCACGGCGCTCGGGTTCGTGCTGAGCGCCGTGCTCGCGCCGGAGGAGACCGTCCCGGAATGGGCGATCGTCCCGGCGGTGGTGACCCCGACCGTCTTCCTGCTCTGCGTCTCGGTCCACATGATCCGTACGCGCTGGCGGTACGTGAAGCGCACCTGAGCCGACGGGTGTCACGCAGCCTTCGCCGCTGCTGCCAGGTGCGGCGGGCTCGTGGCCTCCGGGGCGGGAGCGCGCGGGGTCAGGGCCGCGATCGTCGTAGCCGCCAGCGCCGCCCCCGCCGCGGCCAGGTAGGCCACGGTGTACGCCGTGCCGCTCGGCACCTCCTGCCCGTCGACGACCTGGATGAATCCGGTGCCGACCGCGGCCACGAACGCACTGCACGACGACGTGCCGAGCATCCTCATGAGGGTGTTGAGGCTGTTGGCCGCCGCTGTCTCGGTCGGCGGGACCGAGTCCATGATCAGCAGGGGCAGCGCGGAGTAGGCCAGCGCAGCGCCGATGGCCGTGGTGGTGGCGGCCGCGATCACGAGCGGGACCGATCCGGGCAGCGTCGCCATCAGGACGTTCCCGAGCGCGAGCACGACGGTGCCCAGCACGAGCGTGGTACGGGCGCCCCGGCGGCGGGACACGCCTGCCGACACGGGCGAGAAGACGATCATCGCGCCGCCGACGGGCAGCAGCGCCACCCCGGCCGCGACGAGCGACAGGCCGAACCCGTACCCGGTCGCCACGGAGGCCTGCAGAACCTGGATCGTCAGGATGAACCCGGCGAACATCCCGAAGCCGATCGCGATCGAGCCGATGTTCGTCCACAGCACGGTGGGCCGCACGGAGACCCGCAGGTCGACGAGCGGGCTGCGGGCCCGCAGCTCCCAGCAGACCCACACCGCGAAGAGCGCGACGGCCGCGGCCAGCAGCCCGAGCACGCGCGCGCTGGCCCAGCCCCACACCGAGCCCTGCGAGACCGCGAGCAGCAGGCACACCAGCGCCGCCGACAGGCCGATCGCGCCCGGCAGGTCGAAGTGCCCCCCGGAGCGCAGCGGCGACTCCTGCACCACCAGGCGGACCAGCACGAACTGCACCACCCCGAGCACCGCGGCCGCCGCGAAGAGCCACCGCCAGCTCGTGGCCTGCGCCACCAGCCCGGTGAGCGGGAGCCCGATCGCGCCCCCGATGCCCAGTGACGAGCTCATCAGCGCGATCCCGCTGCCCACCCGGCGCGACGGCAGCACGTCGCGCATGACGCTGATGCCCAGCGCGACCACGCCGAGCGCGGCGCCCTGGAGCGCCCTTGCCACTATCAGCACCGCGACGTTCGGCGCGGCGGCCCCCAGCGCCGACCCGATCGTCACCATCCCGAGCGCGACGAGCAGCATCCGGCGCTTGCCGTACATGTCGCCGAGCCGCCCCAGCACGGGCGCGCAGACCGCGCCCGCCACCAGCGTGGCCGTGACGAGCCAGGCGACCGTGGCGGGCGGGGCCGAGAGCAGCCGCGGGAACTGCGGCAGGAGCGGGATGACGAGGGTCTGCATCAGCGAGACGGCGAGCCCGCACGAGGCGAGCGCACCGACGACGAGCGCCGGCCGGGCGGCGGGGGATGGCACCCCAACAGGGTGACCAGAGGTGATTGTCATACACAAGCTTTTTGCGGGACCCACACATGAGTAGACCGGGCGGCGTTGTTCAGCACCCTCGCAGAGGAGCGCCCTGAACAACTCGGCCCTACTGCGCGACGCCCAGGCGGGCACCTCGCGGCGTTGGACGATCGGGCCGATACAACAGCGGTATCGGCCCTCCGCGTCAGGTGACCCGATGCGATGCACCCACCTGGACGCCGCTCGCTACGGGCGGAGTTGTTCAGGACCCTCCTAGCCATCCACCCGAAGGACGAGGCATGCTGGAACGGTCAAGAACGAAGGCCACCGTCCCCGGCGCCGCGGCGTGGTCATCGCGCCGCCTACGCAGGGAGCGCTGCCGTGAGCTCCGCCTTCTCCGACGACCACGAGGCTTCGGTCGTCGAACTGCACCGTTCGCAGCCGCCCGACCTCTCCATCGACACCCTCGGCCCGTGCCGCATCCCCTCGCCGATCGCGCACCTGCTCGAGGCGGTGCGCACCGGCGAGCACTACGTGGACGAGCGCGACCGCGTGCTCCTCGACGACACGCTCGAGGGCATCTCCGCGCGCGGGGTGGCCCCGCAGGACCTCCCCGGGATGGAGCCGTGCGGCCCGCGGCGCCAGATCTTCTTCGACCCGGCCAAGACGCGCGCGGCCATCGTCACCTGCGGCGGGCTGTGTCCCGGCCTCAACGACGTGATCGCCGGGCTGGTCCGGTCGCTCACCTACCACTACAAGGTGCGGCGGGTCGTGGGCATCCGCAACGGCTACCAGGGCTTCGTCCCCGAGTACGGCCACGACGTCGTCGACCTCACCCCCGAGACGGTGCGTGACATCGCCGTCGAGGGCGGCACCGTGCTCGGCACCTCCCGCGGCCACCAGGACCCCGAGAAGATCGTCGACTGCCTGGAGCGGCTGCACGTCAACGTGCTGTTCGTCGTGGGCGGCGACGGCTCGATGCGCGGCGCCATGGAGATCGCCCGGGTCTGCCGGGAGCGCGGACTCTTCATCGGGGTGGTCGGCGTCCCGAAGACGATCGACAACGACATCCCCTACATCGACCAGAGCTTCGGCTTCCAGACCGCGTTCTCCCACGCCAGTGACGCCATCAGGGCGGCGACCGTCGAGGCCAAGTCCACGGCCAACGGGATCGGCATGGTCAAGCTGATGGGCCGGCACTCCGGCTTCATCGCCTGCTACGCCGCGCTCGCCCGCAGTGACGCCGACGTCGTGCTGATCCCTGAGGTCCCCTTCGCGCTCGACGGCGAGGGGGGGCTGCTCGCCCACGTGCGCAGGCGGGTCGCGGAGCGCGGGCACGCCGTTGTCGTCGTGGCCGAGGGCGCAGGCCAGGAGCTGCTCGGGGACCACGGCGACCACCAGGACGGCGACCGCGACGCATCCGGCAACGCCCGCCTCCATGACATCGGCCCCTACCTGCGCAGACGCATCGCCGACCACTTCTCCGACGCGGGCATCGAGACCTCGATCCGCTACATCGACCCCAGCTACGCCATCCGCAGCGTGCCCGCAAACCCGTACGACTCGGTCTACTGCGTGCGGCTCTCGCAGGCGGCGGTGCACGCGGCGATGTCCGGGCGCACGGGCATGGTCGTGGGCCGCTACCGGCGCCGGTTCGTGCACATCCCGATGACGGTGGCCGTCAGCAGGCGCAACCAGGTCGACCCACACGGCGACCTGTGGATGGCCGTGCTGGAGTCCACGGGGCAGCCGGCGCGCTTCCGCTGACGGCGGGTACTACCTACCGTGCTCCCGTGCTCCCGCGCTGGCGCGCGCCCGCTTGCCGTACAGCATCGTGCCGCCGACCAGCAGCGCCAGCACGAGGTACGGGAGCGTGTTGTTGACCACGACCACGGCCCCGACGGGGAGCTGGAACGCCAGCTCGATCTGCAGCAGCGCCTCGACGAGGAGGCTCGCGCCGCTGCCCGAGCTCGCCCGCAGCCTGCGCTCCCACCTCGACCGGTTGCAGGCAGTGCTCGTCGACCCCGCGGAGCCCGCCGCAACGGCGGCGACCCTGCGCCGAATCGCCGGGCTGCTACAGGGCCCCTACGTGGACCTGATCCGTGACCCGGGGCTGCCGCCCGCGCTCCGACCCCCGGGATGGCCGGGGGAGGACCTGCGTGCTGCGATGGGTCACGTGCAGCAGCGCTACCTCCCGCCGGCCTCCCGTTACCTGCTCGACCGGCTCGCGAGCCTCACCACCGGGGGGCAGCGGTGAACCCCATGGACAGGGTCGAGTTCCTGCTCGGGCGCTGGGAGGGCACGGGCTGGCACCGGCACGGCGGCTCGCCGCCGCGGCGGTTCCGCCAGAGCGAGCACGTCCGCAGGCGGCTGGACGGCGAACTCGTCACCATCGAGGGCAGGGGATGGCGGGACGACGGCTCCGGCGACGTCGTGCACCGGGCCTTCGCACTGGTCTCCTACGACGCGGACCGGGAGTGCTACCGCTGGGAGGCGTTCAGCGGGGCGGTCGGGTGGAGACCGTCGTGGACCTCTCCGACGGCGGCTTCGCCTGGTCGCTCAGCCCGGCGCCCGACGTCACGATCCACTACCGCGGGCTCGTCACCCATGACACCTGGACCGAGACCGCGCAGCTGCACGCTGGGGAGGGTCTCGAACCTGCGACCGTCCTGGAGATGACGCTGCGGCGGGTCGGCTGACGTCCCCGAACGGGCGATCGCCCCACCCGCGATACTGATCCGGTGCATGCGCTGGCGATGCGCTTCCTCGGCCACTCCACCGTGCGGCTTGAGCTGGCCGGGCGGGTCGTCCTGACCGACCCGGTGCTCACGCCGCTGGTGGGTCCGCTGCGCCGCGTCGGGCCCGTCCCGGAGCAGGCGGACTACGCCGACACCGACCTCGTGCTCGTCTCGCACCTGCACAGCGACCACCTGCACCTGCCCTCGCTGCGCAGGCTGCCGCCCACCGCGCGGGTGGTGGTGCCGCGGGGCGCGGGAGCGTGGGTGCGCGCCCGCGGGGTGCGCAACGTCGAGGAGCTCGCGCCGGGCGAGGAGCTACGCGACGGCGGGCTGCGGGTGCGGGGCGTGCCGGCGACGCACAGCGGACACCGTTGGGGTCCGCGCTCGACCCGCGGCCCGCAGGCCCGGGCGATGGGCCACCTCGTCGAGGGGGCGGGGGTGCGCGTGTATGCAGCCGGGGACACGGACCTCTTCGACGGGATGGAAGACCTGGCTACCCCTGACATCGCGCTGCTGCCGGTCTGGGGCTGGGGGCCCTCGCTCGGGCCCGGCCACCTCGACCCGGCCCGCGCCGCGGAGGCCGTCCGGTTGCTGCGCCCGCGGATCGCGGTGCCCGTGCACTGGGGAAGCCTCGCGATCGCCGGCCTGCCCCGGACGCCCGGTCCCGCCGGAGCGCGGATGCGCAGGCTGCTTGTTGAGCCGCCCCAAGAGTTCGCTGCCCACGTCGCCGCGGGTGGCGCGGCCACGAAGGTGCTCGTGACGCCACCCGGCGCCGCCGTGGCCCTGCCCACCGAGCCGGTGGCGCAGTGACGGATTTCGACCCGTCCGCGATCGGCTATCCGGCCCTGTTCGGTGGGGTGCTCCTCGGCTCGCTCATCCCGGTCATCCCCACGGGCGCACTCGTCGGGGCGGCGGCCGCCATCGCTGTGACGACCGGCCACCTGTCGCTACCTCTGGTGCTCCTGTTATCGACGCTCGGCGCGCTGCTGGGTGACCTCGCGACGTTCGGTGTCGCGAAGGTCGGGAGCGCCACCGCAATGCGGTGGGTCGCGAAGGGCCAGTCGCAGGAGCGGCTGGACGCGGCCCGAGGGCAGTTCGCCGCCCGCGGAGGGCTGCTGGTCGTCATCGGGCGACTGGTGCCTGCCGGGCGCATCCCGGTGCTGCTCGCCGCGGGCACCCTCGGCTACCCGTGGCGACGGCTCGGCCCCGCCGCGCTCGTGGCCTGCGTGGTCTGGGCGATCGCGTACGCCGCGCTCGGCGTGCTGAGCGGCGGCCTGTTCGACAACCCGGTGGTCGCGACGCTGCTCGCGGCCGTGCTCGTGCTCGTGGTGGGCGCGGTGGTGTCGCTGCTCTCGGCGTGGCGCAGGCGCAGGCGGCTCGTCCGGGAGCACGCGGCGCACGGCCCCGGAACGCCCACGTGACGGCGGGTGGCCACGGCGCCGGCCCGCTGCTGCGTGGCGGCCGGTTCGTCGCGCGGCTGCTGCTCGTGTGGGTGCTCGTCGTTGCGGCGCTGCGGGTGCTCGATGCGGTGCTCGGCGGTTTCTCGATGCCCGAGTGGTGGCAACCGACCGTCTGCGCGCTGCTCTTCGGCGTGCTCAGCGCGGTGGTGTGGCCGTTGATCCTGCGGGTCGCGCTGCCGATCGCGGTGTTCACGCTCGGGATCGGCTCGTTCCTCCTGCTGGGCGCGGGCGTGCTCGCGATCTCCTTCGCGGTGCCGGGTGTCGTGATCGCCGATTTCGGCACGGCCGTGGTGGTTGCGGTTGCGTTGTCGGCGCTCGCGGCCGTCGCCAGTAGCCTGCTCGCGCTCGACGAGGACGAGCTGTTCTTCCGGCGCGCGGCCCGGCGGAGCCGCCGCGCGTCCGCCGGCACCGGCGAGATGCCGCCCGGCGTGCTGTTCCTGCAGGTCGACGGCCTCGGCATCGACACGCTTCGGCGCGCCGTGCGCAGCGGCGACATGCCGACGTTCGCCCGGCTGCTCGACGACGGCAGCCACCGGCTCATCGACTGGCACACGGACTGGAGCTCCCAGACCGGCGCGAGCGTCTGCGGCATCCTCCACGGCAGCAACGACGACATCCTCGGTTTCCGGTGGTACGAGAAGGACCGGGACCACGTCATGGCGTGCTCCAACCCCGAGGACGCGGCCGAGATCGAGCGGCGGCATTCCGACGGCCGCGGGCTGCTCGCCGTCGACGGCGCGGCGCGCGGCATCCTCTTCACCGGCGACGCCCCGCACGTCAGCCTCACGATGAGCGCCCTGCCGCTGCTCGGGAGGGCGGCGCGGCGGCGGAGCGACGCGCACGACGGGGTCGGGGCCGGCTACTACGCGTACTTCGCCGACCCCGCCAACGCGATCCGGACGCTCGTCGGCACGCTGGTCGACATCGCCCGCGAGATCTACGCAGCGGTCCGGCAGCGGCGCGCCGACGTGCGACCGCGGGTGAACCGGGGCGGCCTCTACCCGCTGGCCAGGGCAGGCACGACCGTCGTCGTCCGCGACGTCGTGGTGTCGGCGATCATCGAGGACATGCTGGCCGGGCGCGCTGCCGTGTTCGCCGACTTCCTCGGCTACGACGAGGTGGCCCACCACTCCGGCACCGAGCGGTTCGACGCGCTCGCCGTGCTGCGCTCGATCGACCAGCACATCGGGAGGCTGTACCGGGCCACGCAGATCGCGCCGCGGCGCTACCACATCGTGGCCCTGTCCGATCACGGGCAGACGCAGGGCTGGGCCTTCTCCGACCGGTTCGGCGAGTCGGTGGAGGCGCTGGTCGGACGGCTGTGCGGCACCCCGCAGCCGGACCCGCGCCGCGGCTCCCACTCCGATGCCGGGCGCACGGGCGAGGGCTGGCAGGTCGGCGCGGTGCTCGCGGAGGCCTCGTCCGGCGGTGGGCTGATCGCGCGCAGGCTGCGTGCCCGCGTGGAGCGGGTCGGCGCGGCGCCGGACCGGCCGCGGATGCCGAGTGGCGCGCCGGGTGCGGTCACGCGGGTGGCGCCGGGCGTGGTCGTGGTGGCGTCCGGCCACGTGGCGATGGTGTCGTTCACCGAGCACCCTGGCCGGGTCGAGCTGGAGACGATCGAGCGCGAGTTCCCCGAACTGCTGCCCTCGCTCGTCGACCACCCCGGCATCGGGTTCATGCTGGTCCGCAGCGCGGAGTTCGGCCCTGTCGTGCTCGGGCGCGACGGGCTGCACCGGCTCGCCTCCGGCGTCGTGATCGGGGACGACCCGCTCACGCCGTACGGGCCGCACGCGCTCGAGCTGGTGCGGCGCGTGGACACGTTCCCGCACTGCCCCGACATCATGATCAACAGCCGCTACGACCCGTCCCGCGACGAGGCCTCCCCGTTCGAACCGCACGTGGGGTCGCACGGCGGGATGGGCGGCCCGCAGTCGCGCGGGTTCGTGCTCCACCCCGCGGGCCTCCCGGAACCCGGTGAGATCGTGGGAGCCGAGGCCCTGCACCAGGTGCTGCGCGGCTGGCTCACGCACCTGGGCCACCCCGACCCGAGAGCAACGGAGGCACCGCTGCGCCGAGCAGCGACCTGAACCCCAACCCCCCGCGAGTCGGGGCCTGAATGCACGCGAGTCGCTGTAAAAGTGCGAGCGAGTTTCGTACTGCGGCGCGCTCGGCATCCACGACTTCCGACGGCCTCGCGGTGCTCGGGGCTGGCATGCTGCCGCAATGGCCGATCCGTTCGTGCTCGTGCACGGCGCCAACCACGGCGGATGGTGCTGGGCGCGCGTGGCGCCGCGGCTCCGCGCGGCAGGCCACGACGTCTTCACCCCCACGCTCACCGGGTTCGGCGAGCGCGCTCACCTACTCACGCCGGACGTCGGCCCGGAGACGCTCGTGCAGGACGTCGTGCGGATGATCGAGTGGGAGGAGCTGTCCGGGGTCGTGCTCGTCGGCCACAGCTTCGGCGCACTCGTGGCGCTGGCCGTCGCCGAGCGGGTGCCGGACCGGCTGCGCCGGATCGTGCTGCTCGACGGGCTGGTGGTCGAGCCGGGCGCCCCCGCCTTCGACGCGCTGCCGCCCGCGGCGGTGCAGGCGAGGACAGCGGCCGCCGAGGCGGCCAGCGGCGGTTTGGCCTACCCGCCACCGGGTGCCGCGGCGTTCGGGTTGACCGATCCGGACGACATCGCGTGGGTGGACCGGCGGCTCACGCCGCAACCGTTGCGCACCTACGCCGAGCCGTTCCCGCTGCACGCGCCGCTGGGAGCGGGCCTGCCGGTCACGTACGTCTGCTGCACCGACCCTGCATACCCGGCGGTCCACACCGCGCACCCCATCGTCCGGCGGGAGGGCTGGGAGTGGCGCGAGCTGGCCACCGGGCACGACGCGATGATCAGCGCCCCCGAAGCGACGGCCGCGGAACTGCTCCGGGCGCGAATCGATCCTTCAGCGGACGATCCGGCAGTAGAAAGTCGGTACTCTGACCTGTATGGACACGCGTAGTGCCGAGGAGATCCGGGCCGACCTCTCCTACCTGTTCGACAAGGCGAGCCAGGCGCTCGCCGCGCGGATGGCGGACTCGCTGGCCACGTTGCGCATCTCGCCGCGGGACTACTGCGTGCTGTCCAAGGCGGGATCCGCGGCGCTCACGCAGGGCGAGCTGGCCGAGCTGGCGCTGATGGACAAGACCACGATGGTCGTCACTCTCGATCGTCTCGAGGGTGACGGCCTCGCCCGCCGCACCCCCTCGCCCACGGACCGGCGGGCCCGAATTGTCGAGACCACCGATGCCGGCTACTCCACGGTGGCGCAGGCGCGCACGGTCATCGACAACCTCTACGCCGACGTGCTCGGGGTGCTCCCCGCCGAGCAGCGCGAGGTCTTCCTGGACGCACTCGTGACTCTCGTCGGTCCAGATGGGCCGCTGTCCGAGGTCGAGGCCACTCCCAACGCGCCCCGCCGCCGGGCCACCAGATCGTCCCGAACGCAGTGATCTGAATCGGAATCGTCTAGAACAAAACTATCTGCTACGGTCCTTCTGGTTGCTCACCCCAGGAGGTCCGCGATGAGTTCGACCGCAGCGGCTCACGCCGCCGCTCGCGCCACCCGCGCCACCCCGTCGCGCTGGACCGCCCTCGCGGTCCTGTGCGCGGGCATGCTCATGATCATTCTCGACGGCACGATCGTCAGCGTCGCGCTGCCGGCGATCGAGGCGGACCTGGGCTTCACGCCAGCCGGGCTCGCCTGGACCGTCAACGCCTATCTCGTGCCGCTCGGCGGCCTGCTCCTGCTCGCCGGCCGTCTCGGCGACCTCTACGGCAGGCGCCGGATGCTGCTCACCGGGCTCACGCTATTCGTGCTGGCCTCCCTGCTCTGCGGGCTCGCGACGAACGCCGCGATGCTCGTCGCCGCGCGGTTCGTCCAGGGTGTGGCCGCCGCGATGGCCTCGGCGGTGGTGCTCGGCATGGTCGTCGCGCTGTTCCCGGAGCGGGTCGAGCGGGCCAAGGCGATGGGCGTCTACGCGTTCGTCGGCGCGGCCGGGGCGTCGATCGGCCTCGTGCTCGGGGGTGTGCTCACGGCGACGGTGGGGTGGCGCTGGATCTTCCTCGTCAACATCCCGATCGGCGTCGCGGCCGTGCTGCTCTCCCTGTGGGCCGTGGCGGCAGACCGCCCGCGGGAGCGCGCGGCCCGGCCCGACGTCCTCGGCGGCGCTCTCGTCACGGCGGGGCTGGTGCTCGGCGTCTTCACGATCGTGACCACCTCGGAGCCGCCGCTCCGGATCGGGGTGGGGGCCGTCGCCGTGGCCCTGCTCGTCCTGTTCGTGGTGCGGCAACAGCGGGCGGCCGAGCCGCTCGTCCGGCTCTCGATCTTCCGCTCCCGCGCCGTGAGCGGCGGCAACGTCGTGCAGCTGCTGACGGTGGCCGGCATGCTCGGCTTCCAGTTCGTCATGGCCCTCTACCTGCAGCAGGCGTTGTCCTACTCCCCGGCGGCCACCGGTTTCGCGGTGCTCCCGATCTCGGTCGGCATCGCGCTGGTCTCGCTGACGCTGTCGGGGTGGCTGATCGCCAGGGCGGGCGCGCGTCGCGTGCTCCTCGTGGGCGAGCTGCTGCTCGTCGCGGGCCTGTTGCTGCTCGCACGGGAGCCGGTCGGGCTCTACGTCGTGGACGTCCTGCCGTCGGTGCTGCTGCTGGGCGCCGGCGCCGGCCTGGTGCTCCCGGCGGTCACGACGGTCATCATGTCCGACGCCACGCCCGAGGACTCCGGGCTCGCCTCCGGCCTGGCCAACACCAGCCAGCAGGTCGGCGGTGCGCTGGGCGTCGCGGTGCTGGCGGTGGTGGGAGCCGCCCACACCGATGCGGCCGCCGCAGCCGGTTCGACCGTGCAGGACGCGCTGGTCAGCGGCTACCACCTGGCGTTTCTCGTGAGCGCCGGACTCGTGGCCGCGGGGATCCCGCTGACGCTCACGGTTTTGCGCCGCGACCGGGTGTGACCAGCGTCCTCGTTCCGCTCGGCGCCTCCAGAACCTATCCTCGAAAACAGGCAGCGCTGACCGTTATCAGTGACCGTTACAGGGCGACAGGGGAGTCGGCATGCGGGACGCAGTGATCGTGGAGGCCGTGCGCACGCCGGTGGGCAAGCGCAACGGGGGGCTGTCCGGGGTGCACCCGGTGGACCTGTCCGCTTACGTGCTCAGCGCGCTGGCGCAGCGCAGCGGCATCGACCCCGCCGTCGTCGACGACGTGGTCTGGGGCTGCGTCTCGCAGGTGGGGGAGCAGACCTCCGACATCGGCCGCACGGCCGTGCTCGCGGCGGGGTGGCCGGAGTCGGTCACGGGGGTGACCGTCGACCGCCAGTGCGGCTCCTCGCAGCAGTCGGTGCACTTCGCGGCGGCAGGGCTGGTGGCAGGGCAGTACGACGTGGTCGTCGCGGGTGGCGTCGAGTCGATGAGCCGGGTGCCGATGGGTGCGGCGTCGCAGGGTGGCGACCCGTTCGGCGACCGGTTCCGCGCCCGCTACGGCGACACCCTGCCCAACCAGGGCGTCGGCGCTGAGATGATCGCCGAGCGCTGGGGCTTCTCGCGCACGCAGGTCGACGAGTACTCGGCCCTCTCGCACGAGAAGGCCGCCGCGGCGCAGGACGACGGGCGGTTCGACGCCCAACTTGCGCCCGTCACGACTGCCGAGGGCACGGTGGTGGCGAGGGACGAGGGCGTCCGGCGCGGCTCGTCGGTCGAGACGCTCGCCGGGCTCAAGACGGTGTTCAAGCCCGAGGGCGGCGTGATCACGGCCGGCAACTCGTCGCAGATCTCAGACGGCTCGGCCGCGCTGCTGATGACGACGAGTGAGAAGGCGCGCGAGCTGGGGCTCACCCCGATTGCGCGGGTGCACACCGCGGTGCTGGCCGGGGCCGACCCCGTGATCATGCTGACCGCACCGATCCCGGCCACGCAGAAGGCGCTGACCCGCAGCGGTCTGGGGATCCAGGAGATCGGGGTGTTCGAGGTCAACGAGGCCTTCGCGCCGGTCCCGCTGGCGTGGCTCGCGGAGCTGGGCGCGGACCCGAAGGCGCTCAACCCGAACGGTGGGGCGATCGCGCTCGGCCACCCGCTCGGCGCGAGCGGCGCCCGGCTGATGACCACACTCGTGCACCACATGCGGGACAACGGGATCCGCTACGGGCTGCAGACGATGTGCGAGGGCGGCGGCCAGGCCAACGCCACCATCCTCGAGCTTCTCTGACGCTCCGGCGACGGCGGAAGCCGCCGCACGGTGCGGTGCGGCGGCTTCCGGTGTCGGGACGCGGGGTCAGTTGCCTCCGCCGAAGGGGTTGGTCTGCCCGAACGGGTTCTGCTGCCCGAACGGGTTCTGCTGCCCGCGCGGGGACCGGCCGCCCGGGTTCGGGGTCTGATTCGCCCCGCCGACGCTGTCGGAGGCCGCCTTGTCGGGCTGGCTGCCGAGAGTGACGTTCATGGTGTGCGGGTTGCTCCCGTTGGCTTCGGTGACGGTCAGCGCGACCTGCGCGCCCGGCGCGTAGGACCCGATGCGGGCGATGAGGTCGGCGAAGTTCTGCACATCGGAGGTGCCGACCTTCGTGACGACCTCACCCGCGGTGAGCCCCGCGTTCGCGGCGGGCGAGCCCGGCGTGACCGCCGAGATCGGCGCGCCGTTCGTGGCGGTGTTGCCGTTGGGGTTGCTGGAGGTGCTGCCCTGCACGCCGAGCAGCGGCTTCGTGGCCGAGCCGGTGTTCAAGATCTCCTGGGCGACGCGGCGGGCCTGGTCGACCGGGATCGCGAAGCCCAGCCCGATGCTGCCGGTGCTCTGGGTGCTGCCGGTGTCGATGGCCGAGTTGATCCCGATCACCTGGCCGTCGAGGTTCACCAGCGGGCCACCCGAGTTGCCCTGGTTGATGGGCGCGTCGGTCTGCAGCCCGTTGTAGACGACGGGAGCACCCGTGTCGCCCTGCACCTCCACAGTGCGGTTGAGCGCGCTGACGATGCCGCTGGTCACCGTGCCAGTCAGGCCCTGGGGCGAGCCGATCGCGACGACCTGCTCCCCGACCTGGACGGAGCTGCTCTGGCCGAGCGTCGCGGGCGTGAGCCCGGAGACGCCCTGCAGCTTGAGCACGGCCAGGTCGTAGCTCGGCGAGGTGCCGACGACCGTGGCCTGGTGCTGGCTGCCGTCGGAGAGCGTGACCATGATGTTGCCGGTGCTGCCGGCCACCACGTGGTTGTTGGTGAGCACGTCGCCGTCGGCGGTGAGGACCACGCCGCTGCCCTCGGCCGTGCCATTGGCCAGCGCGACCTGGATGTCGACGGTGCTCGGCGACGCGGCCTGCGCCGCCGCGGTCACGGTTCCCGGCGCGGCGTTCATGGCGTTCGATGTCGTTGACGCCGCGCCGAGCACGATGCCCTGGCTGCCGCGGTCGAGCAGCGCGTACGCGCCCCCGAAGCCCGCGCCGCCCCCGACGAGGCCGGCGACGACCGCTGCGGCCACGATCCCGACCATGGCCCGCTGCTTGCGCGGCTTGCCGGGCATCGGCGCCCCGACGGGCGGGCCGGGGTAGGGGCCCTGGGGCGGCGGCGGAGGCAGGGGCGGGCCCGGGTACGGCCCGCTGACGGGCTGCTGGGCGGGGATCGTCTGGGTGGCGGCGCTCTCTGACTCGCTCTGCCCGGGGCCGGCCATGGCGTAGGACGGAACGGGCTGCTGCTCGGGTTGGGAGCGGTCGGCCGAGGCGCTCGCGTCTCGGCCCGCCTCCCTCTGCTCGTCGCTCATGTAGCCACGATGCGCCCGAATTCTGAACGCTCGCTGAGTATGACCTGGGAATTCCTGTGGTCTTCACCATGAAGCACAGGCGGTGCCCGCACGTGGGGGCAGAGTGGGCGCAGACGGGCCATGCAGGCACGGCCGACGGCTCGCATCCTGGTGATCGACAATGTGGATCACGGAATTCAGGAATTCGACCACGCCGGTTTCCGAGCGGAATGGCGATCGGTGATCGCGCACCCGCTCCGGCCGCATCACCGGCTCGTGTTCAGGCCAGCAGCGTGCGCAGGGCGGCCCTGGTGTCGCCCCCGGCCGCCGCCAGCGCCGCAGCCGCGGCGTCGTCGGACGCACCGGTGATCTCGACGAGGATGCGCTGCGCGCGCCTGCGGAGCTTCTCGTTGGTGGCGAGAACGTCGATCATCCACGGCCCGTGCGTACGGCCCCAGCGCACCATAGCCGCTGTCGAGAGCACGTTGAGCGCCACCTTCTGCGCGGTGCCCGCGGTCAGGCGGGTGGAGCCGGAGATCACCTCGGGCCCGGTCAGCAGCTCGACGGACACGTCGGCGCGCGCCGCGGCAGGACTGTCCGGGTTGTTGACGATCGCGACGGTTGTAGCGCCCACCGCCGCCGCCGCGTCGAGGGCGGCGAGGACGTAGGGCGTGCGGCCGGACGCGGTGATGACGACGACGAGATCGTCCGAGTCCACGGCGAGCGCAGTGAGGTCGCTCGCGCCGGCGGCGGCGTCGTCCTCGGCACCCTCGACCGCCATGTCGGCGGCCTCCTCACCACCCGCGAGCACGGCCCGCACAAGGTCGGCGGGCACCCCGAACGTCGGCACGCACTCGGCCGCGTCCAGCGCGGCGAGGCGGCCGGGTGTCCCGGCGCCGACGTAGATCAACCGGCCACCCGCGCGCAGCACCCGCTCCGCGGCCGTCACTGCCTCGGCCAGCGCGTCCCGCGCCGCGGCGACCACCGCGGGCACCGCCGCCTCGGCGGCCAGCAGTTCGTCCACGATCGCGGCGGGCGGCCGTTCGTTCAGATCCTCCAGGCCGGGCCGCACGCCCTCGGTGCCCAGCCGGTCGAGACCCGCGCTCGCACTCATACTCATCCCGGTCCCCTCAGCAGCTCGGCGGCCACGTCGGCCTGGGCACGCCCGTCGCCCCACAGGGTCAGGGACGGGCCCGGCGGCCGCCACCGGTCGGGCAGCCCCACGTGCACGGCGACCGCGTCCGGGCGCGCGGCGCGTACGGCGTCGAGCTCGGCGGACGGGCCGGCCACGACGACCACGAGCGGCCGGTCGACGGGTGCGTCCGGCCCGGTGGTGACGTCGACGCCCAGCGCCCGCATGGCGCCGACGAGCCGCGGCTCCCGCAGCCTGCCGGCGGCCATGTTCGCCGGGCCGGTGAGGTCGAGGACGTGCGCCCCGCGCGTGACACGCACGTCGCCGACCTGCTCGGCGACCTGGCGGACCGCCTGATGGCCGAGCCCTGGCTCGGCGACGGGAGCGTCCCCGGCGGCGCGGACCCAGGTGGCCAGCTCGGCGACCCGGCGCCCTGCGTCGGCGACCCGTGCCCGCGGGAGCGTGCCGTCGGCCACAGCCGCGAGCAGGGCGTCGCGCACCTCGCGGTAGCCGGTCTCGTCGTCGTAGCCGTTGAAGGGGCTGCCCACGCACACGAGGTCGACGCCGGCGGCCACGGCGGCGACCGCGCCCGGTCCCATCCCGACGGTCCCCGCGATCGCCTGCATGTCGAGGGCGTCGCTGATCACCACCCCGTCGAAGCCCAGCTCCGCGCGCAGCAGCCCGAGCAGCGGCGGGCTCATCGTGGCAGGCCGGTCGTCCAGGGCGGGGAACAGCACGTGCGCGGTCATGACGGTCCGCACGCCCGCCTGGATGGCGGCGGCGAACGGAGGGAGGTCGCGTTCGCGGAGCGTGGTGAGGTCGGCGTCGATGCGGGGGAGGGCCTTGTGCGAGTCGACGGTGGTGGAGCCGTGGCCGGGGAAGTGCTTCGCCGAGGCCGCGGTGCCCGCGCCCTGCATCCCGCGCACGAACGCGGCGGTGTGCCGGGCCACCAGGCCGGGGGTTGCGCCGAACGACCGGATGCCGATCACCGGGTTCTCCGGCTCGGCGTTCACGTCGGCGACCGGCGCGAGCGCGAGGTCGACCCCGGCGGCGCGGCACTGCGCGCCCATCGCGGCGGCAACGGCCTCCGTCACGGCGACGTCGTCGAGCCGCCCGAGCGCGCCGGCGCCCGGCCACGACGAGCCGGTGCGCTGTTCGAGCCGGGTGACCGCCCCGCCCTCCTCGTCGGAGGCGACGATGAAACCGGGCGCGCGGTCGTGCAGGGCGCGGGTCAGCGCCGGGAAGTCCACCCCCACGTTCGGGGCGAACACGCACACCCCGGCGAGCCCGTCGTCGGCCGCGCGCACCAGCCAGTCCGGCGGCACTGCGTCGCCGACGAACCCGGGCAGCAGCACCCCGTTCACCAAGCGCTCGTCGCCCGTCATCCCTTCACCGACCCCGCCACGAGGCCGTCGGTCAGCCGCCGCTGCGCGATCACGAAGAACACCATCACCGGCACCGTGATCAAGGTCGAAGCGGCCATCACAGCGCCCCAGTCCGTGCCGTACTGCCCGAAGAACCGCCGCAGCCCGACGGCGACGGTGAAGCCGTCCTGGTCGGACATGAATGTCAGCGCGAAGATGAACTCGTTCCACGCGGTGATGAAGGAGAACACGCTCGTGGCGACCAGCCCCGGCGCCACGAGCGGCAGCAGCACCGACCAGAACATGCGGCCCCACGACGCCCCGTCGAGGTAGGCCGCCTCCTCCAGCTCCACGGGGATCGCGGCGACGAACCCGCGCAGCGTCCAGATCGCGAACGGCAGCGAGAACGCCAGGTAGACGATGACGAGCCCGAACAGGCTGTCGAGCACACCGAGGCTGCGGGCCTGGATGAAGAGCGGGATGACCAGGGCCTCCACCGGCACCATCTGGATGACCAGGATCATCACCAGCACCGACGTGCGGAAGCGGAACCGGAACCGGGAGACGGCCACCGCGGCGAGCAGCGCCAGGAGGGCGCCGGCCAGCACCGTGCCGAGCGCGACCGTCAGGGAGTTGACCAGGTACTGGCCGAAGCCGCCCTCGCCGATCACGAACGTGAAGTTGTCGAGCGTCCACTCCTCGGGCCAGATGGTGCGGGACCCGGCGTTCGCCCGGCCGTTGAACGCCGTGGAGACCATCAGCCAGACCGGCAGCAGCGTGAAGACGAGGACTCCAGCGACCCCGAGCCAGAGGCCGAACCGACGCGCGATCACAGCTCGTCCTCCCGGAACAGCAGCCGCAGGTAGCCCACGGTGATCACCAGCAGCAGCGCGGTGAGCAGCACCGCGATCGCGGCACCGAGCCCGTAGCGGTTCTGCGCGAACGACTCCACGTACGACCAGGTGCCGAGGTTGAGCACGCTCCGGGTGACGCCGTCGCCGCCGGGCATGAGGTAGATCTGGGTGAACACCTTGAAGTCCCAGATCGTCGACAGCACGGTCACCACCGCGAACACGGGCCGCAGCATCGGGAACGTCACCGACCAGAACCGCCGCCACGCGTTCGCGCCGTCGACGGTGGCGGCCTCCGTGATCTCCTGCGGCACGGTCAGCAGGCCGGCGAGCACGGTGAGCGCGACGAACGGGAAGCCGTGGTGGACGACGTTGAGCGCGGCCACCGCGAAGAAGGAGAGCCGGTCGGTGAAGGGGTTGGCGGTGGCGGCGTCGACCAGGCCGAGAGCGTCGAGTGCCTGGATGGCGAGGCCGTCACCAGGGGTGAAGAGGAAGACCCAAACGTAGGTGCCGGTGACCGCGGGGATGGCCCAGGCCACCATGATCGCCGTGGTCACCACACCCCGGGCGACCGGGCCGAGGCGCACGAGCAGCAGCGCCACCAGCGTGCCGAGCACCACCGTGAGCGCCACCGTCGCCACTGCGAACACCACGGTGTTCGGCAGCGCCGTGCGCCACAGCTGCCCGTCGCCAAGCAGTTCGGCGTAGTTGTCGAAGCCGACCCAGTCGGTGCGCCCCGACACGAGCTCGCGCAGGCCGAAGTCCTGCAGCGAGATCACCGCGACCCGCAGCAGCGGGTAGAGCAGCAGCCCGCCCATCACGAGCAGCGCGGGCGCGAGCAGGAGCCATGGCCGGATGTTCTTGCGGGGATCCCGCCCGGGACGAGGGCCGGTGGTGACCGCCCCTCGTCCCGGCCGGGTGCGCTCCCGGACCGTGGTCACGGTCGGTTCACGCGCCACCAGCGAAGATCTGGTTCATCTCCGCGGCGGCGGTCGAGGTGGCCTGGTCGACGGTGGCCGCACCGGTGAGGATCGAGCTCATCATCGTCGAGATCGTCTTCTTGCCCTGCACCTGGCCGTAGAGCGGCGTGACCGGAACGCTGCGCCCGGCGTCGACCATCTGCTGGGCGAACGGGGCGACCAGCGGGTCGGACGACGCCGCGGCCTGGTTGAGCAGTTCGGTGGTGCCGGGGAAGAAGCTGGACTCCGTGCCCCACTTCTGCGCGAACTCACCGGTGCTCATCATCTGCACGAGCTGCCACGCGAGGTCCTGGTTCGCGCTGCCCTCGAAGATCGACAGGTGCGAGCCGCCGAGGAAGGACGGCGAGATGCCCCCGGTGGGGCCAGGGATCGGGAAGGCGCCGATCTTGCCCTGCAGCTCCGGCGCGGCCTCCAGGATCGCCTTCGGCGTCCAGCTCCCGGAGATGATCATCGCCGACTGCCCCTGGGCGAACGAGTCGCGCAGGTCCGTCTCCTTCCACGTGGCGGCGGCCGGTGTGGAGAGCCCGTGCACGGTGGAGAGCTCGGAGTAGAACTTGATGCCCTGGCGGGCCTGCGGCGATTCGAGAGCACTGGTCCAGGTGGTGCCGTTCTGCGTGGCGATCTCGCCGCCTGCGCCCCAGACGAACGGGTACACGCCGTATTCGTTGTCGCCCGCGATCGGGAACGGCACCATGTCCGGCTTCGCGGCCTTGATCGCCTGTCCGACCTGCACCAGCTCATCCCACGTGGTCGGCGGCTTCAGCCCGAGCTCGGCGAACACGTCGGTGCGGTAGACGATCGAGCGCACGCCCGCGTACCAGGGCATCCCGTAGAGCGCGTTGCCCACCGTGCCGGCCTCCACCAGGCCGTCGACCAGCCCGTTGCCCAGGCCTGCCTGCTGTACGCGCGGCGCGAGGTCGGCCAGGGCGCCCGCCTCGCCGAACTCGCCGGTCCAGGTGGTGCCGACCTCCGCGACGTCCGGCGTGGTGCCGCCCGCGATCGAGGTGACGAACCGGTCGTGCGCGGAGGCCCACGGCAGGAACTGCACGTCGAGCGACGCGCCGGTTTGGTTACGGAACGCGGTGGTCACCTCGTCGAAGAAGGGCCGGGCGTCCGGGTTGGTGCCCTCCATGATCCAGACGGTCAGCGTGCGGCCCTCGCCGCTGGCGGCGCCTCCGGTGTCTGGGCTGCTGCCACACCCTGCGACGGCCAGTGCCGACGCGGCGACGAGGGCGACGGCGGCGCGCCGCAGCCCCCGGGAACCGGGCTTCGACCACATGAGGGATCCCCTTCCAACGTGCACGCCAGACCGGTCTTCGAGACCAGAGGTCTAAGTTTTGGAGGACTGTAGCGTCGGTCACCCCGGCGCCGTCAAGGGGCGGTAACGGGGTGCAGCCGGGCCGTTACCTACCGGTCACGAAGGGAAGATGTCCACCATGATCCGGTACCGGTCGCCCCGGTAGACCGAACGGACGAACTCCGCCACTCGGCCCCCGTCGACGCGGCAGGTGCGCTCGAAGCAGAAGGCCGGCGCGCCGGCCGTCACCCCGAGCACCTCAGCGTCCTCCGGTGTGGTCAGCGCCGCCTCCGCCGTCTGGGTACCGGACGCGATGCGGTGGCCGTAGCGCCCGGCGAGCAGCTCGTAGTAGGAGTGGTCCTCCAGGTCTGCGCCGGTGAGGCCGGGTACGAGGTCGACCGGGACGTGGAGGTCCTCGACGGCCATCGGCTCGCCGTCCGCCAGGCGCAGCCGCCGGACGTGCAGAACGGGAGAGCCCGGCGGCACCTCGAGCAGCGCGGCGAGCATGACGCCTGCGGGGGAGTTGCTCGCCGTGAGCGTGCGGCTGCCGGGGCGAAGGCCGCGGGCCCGCATGTCGGCGGAGAACGAGTTGGCCGCGAGGCGGTGCGCCACCTTCGTCGGGGCGACGAACGTGCCGGCGCCCTGCCTGCGGACCAGCAGTGCGTCGGCGACCATGCCGTCCACGGCCCGGCGCAGCGTCATGCGGGCGACGCCCAGGGCGCGCGCGAGGTCGCGCTCGGCGGGCAGCGGCTCGCCTGGCGCCATCGCGGCGATCAGTTCGGCGAGTCGAGCGCGCAGCATGCGCTGCTTGTCGGTCTCCGTCGGCGGCGCGCTCATAGCCCATTGGTACACCAGCGATGCGGCTAGAGCTATCAGCGGTAGGTTTGTCAGGTGTCTCCTGACAGAATCGATTTGGTGGACCTTGCGCTGACCGTCGACGTCACAGCGGCGGCCGCCGCCGTGCAGGTCGTGGCCGTGACCGAGGCCGGCCGCCAGGCCGACGCCATCCTCGGCGAACCGCCCCTGCCAGGCAGCCTGGAGTGGCACGCGGAGGAGGGCACGGACGTCCCGGTGCAGCGGCAGCGGGCGTGGGAGCTGCTGCAGCTGAGGATCGGGCTGGGCGCAGGCCTCGACCCGCTCCCCACACTCGTCGGCCTGCGCCGGCACGGAGCGACGTGGGAGCAGATCGCGCAGGCGGCGGGCATCACCCGCCAGTCGGCCCACGAACGCTGGGCGGCGAAGGTGACGGTAATCCTCGAGCCCGACGCCGAGGCCTCCTGACCGCACCCCAACTCGCACGCAACTCGGACGCAACTCGGACGCACTGTTCCAGCGACTCGCGCGCACTTCCGCAGCGACTCGCGGGGGTGTCGCGCTCCATCCCCCGCGAGTCGCTCGATTGGTCCGCGCGGGTCGCTGGGATTCGTGCGAGTGAGTTGCTGCGGGCGTTAGGCGGGGCTAAGTGGATTTTGAAGTCCAGGCGGCGGCACGCGGGGCGATAGCGTCCGAGGCGCGAAGGGGAGTAGCTCCCAATGTCGCGGTCGACATACTGGCTCCCGCTCGGCGCGGGGCCCGGCCGCACGGCCTGCGCCATCAGGCGAGCGAGACCTTCGATCCGGTACGTCGACCGGTTCGGGGCGGGCTGCGCTCCGAACCGGCTGGAGATCGAAGGGCTTTCCCTGGTCATGGACGGTTTTCTAGTCGCGTTCGCGGTCAGTTTCGGGGTGGTCTTCGTCGCCGAGCTCGGCGACAAGTCCCAGCTCATGGCACTCACGTTCGCCACCCGCTACCGCACGCTCCCCGTGCTCGTCGGCATCACGCTGGCCACGGCGGTGGTGCACCTGGTCTCGGTGGCCGTCGGCTACGGTCTCGGCTCGGCGCTGCCCACCGGGTGGATCGCGCTGGTCGCCGCCGTCGCGTTCGTCGGCTTCGGCGCCTGGACGCTGCGCGGCGACAAGCTCACCGCCGAGGAGCGCACGAAAGCCGAGCGCTCGACGGGTTCCGCCGTGGTCGCCGCGTCCGTGGCGTTCTTCCTGGCCGAGCTGGGCGACAAGACGATGCTCGCCACGATCACACTCGCCACTCAGTACGGGTGGTTCGGTGTGTGGGTCGGCTCGACGCTCGGCATGGTCGCCGCCGACGCGCTCGCGATCCTGGTCGGCCGCCAGCTCGGACGGCGGCTGCCCGAACGCGCGGTGCAGATCGGCGCGGCGGTGCTGTTCTTCGTGTTCGGCGGCTGGCTGATCGTCGACGCCGTCGAGCAGCTCAGCGGGCAGCCGGCGTGGACGCTGGTCACCGCGGGCCTCGACCACCACACCGCGGGTTGGATCGCGCTGGCCATTGGCGGCGTCGCGACGGTGCTCGGCGCCATCGGCAGGCGGCGGATGCTGCGCGCCTCGCCGGGACGGCGGGCGTTCGGCCGTGCCGCCCAGGTGCCGGGCTCGGCGGGGTGGTGGGCACGTGGGATGTTCGTGCTATCCACGGTGCTCGGTCTCGGCGCGCCGCTGCTGGTCGCCGCCGACGTCATCCAGCCGATCTCGCTGTTCGAGAACCCCGGTGTGGTGGTCGTCGGCGCGGGGCTGGCGTTGCTCGGCATGGCCGTGGTGCTCGCGTCGCAGGCGCAGGTGGCCGCCGCCCGCGACGGCGACCCGCATCCGGTGCTCGCCACCCGCGGACTGCACGCCCGCATTCGCAACCCGGGGCTGACGGGGATGGTGGTCGCCACCGCCGGCACGCTGCTGATGGTGCCGACGCTCGTGGCCGTGCTGGGGGCGGTACTGCTCGTGGTGGCCGTGCAGATCCAGGCGAGGGCCGTGCGGGAGCCGATCCTGGCGCGGCTGCACGGCACCGACTACCTGGACTACGCCGCGCGCACCGGCCGGTTCCTGCCGCGCGTGCGCCTGACGCCGGACTCGCCGCCTCCGGGCATGGCCGACCGGAGCCGCCAGCGCATCGGGTGAGCCAGGCGGCGCCGGGCGCGCTACTGCTCGCGCGCCCAGGCGCCGCCCGACATCGCCGCGGACCGCACCCGGAACCCGGCCGTGCCCTCGATGATGTCGCGGCGGAGCTGAGTCTTCGTGCGGCCGGTTGCGTTGACGGTGGGGCCCAGCCCGCGGGCGATCTGCTTCAGCACCGGCACCGTGAACTGCGCGTCGTGCCGCTGCAGGTACTCGGCCACCTCGGCGGGGGTGGACATCCGGTTGATGTCGACCACCGCGGCGGCGACGTCGGCCGATGCCGGGTTGCGGGGCGCCACCTCGCGGCGGACAGGGCGCACCGGTCCGGGACGGTAGACGAGCTGCCCGTTGCCGGACGCGATGTCCTCGAGCTGCTCCCGGGTGAGCGTCTCCAGCAGCGCGACGGCCTTCTGCAGGGCCACCGCGAGCGGGACGGACGGGAGCGGCGAGTCGGGGAGCGAGGAGATGTCGATCGGGTCGTGCGAAGTCACGCGGCGATCCCCTCGAGACGGCCGGACAGTTCGGAGACCATGTCGCGCAGCTCGCGGGTCTGGGCCCGCCCCGTGCCGCCCAGGATCACCGGCACGCCGTGCTCGGGCGCCGGGCCGTAGACGGACTTGCTGTCGCGGATCGTCGTGGCGAACGTCGGCACCTCGCGGGCCTCGATCCGGCTGATGACGCTGCGCTGCGCCTCGATCGGGACGCCGTTCTGGTTCTGCACCATGGTGAACACCACGGCCGCAGCCGGGCGCTCCACCGGCACCGCCGAGTGCTCGTTGTACTCCTCGACGAACGACCGGATCTTCAGCCCGAGCGAGTCGATCCCGTTGGTCGAGAGGTAGTCCGGCTTGGTGGGGATCAGCAGCAGGTCGCTGGCGGCCACCGCGTTCTTGGCGATCAGCCCGAAGTTCGGCGCGCAGTCGATCAGCACTGTGTCGTACTCGGCGAAGTCCTTGTGCGAGAGCGCCTCCCGCAGCCGCCCGTGCAGCGCGGCGAACTGGTGCGGGTCGGAGATCAGCTCCGCGGCGAGGGCCGTCTCGACGTCCGTGAGGTCGCGGTGCGCGGCGATCAGGTCGAGCCGCCCGGTGCCGCGCGAGAGCTTGTCCTGGACCCGCGGCGGCGACGAGACCAGCTCGGCCGGGCTCACCATCGCGTCGTCGGTGCCGATGCCGTCGAACCAGTGCTTGATCGTGCGGCTGGGTAGCAGGTCGGCGGTCCACTCGCTCTGCGTGAAGAACGAGATGGTGAGGCTCGCCTGGGCGTCCAGGTCGATGACCAGCACCTTCTGTCCTCGCGCGGCGAAGCCGGCTCCGAGGTTCGCCGTAAGAGTGGTCTTACCTACGCCACCCTTGTGGTTGATGATCGCGACGACCTTCACCGATCTCCTCCCCGCCACCCGCGACGCGAACGATGCCATACGTCTGGATGACCCCCGCAGCTAGGCCATTGTCTACAACGGTCTGCTCCACCAGGTGGAAGCACTGCTTCACGGCTCGTGCGCGGAGCACAGCTTAAGCTCGTGGTCGTGGCGCCGAGCATGGGGACCCTGGCTGACGACCTCGCGGACCCGCGGCCGGGGGCGCCTGTGCCGGCGGCCGGTCAGCCGCGTTCGTAGTCGTCCGCGTCCGGGACCTCGGTGCGCTGCTCGGCGACGTCGGCCGGGTCGGCCTCGACCGGGATGTCGGGCTCGACGACCGACTCCTCCTCCTCGTCGTCCTCCAGCACGCTCGTGTGCTGCTCGGCCACGTCCGCGTCCGGGTCCTCGATACCCATGGTTCACCTCTCGCCGGGTGGGGTGCGGGCAGAGGATGCCCGCACCCGCGGGCGGTACACACCCGGGTCACCCGTCAGGCCGGGGCGGGGGTGTGCGTGCTCTGGGTGAGGATCGCCGCGGCGAGCGGCGAGATCACGGTGCGGTTGATCGCGTGGCCCATCCCGGGGATGCGGACCAGGCGCCCGCGGCCCAGCGACCTCGCCAGGTGCCCCGCGTTCGGCGGCGGATAGGCCGGATCCTCTGGCGCCTCGATCACGAGCGTCGGCACGGTCACGCCGGGCAGCTCGCTCCCACGCTCGATCCCGTCGGTGTCCATCCGCGCATGGGCGACGACCGCCTCGTGGCGGCCGCTGTGGGCGATGACCCGTTCCTCGAGCGCCCGGAACTCGGCGGCGTCGAACGCCGTGCCGGTGCCGTTGAGGAGCCGCCAGTGCTCTATCCGCCAGGCCAGCTCGCTCTCGAGGTCGCGCGGGTCGTCCATCTCGCCCCAGAGGCGCAGGAGGGCCGGGTCCGGGCCGGGGAGCTCGGGGCCGGAGCCGTCGGCTGTCGGGAGCGCACCCGTGCAGAACAGCGTCGCCGAGGCGAGTCGTTCGGGGTGGTCGAGCAGCAACAGCTGCACGAGGTAGCCGCCCATCGACATGCCGACGACGTGGGCGCGCGGGATGTCGAACGCGTCCAGCACGGCGATGGCGTCGGCCGCGAGGGCCGTGATGCCGTAGGGGTGCTCGTCGAAGGCTGCAGTGGAGCGTCCCGTGTCGCGGTGGTCGTACCGGATCACACGGTGGTGCTCGGCGAGCTGTGCGACGAGCACGTCCGGCCACACGAGCGCCGACGACCCGGCGCCCATCACGAGCAGCACCGGTTCACCGGGCTCAGGCCCGGTCGGAGCGATGTCCTCTGCCCACAACCGGACGTCCGGTGCTACATCGACGAAGCGATCCACATGTGAAGCCTGCCGGTAGGCGGTGGCGCCTGTCGAATCGGGTCACAGGTGGCGTCGTGCGCCACCGATCGCCACCCCGCCCGGCGCCGGCGCGAACGGCCGGGCACCGGGCGGCGGGTGTCACTTGAGCGCGTCGAGCAGCGCCTGGCGCTGGCGGTCCCCGAGGCCGGCCGCCCGGCGGGAGGCGTCGATGCCGGTCTGCTCAAGAAGTTGCGAGACCTTGGCGGGGCCGTAGCCCGGCAGGCTCTTGAGCAGGTCGGCGACCTTCGTCTTCCCGACGACCTGGTCGGACTTGGCGCGGTCGAGCACCGCTGGGATCGTCTCGTCGCCACGGGCGATCGCGTCGCGGAGCTCCTTGCGAGCCGTGCGGGCGGCCGCCGCCTTCTTCAGAGCCTCAGCGCGCTGCTCGGGAGTGAGCGTGGGTAGTGCCATGGCGTCTTGTCTCCTCTCCTTACGTCCATCCCAGGACGGGATGCGCAGGTCATCTTCACGGTCAAGCGTGACAGAACCGTGCAGCGCCACGCGCACAGCCCCCGTTCTGGCGCTGAGCGGTCACCTGCTGCACAGGGGAGAGTGCCCAGGTCAGGATGGGCCCACGCCTACTTCGGCTCCCGCGGTCGGCGCCGTCACGCCTTCCGGTTCGTCGTTGTCGAGCATCGTCGCCTCGTCGAACGGGTCCTGGCCGCTCAGCACGCGGTTCGCCTGGTCGCGGTCGAACTCGCCCACCCAGTGCCCGATGAGCACGGTCGCCACGGCGTTGCCCGCGAAGTTGGTGAGCGCGCGGGCCTCGGACATGAATCGGTCGATGCCGACGATGAGGCCGACGCCGTCCACGAGGTCAGGCCGGTGCGAGGCGAGCCCGCCTGCAAGCGTGGCGAGCCCGGCACCGGTGACGCCGGCCGCGCCCTTCGAAGCGATGATCATGAAGAGGAGCAGCCCGATCTGCTCGCCGATCGCCATCGGCCGCCCGAGTGCGTCGGCGATGAACAGCGAGGCCATGGTCAGGTAGATTGCGGTGCCGTCGAGGTTGAACGAGTAGCCCGTGGGCACCGTGATGCCCACGACCGGCCGGGAGACCCCGACGTGCTCCATCTTCGCGATCAGCCGGGGCAGGGCCGACTCCGACGAGGACGTGGAGACGATGAGCAGGAACTCCCGACCGAGGTAGCGCAGCAGCGAGAAGATGTTGATCCCGGCGCCGAACCGCAGCACCAGCCCCAGGAAACCGAAGACGAAGATCGCGCACGTGATGTAGAAGCCGGCCATCACCTGGAACAGGGCACCGATCCCGTTCCAACCGGTCTCGCCCACCACGGCGGCGATGGCGCCGAATGCACCGATCGGGGCGGCCCACATGATCATCGCGAGCACGCGGAAGACGAGCCGCTCGATGTGCTTCACGCCGCGCAGGATCGGCTCGCCGGATCGGCCGAGCGCTTGGACGCCGAATCCGACGAACAGCGCGACGAACAGCGTCGAGAGCACGCTGTTGCCGACCAGCGGCGAGAAGAGCGTGGTCGGGATGATCCCGAGCAGGAACTCCGTCGTCGACTCGGCCTCCGGCGCCTCGTAGTGTGCGAGTCCGGTGAGGTCCAGCCCGGTTCCCGGCTGGAGGACGTTGCCGACCACCAGCCCGATCACCAGCGCGATGGTCGACATCGAGAGGAAGTAGGCCAGTGCGAGCCCGCCGACGCGGCCGACCTTCGCGGCCTGCCGGATCGAACCGATCCCGAGCACGATCGTGCAGAAGATGACCGGCGAGATCATCATCTTGATGAGGTTCACGAAAGCGGTGCCGAGGGGCTTGAGAGCCTTCCCGAGCTCGGGGGAGGCCAGGCCGATCACCACGCCCGCGAACACCGCCACGATGACGGCGATGTAGAGGTAGTGCGTACGGTCCTTCTTCTGGGGCTGCGTGCCCTGGGCAGGGCTGGAAGGCGACATTGGTCCTCCGGTCCGACGTCGACGGCGGGGCGTTGCGCGGGTGCTCGTGACCCGCGACCATCGCGGCGAGCATGCAGCGCGGCGTGACGCCCGCCGCGCTTTCGTTCATTTCGTAGGGCTGGCATCTCGTAGGGCAGGTGGATCGGCACGATGCCGCGGGTCAGCGGGTGGAGCCTCGCCCGTCAGCTGTTCGCGCTGCAGGCGGCGATCATCGTGGTGGTGCTCGCGGGAGTCGCCCTTGCGACCTACCTCCAGCTCGACGAGACCAACCGCGAGGCCACCGCGGAGGAGATGCTCGGCATAGCGCACACCCTGGCCGCCGCACCTGACGTGCTGGCCGCGCTGGACGACCCCGACCCCAGCGCGGTGCTGCAGCCGCTCGCCGAGCGCGTCCGCATCGACACGGCCACCGACTTCGTCGTCGTGATGACCGTCGACGGCATCCGCTTCACCCACCCCAACCCCGCCGAGATCGGGCGCGAATTCCTGGGCACGATCCGGCCGGCGGCGAACGGCGAGACCCAGTTCACCGAGACCTACACCGGCACGCTCGGGCCGTCGGTGCGCGCCGTCGTCCCTGTGCTCAACGGCGGCCGCGTCGTCGCGCTCGTCTCCGTCGGCCGGTCGATCACCGCGGTGTCGCGCGAGCTGGAACGGCAGGTGCCGCTGGTGCTCGCCGCCGCCGCGCTCGCACTGCTGCTGGCGGCCGTGGGGTCGTGGCTGGTCAGCAGGTGGCTGCGGCGCAGCACCCACGACCTCGGCCCGGCCGAGCTGGCGCGCATGTACGAGTACTACGACGCAGTGCTGCACGCCGTGCGCGAAGGCCTGCTGCTGCTCGACCGGGAGGGCCGGGTGCAGTTGGCGAACGACGAGGCGCGGCGGCTGCTGCGGCTCCCGCCCGACGCCCAGGGCCGTCGTGTTGACGCCGTGGGTCTGCCGACCGCCCTGGGGGAGGCGCTCGCCACGGGGGACGCCCGCGACGACGAGATCCACCTGACCGCCGACCGGATCGTGGTGGTCAGCCAGAAGCCCGCCCGGTGGGGCGGGCGCCACCTCGGCACGGTGGTGACGCTGCGGGACCACACCGAGCTGCGTGAGCTGGTCACCGAGCTGCAGACGATCAAGGGGTTCGCCGACTCGCTGCACGCCCAGGCGCACGAGGCCGCCAACCAGCTCCACACCGTCGTCTCGCTGATCGAGCTGGGCCGCGCCGACGAGGCGCTGGAGTTCGCCACCAAGGAGTTGGCCGTCGCGCAGCACCTCACCGACGCCGTGATCGCCGGGATCGCGGTGCCCGAACTCGCGGCGCTCGTGGTCGGCAAGGCCGCCGAGGCGGGGGAGCGCGGCGTGGAGCTGCAGGTGGCAGAGGGAACGTTCGTGCCGGCCGGTGTGGCGGACCCGCGCGACCTCGTCACGATCGTCGGCAACCTCCTCGACAACGCGATCGACGCGGCCGAGGAGGCACCCGCGCCGCGCTGGGTGCGGCTCGCCGGGCGCGTCACGGACGAGGCGGTGGAGCTGCGTGTGAGCGACAGCGGCCCGGGCGTCGCCGCCGACGACGCCGAGCGCGCGTTCCAGCGCGGCTGGAGCACCAAGCCGGGCGCGAACAACGGCCTGGGCCGGGGCATCGGGCTTGCTCTGGTGCGCAGGGCGGCGCAGCGCCACGGCGGGGTCGTGCGGCTCGCCGGGCCCGCGGAGTTCGCGGTGCGGCTGCCGCTGGTGCGCACGTGATCCGCGTCCTTGTCGTCGAGGACGACCCCGTGGCCGCCGCCGCGCACGCGGACTACGTCGGCCGGGTGCCCGGGTTCGTGGTGGCCGCGACCGCCGCCACCGGGACGGAGGCACTGCGGAGCCTCGCGTCGGCGCCGGTCGACCTCGTGCTGCTCGACGTGCACCTGCCCGACGCGAGCGGGCTGGAGGTGCTGCGCCGGATGCGCGCCGCCGGGCAGCGCACCGACGTGATCATGGTCACCCGCGCGCGGGACGTCGACGTCGTCCGCGCGGCCATCTCGTTCGGCGCCACCCAGTACCTCGTCAAGCCGTTCACCTTCAGCTCGGTGCGCGCGAAGCTCGAGGGCTATCGCGAGTACCGGGAGCGGCTCGAGGCCGGCCCCGTCGTCGCACAGGACGACGTCGACGATCTGTTCGGCGCCCTCCGCGCCCCCGACGAGGGCGCAGCGCTGCCCAAGGGCGTCGGCCGGGAGTCGCTCGACGCGGTGGCCAGGGTGCTCGCAGGCGCCGAACCGGACGGGCGCACAGCGGCGGAGGTGGCCGAGGCGGTGGGGGCGTCCCGGGTGACTGCCCGGCGCTACCTTGAGCACCTGGTCGAGACGGGCCTCGCCGAGCGCACGGCCCGCTACGGCACCGGCCGCCCGCAGACGGAGTATCGGTGGCAGCAGCGCGGAGTGCGCACCTAGGCCAGGAGCGCCCTGACGCTGCTGGTGGTGCTCCTACAGGATCAGCCGCAGGTCGCCGCGAGCGACGTCGGAGAGGCGGCACTGGCCCCCGCTGCCTTCGGGGACGTCGTGCTCGGTGTTTGTGTTCGGCCGCCGGAGCCGCTGGCGGTCGACGGGGCTGCGCTGGTCGGGGCCGGCGTGCTGCCCGGCGGTGGCGGGGGCGGCGGCGGGGGCCGGTTGATGGCTTCCTGCACGACCCGGCGCATGAGGGGGAAGTTCGGGTCGCCGGTGCTGAAGTGCCCGTTGTCCTCGCTGGGGTCGGGCAGGTTCGGGTCGAACGAGATGCTCTCCAGCTGGATGCCGCCCTCCGCGCCGGCGAGCGACGCGAGCGCCGGAAGCACCTCCTGCGGGATGTTCGTCGAGATGCTGTTGGTGGTGGCCGCGGCGACGCCCTGGAAGTTGCTGAGCATGTCGGTCGGGCTCTTCTGCTGCAGGATGTACTGGAGCAGGCAGCGCTGCCGGCCCATCCGCGTGTAGTCGTCGGAGTCGGTGCGCGACCGCGCGAACGCCAGCGCCTGCTCCCCCGAGAGCTGCTGCATGCCGGGCGGGATGTAGCCGTCGGGCTTGACGTGCTGGCCGCTCGGGGTGATGCCACCGATCGGGAGCGGGTTGGGGCCGACGTCGACGCTCAGCCCACCCAGCGCGTCGATGATCGACGCGAACCCGGCCATGTTGACGTCGACGTAGTAGTCGAGCTGCAGCCCGAGCATGTAGCTGACGGTCTGGTGGAGCAGGTTGAGGCCGGGGTCGTCGGTGGGCTCTGCGGGCGCCATCTGCGGATGCTCGAGGCCCCACGCGTACACGGCGTTGAGCAGGTAGTTGCCCGACAGCGGGTCGCTCTCGTCGTGGAAGCCGCGCGGGAACTCCGCGGCCATGTCCGACCCCGGCGGGAACTGCGCGTGCTGGACGTTGCGGGGCAGGCCGAACAGCACCGTGCGTCCCGACTTGGTGTCGATGCTCGCCACCATCATCGTGTCGGTGCGGGCGCCCTTGCGGTCCGGGCCGGCATCGCTGCCGACCAGCAGGACATTGAGCCGCGGCTTCGTGATCGCCTCCGCTGCGGCCGTGCCGCCGCCCCCCGTGAACAGCGAGTCGAGCAGGCTGCGCTGGGAGTTGGCGAGGTTGGCGGCGAACCCGAGCGGCGCGGCCACCACGAGGCAGAGCGCCGCGACCGTCCCGACGCCGATCGCCTTCTTGGCGACGGCGAGGCCCGGCGGTCGGGCGATGAGGTACGTGTGGACGATCACGGCCATCCAGGCCAGCCCGCCGACGATGCATCCGACCGTGGTTGCCACGAGCACGTTGGCCGAGAGCGCGGTCTCGATGAGCTGCGCGCGGCCGGAGGAGAGCACGAGCGCGGCGAGCCCGCCCAGCACGAGCAGGAACACACCCAGGATGAGCGCGCCGGTGCGGGTGCGCTTGAGGATCAGGTGACCGCTGCCCGGCGCGATCGTGGCCGACGCGGTGGCGAGCAGCGCGCGGCCGAGGGTGCGCGGGGGACGTCGCCTGCTCGACCCCGCTGCCGTTCGCGTGGCAGGGCGGCCGCCCGCCGCCCGGCCCGTCCCCCGCGCGACGGAGGTGCGCGGGGTGGGTTGCTGCGACTCGGGACTCTCGGGCTCGCGGTGCACCGCGGTCCGCGGCGCCGGTGGCCGGGACGCCCCGGCCCGGCCGGCCGGAACCTCCCTGCCGGGAGGTGGCTTCGCGCCGGGTGGCCGGGGCGGGGCGGGCGCTGCCGCCGGCGGGGGTGTGGGCTTGCCTTCCCGCGACGCGCCGCGGCGCGGCGGGTCACCCGGTCGGCGGGGTTCGGCCGGAGGACGCCGGACGTCCGGAGCAGCCTTGGGCACCGGCCGGGTTGCGGGCTCGGGGCCCCGCGGTTGCTGCGGCCTGCGAGGCGGGACCGCGCGGGCGGGTCCGTCGGCGGGCGGGGCCGGGTGCCGGGGCGGTACGCCGTGCCGGGGCGGGGGCGCTGCGCGCTGGTCACGCTCCGGGCGCCGCGGCCGGGGTGGCGCGGGCGGCGGGGTGGGATTGCGCGCAGCTCCCTGTGGCGTCGCGCGCACTGGCCGAGGCGCAGTGGGCTTCGGCGGCGCCGGAGGAGGTTGCGTCGGCGGGACGCCATGACCGCGTCCGGGGACGCGCCAGCCGTCATCGTTCACCGGGTCCACCCCCTGCGGTCAATAGGAAGGACGACGACGTTCAGTACACGGTCTCGGCGTTGAAACCTGCCGGAGCCTACTGCGCGTGACCAGAGGCCGTGCGTAGTACCTCGTCAGTATGAGTTCGGAGCAGCTCAGACCGCATCGCTCAGCACTCTGACGTCACTATTCAGACCATACGGACCGGATCGGGTGAGCGGTGGCCGGTTCGGCGGGGCGGGCACACTGGGTCGGTGCAGCCACCCCACCCGGCCGCCGCCGCGGTCGTGCTCGCAGGCGGGAGCGGCACCCGCGTCGGGGCGGGACGCAACAAGGTGTACCTGCCCCTCGGCGGGCGGCCGGTGCTCGCCTGGTCGCTCGCCACCTTCGCCGGGATGCCGGAGGTGGGCACGGTCGTGCTCGTGGTCCGCGCCGAGGACCGCGAGCCGGCCGCCGAACTGCTCGCCGAGCACGGTCCGGGCGTCGCGGTCGTCACGGGTGGCAGCACCCGCCAGGAGTCGGAGCTGGCGGCTCTGCGGCACCTGGCTCCCCGCATCGCGGACGGCTCGATCGACGTCGTGCTCCTCCACGACGGAGCGCGTCCGCTCGCCAGCCGCACGCTCGCCGAGGAGGTGCTGCGGGTCGCGCGCGCGGACGGCGGTGCGGTGCCCGGCCTGCGTCGCCACGACCTGGCGGGGGCGGGCCCGGACGCCGACACCCTCGCGGGTCCCGCGCCGGAGGGGCTCGTGGCCGTGCAGACCCCGCAGGGCTTTCGCGCCGGCCCGCTGCTCGCCGCGTACGAGGAGGCCGCCCGCCACGGTTTCGCCGGCACTGACACCGCGTCGTGTCTGGAGCGATTTGCGCCCGGCGTCCCGATTCGCTGGGTGCCGGGCGAGGAACGGAACTTCAAGATCACCTACGCGCACGACCTCGTCGCTGCCGAGCACGCGCTGCGGGGGGAGATCTCGGGGGTGTGAGCGCCGTGACTTCCGATGTTCGTGTGATTGACCCGGCCGCAGGGTAACCCCCGCCGCGCGGGGTGCGCAGCCTGGCAACGGGGCCGGGCGGGACCGGTGGAGGTGAGCGGGGTGAGGTTCGACGGGGCGCAGCTGTCGGTGGAGGTGTTCTCCGCGCGGCTGCTGGTGGTGCGCATGGCGGGTGTCCTCGACGGGGTGACGCTGGTGCGGCTCGCGGCTCTGGTGCGGGCCCAGCTGGAGCGGCCCGGCTGTTGCGGCCACGTCGTCGTCGACCTGGGCGAGGTCGGCTTCTTCGGCACGAACGACGTCACTGCGCTGCTGGCTGTCCGAGACGAGGCCCGGGACCGCGACGTGCAGGTGCACGTGGCGGGGATCACCGCCCGCGAGGGCTTGCTGCCGGTCGCCATCACGGCAGCGTTCGCGCAGTTCTCCTCCTTTCCGACGTTGGAGAAGGCCGAGCTGGCGCTCGCGGGCGCGCGGGCCCGGGTCGGCGCCGGGGGCTAGAACTGCGCGAACGGAGCGCCATGGACAACTCGGCCCGACTGCGCGCCACGGGCGGAGTTGTTCAGAATCGCTAGTGCGGTGGCCACGAACGTTGCCGGGGTGATCGCGGGATCAGAACGGCGCCTCGCAAGGCGCCCCCGCACCCTCGTACCGGGCGTACTCGGGTGCGGGGGCAACGCGGCGAGGCGTCGTTCTGGCCCGCGAGGACCCGGTGGACGTTTGTGGCCACCGCACTAGGCGTCGAGGACGAGCACCCAGTCATCGTCGTCGGGCGCGGTGAACTCCGGGCCCGTGCCGGAACCCGGCATGGACTCGCCGGTGCGCGGGTTGAACCACGTGACCGCCCTGACCGGACCGGCGAGCGCCGAGAGATCGACTTCCGTGGAGCCTCCGTGGTGCAGGTAGACCATCGCCCACGTGCCCGACTCCGAGCGCGTCGCCCGCCCGTCGCCAGAGGTGACGAAGCCCTGGTCGGGGATCCGGTCGAAGTAGGAGCGCGACAGCATCAGCTCCTTCAGGTACCGCATCTGGCGCGCACCCTCGTGCTGCAGCGCCTCGTACCAGGCGTCGCGCACCTCGTACGGGGCGTCCATGCCCGGCTCCCAGAACTGATGGACCGCCCCGTCGCCGTACGTGTGGCCGAACGCGCCCGCGAACACCTGGTAGTAGGCCGCGCCCCTGGTGTCGCCGGCGACGTGCCAGCCGACGGCGGAGTCCCAGTTCACCGGGTGTTCCTCGTAGCGGGCCTCACCGTCGAAGACGGGAATGGCCGGCTCCTTCCGGTACACCTCGGCGAGCTGCTCGGCGATCGCCTCGAGCGGTTTCTCCTTGTGGCCGCTCTGGATCATGTTGAAGTCGAGCACCGTGTCGCCGTTGCTCCACATGTCCGTTGACGACTGCTCGCCCCACGGGTGGTAGGAGATCAGGTGGCCGGCGGTGCCCGTCGTGCGGATGCCCTTGGCGAGCGCGCCCCAGACCTCCGGCGTGTTGGCGCCCTCGCCGGCATCGCGGTCGCCGCCGAGCACGAAGATCACGTCTCGGTCGCTGTAGCGCGCGCCGAGGAACTCGCCGTACGTCCTGGCGTTTCCCTCGTCGAGCACTTCGGGCCCGTCGACGGCCATGGATCCCCATGCCACCCAGATAGCCACGAACATGCCCTTGGAGTTGGCGTAGTCGATCATGTAGTCGACGTCGTCCCAGTAGTCGTTGTCCGGGCCCGGCTCCACCGCGGGTCGCGCCGGGTCCTCGTCGACCAGGGGCAGGTGGCCCGCCGGCGTGGGGACGTCCAGCCCGCCCTTCTCCGCGAGCGCGACGGCCTGGATCACCGTGAACCCCTGCTCGGCGCGGGTGTCCAGGTAGCGGCGGGCGTCCTCGCGGCTGGCGCGGTGGAACAGCTCCCATCCGGTGTCGGCCAGATAGAAGAACGGCTCGCCGTTGGTGAACTGCAGGAACCGTCCGTTCGACGACACCTCGAGGGCGCCCAGGCCGCCCGCGGGCGCGGGGTCGGGTCTGTCGTCGGCGCGGGGGCGCGGGCCGAGCGGCTCGGCGCAGGACCCCGAAGCCAGCAGCGGCCCGCCGCATCGCGGCCCGGGGCCGCTGATCCACACAACCGCGAGGGTGAGCACCGCAACCGCGCTCAGCACCCCTGCGACGACGGCGACCGGCCGCAGGCGGCGCCGGGACGGCGACGGCGACGGCGGGGGCATGGGTGGGGCCGTCATGAGGCGCCCGGCACGGCGCAAGGATCAGCCGGTGCCCGATTTGTCGCGCTCACTCCGATGACCGTAGTCGGCGGCCCCGGGGAGGCCGCGACCGACGGTTACGAGCTGGACGGGGAGGCGTCGGCTGTCAGCTCCTTGCCCGGAAGCCATCCGGCACTGATGTCGGTGACTCGCCACCGGGCGACTCTGAGCTCGACCGCTTCCACCGGGCCGCCCTCGATGAGCTGCTTGACCAGCGGCTCCTTGCGCAGCAGCGCCGCGATCGTTTCCTCCTTGCCGGCCGCGTCACGCACGGTGGCCTGCGCGCGGGCCTGCAGGAACGGCTGGAACGGGCCGTTCGGCGCGATGACCACCGCGGCCGTCGGGTTCTCCGACAGGTTGCGCAACGTGGTGCCGCGTGACTCCAGAACCAGGGTCAGCGTGAACGGGTCCAGCTCGGCGTAGTACGCACCGGCATTCCAGACGTCCGCCGACGACGTGGCGACAGCCATCGTGCTGGTGGCCGCGAGCACCTCGACCAGCTTTTCGTGGACAGCGCGAGTCTCGTCA
The DNA here is from genome assembly GCF_039526725.1 of Pseudonocardia aurantiaca. Lineage (NCBI taxonomy): Bacteria > Bacillati > Actinomycetota > Actinomycetes > Pseudonocardiales > Pseudonocardiaceae > Pseudonocardia > Pseudonocardia aurantiaca. The sequence goes on from NZ_BAAAJG010000027.1 coordinate 283,312, forward strand.
TCCGACATGCTCGTTCTCCGATGTTCAGGGGTGCTGTCTGCAGCTACTGCGCTACTGGGCGCGGCGCACGCCGCCGAGAATCACGTGCTGGCCCACGGTTGGCGAGCGCCTCGACGATCACCCCCATCCGACAGCCCGGTGCACATGATCTTCGCCGCGGCCAGTGGCCGCAAGATCCGAAGGTCACGTGCGCGCGCTCATGCTCGCGCTGGCGGCGGTGTTGGCCTCCACCCGCTCACGGCGCAGCTCCTCGTAGACCGCGAACGCCGCAGCCGGGTCCGCCTCGTCCCGCAGCGCCCCGGCAAGCGCCACGGCGTCCTCCAGCGCCATGGAGGCACCCTGTCCCGTTGCGGGTGAGGCGGCGTGCGCCGCGTCGCCGATGACGATCGTGCGGTCGCGGTGCCAGGTGCGCACGTTGGCCAGGTCGTAGGCGTCGGTCACGAGCACCCGCTCGGTGCCGCGCACGATCGCGAGCAGCCCGGGATCGTCGCGCAGCAGCGCCGTGAGCTGGTCCTTCCATCCGTCCGTCGGGCCCGCCGCGATCCTGTCCCTTCCGAGCTCCTCGGCAGTGACCCGCGCGAACCACCACGTGCCCGCCTGCCGCGTCACGATGTAGCCGAACGCCGCCGCACCCCGCACGAACTGGAGGGTGCCGGGTTCTCCCGCGATGGCCGGGTCGGGGGAGTAGCCGTAGAAGACCCGCTGCCCGACGTAGCGGGGCGGGGCGGCGGCCGGGTCGAGGAGCCCGCGGACGGTCGAGCGCAGCCCGTCGGCGCCCACCAGCACGTCTCCCCGGGCGCGGCTTCCGTCGGCGAAGACAGCCGTCACGCCGCACGGGTCCGGTTCGAACCCGACGAGGCGCTCACCCCGCCGGATCTCGATCCCGCGCGCCTGCACCTCGTGCTGCAGCACCGCGCAGAGGCGCGCCCGGGTGAGGTACCGGTAGCCGGGCCCGCCCGGTTCGCCGAGCGGGGCCGTGGCGAGCTGCGTGCCGTCAGCGCTGCTCACCCGCATGCGGAGAAGCGGAGCGCTCGCGGCCGTCACCGGCCCGTCCGCGCCGAGCTGCGTCAATGCGCGCATCCCGTTCTCGGCGAGCGTGAGGAAGGCGCCGGCGTCCGCGCTGCTCTCCGGGTGGGCTTCGCGGACGGTGACCTGGATGCCCGCTTCGTGCAGTGGCAGTGCGAGGGCTGTGCCGGCGATGCCGGCCCCAGCGATGATGACCACCACTGTCCCGACGCTAGCGTCCCGCCGCGCATCCGTTACGAGCTCACCACCGTGGCGGTGCGGCCGGGCAGGAGGGTGAGTGCGGCGATCAGCGCGATCGACGCGCTCCCGACGGTCACGGCGAAAGCGGTGCGCAGCCCGTCGGTCTGCGCGACGAGCGGGTCGGCGGCGGGGTTCGCCAGGTGCACGGCCGTCGCCACCGAGACCGCGACCGACGTGGAGATCGCGATGCCGACGGCATTGCCGAGGTGGAACGAGGTGTCGACCAGCCCGGCGGCGAGGCCGGACTCGTCCTCGCGCACGCCCGTGAGCGCGGCGATCTGGCAGGCGAAGAACGCGGCGCCGACACCGGCTCCGAAGATCAGCATCGCAGGCAGGATGTGGGTGGCGAAGCCCCCGCCCACGGTCACGCCGGTGAGTAGCAGGCTCCCACCGATGATGAGCAGCGTGCCCACGACGGCGATCGGCCGCAGCCCGAACCGGGTGACCGTGGCCTGCCCCGCGAACGAGCCGAGGATCGACATGACGGTCATGACCGCCGTGGTCAGCCCGGCCTGCAGCGGTGAGTAGCCCAGTACCTGCTGCGTGTAGAGCATGAGCGGGAACAGCATCCCGTCCAGCGCGAGCCCGACGGCCAGGAGCACGACGTTCCCGCCGACGAGCGTCCGGAGCCGGAAGATCCGCAGCGGTACGAGCGGGCTCGCCACCCGCGTCTCGATCACCACGAACAGCGCGAGCAGGACGGCCGACCCGATGAGCAGCCCGATCGTGCGTGGGCTGCCCCAGCCGGCCTCCGGGGCGGTCACGATGGCGAAGACGAGCAGCACGAGGGAGGCGGTGACGGTCAGGGCGCCGCCGACGTCGAGGTTGCGCAGCGAGCCGCGGTCGCTACTCTCGCGCACCAGCAGCGGGCAGAGCACCATCAGCACGACGACGACCGGCACGTTGATCAGGAACACCGACTCCCAGCCGAGGCTTGCAGTCAGCAGCCCACCGATGAGCAGCCCGGCCGTCGCGCCGAACCCACCCAGCCCGCCCCAGACGGCGAGCGCCTTGTTGCGCTCGGGACCCTCCGGGAACGTCGTCATCACCAGCGCGAGCGCAGTAGGCGCCATGACGGCGGCCGCGAGTCCCTGCACCGCCCGCGCCGCGAGCAGCACGGCAGGCGTCCACGCCAGCCCGCAGACCAGCGACGAGAGCCCGAACAGCGCCAGCCCTGCGACGAAGACCCGGCGCCTGCCGAGGAGGTCGGCCACGCGCCCGCCGAGCAGCATCAGGCCGCCGAACGTCAGGGCGTAGCCGGTGAGCACCCCCTGCACGACCTCGACCGGCATACCCAGGTCGGCCTGCATCGACGGCACGGCCGTCAGCACGATCTCGGCGCCCCGGCAACCGACCCCGAGGCCCCGCTCGACCCGCCCCTTAGACGACCTGGCTCGAGCCCCTGCCCGACGCGCTGCACGCCGCACCGAGCGCCGACCCGGCCGCCATCGTGGCGGGGCGGGAGGGGCTGCGCCTGGCGATGGTGGCCGCCCTGCAGCACCTGCCGCCGCGGCAGCGGGCCGTGCTCCTGCTCCGCGACGTGCTGCGCTGGCGCGCGTCAGAAGTCGCCGACCTGCTGCAGACGAGCACCGCCGCCGTCAACAGCGCCCTGCAGCGCGCTCACGCCCGGCTCGCGGAGGTGGCGCCCGCCGAGGACGCCCAGGTCGCGCCGGTCGACACCCACCGTCGGGCGCTGCTGGAGCGGTACGTCGCGGCGTTCGAGAACGCGGACATGGCCGCGCTCACCCGGCTGCTGAGCCACGAGGCCACGTGGGAGATGCCCCCGTTCACCATGTGGGTGACCGGCCCCGACGCCATCGCCCGGCTGATCACGGCCCAGTGCCCGAGCGGCCCCGGTGACCACCGGTTCGTCGCCACCGCCGCCAACGGGCGGCCGGCGTTCGCGACGTACATGCGCGGGCCTGACGGGGTGCACCGGGCGCACTCCGTCCACGTGCTCCACCTCGCGCCGGACGGCGTGGCCGGCGTGGTCGCGTTCCTCGAACCGCGTCTCTTCGGCCTGTTCGGCATGCCGGAGGTGTGGTCCGTGCCGCACGCGGCTTGAATCCGGTACGCAGGTACTGGCTTACCGTCGTGCCATGACATGGATTCCCGAGGGTTGCACCCTCCCCACCGAGGAGCAGCCGCTGCGCTTGTCCGAGTTCGACGCGATCTTCGCGAGCGCGACCCGGGCGGCCGAGCGGCCGGACGCCACCTGGCTGCGCCTGCACCTGCCCGGCCCGGCCGCCGCGACGGCGGGCGACCTCGCGGCCCGCGAGACGGCCTGCTGCTCGTTCTTCTCATTCGACGTGCGGGTGACCGCAGGAACCGCCGTCCTCGACGTCCGCGTGCCGGCCGCGCGCGTCTCCGTGCTCGACGCGGTGCAGCGGCAGGCGGAAGCGGCCAGGACCCGGTGACCGCGGGCCTGCGGTCCGGGCAGCTCGCCGCCGCGGCCGGCGTGAACATCCAGACGCTGCGCTACTACGAGCGGCGCGGGCTGCTCCCCGAGCCGAGCCGGTCACTGGGCGGGCATCGCGAGTACGGGCCGGACGCGGTGACGGTGCTGCGGATCATCAAGGCCGTGCAGCGGCTCGGGTTCACCCTCGACGAGATCGACGAGCTGCTCGCCGTCGGCTCGCACCGCGGTCCGCGGCCGGGCCTGCGGGAGCGGGCGCAGAACAAGATCGCGGAGGTCGACGCGCGGATCGCGCAGCTTCAGGAGGTGCGGGATGCGCTGACCCTGGTGGTCGCCGCCGGGTGCAGCGACCTCGCCGCGTGCTCCTGCACGCCGGGATGTCCGATCCCCTTCACCGGTCTGCTGGAGTAGCCGACGCGCTGCAGGGCGTAACGGATGGGGGTCAACTCCGAGGAACAGGCGCCCCCAAGCGCACCCGGAGACTCGATGCCCCCGCCCCGCCTCGCCCCCGAGAACCCCACCATCGGACTTTTCTACATCCCCGGTGACCACGAGGTCGCCGTGACCGGCGAGGAACACCACCAACCGGTGCTCCAGCCGTACGCACCCCTGGCCGACGGCCGCGCGCGGCGGGTCGCCGTGGAGCTCGTGCCCGCCCCGATCGCCCGCGGCACGCACGCCGGGAAGCCGGGCATCGAGGTCCGGCTGGACGGGCTGCGGATCGGCGAGCTGACCCACCTCATGGCCGGGCGCTACGGGCCGCTTGTCGGCGAGGTGATGCGACGCGGCGCCCGGCCCTCCTGCATGGGGCTCGTCGACGACGGCAAGCGCGGCCTGCAGGTGGTCCTCCAGCTGCCTGATGTCCGAGCGGGTGCCGCGTCCCGCCCGGTCGCTGCGCCGGACCAGCCGACGACCGCATTGCCGAACCACGCGGCCCCGGCGGCTCCGCGTCCGCGGCGGCGCGCGCCGCTCCTGATCGGCGCCGGTGTCGTCACCCTGCTGGTGGTGATCGGGGCGAGCATCGGAGGCGGCGGCGCCGACCCCGAGCCGGCGGCCGGCAGCTTGCTCGTGGCGCCGCCGACCGTGACGGCACCGGCCACGCCTGCCCCGACGACCGCTGCGCCGACGACGACGGTGGCGCCTCCGCCTCCGCCTCCGCCGGTGACGCAGCGAGCCGTCGCACAGCCGCAGCCCCAGTCCCAGCCTCAACCACAGTCCCAGCCGCAGCCCCGACCGCAGCTGCAGCCGCAGCCCCAGCCCCAGCCCCAGCCCCAGCCCCAGCCGCAGCCGCAGCCCCGACCTCAGCCGGCGCCGCCGCCTGCCCCGGAACCACCTGCGTCCGACTGCAACTCGAACTACAGCGGCTGTGTCCCGAACGCCAGTGACGTCGACTGCGCAGGCGGGAGCGGCGACGGCCCGGCGTACCTCGAGGGCACGGTCAGCGTGATCGGCGACGACGTGTACGGCCTCGACCGGAACAAGGATGGGACGGCCTGCGAGTAGGACTGGGTACTCCTGTGCCGTGACCGACCAGCGCGACTGCCTCGCGACCTACCGTGCCAAACGCGACTTCGACGCGACCCCGGAACCGGCGGGTGGCGAGCAGGGAGCGGCGTCCGGGAGGTTCGTCGTGCAGCGGCACCGCGCCCGCCGCCTGCACTACGACCTGCGGCTGGAGCTGGACGGCGTGCTCGTGAGCTGGGCGGTGCCGGGCGGCCCGACACTCGACCCGAAGGCGCGCCGGCTCGCCGTCCACGTCGAGGATCACCCCGTCGAGTACGTGGACTTCGAGGGAGTGATCCCGCGCGGCGAGTACGGCGGCGGTGACGTCGTCGTGTGGGACCGCGGCACGTGGGAGCCGTCCGGCACCGACGATCCCGCCCAGGCGATCGCCGACGGCGAGCTGCACTTCGACCTGCACGGCGAGAAGCTCAAGGGCCGGTTCGTGCTGGTCCGCACCCGGGAAGACCGGTCGGGGAAGGAGCAGTGGCTGCTCCTGCACAAGAACGACGACGACGCCGTGCCCGGCTGGGATCCCGAGGAGCATCCCGAGTCGGTGAAGAGTGGCCGCACGAACGACGAGGTGGCGGCGGCCCCGGCGGCGATGTGGCGCAGTGACGTCCCCGCCGCGGAGGCGGCCGTCGCGCTGGACCGGGAAATCCCGGCCTGGGACCCGCCCACCCCCGACGAGCTGGCCGCGTTCAACGCCCTCGGCAGCGGTGGGCGCTGGGAGGTGCAAGGCCGCGAGCTGCGCCTGACCAACCTCGACAAGGTGCTCTTCCCCGCCCGGCCGGGGGAGGCGCCGGTGACGAAGCGCGACTTCGTCCGTTACCACGCGCAGATCGCGCCCTACATGCTGCGCTACCTCTACGACCGGCCCGTCAACATGCACCGCTACCCCCATGGCGTCGACAAGCCCGGGTTCTGGCACAAGGAGGTGCCCAGCCACGCGCCCGAGTGGCTCAGGCGGTGGCGCAACGAGGAGGCAGATCCCGGCGAGACCGTCTGCTACGCCGTGGTCGACAGCGTCCCCGCGCTGGTCTGGATGGCCAACTTCGGTGCGATCGAGCTGAACCCGTGGACGTCGCGGCTGCCGAACGTGCACGAGCCGACGTGGGCGCTGATCGACGTCGACCCGGGCGAGCAGACCTCGTTCGAGGAGGTGCTCGTGCTCGCCCGGCTGTACCGGAGCGCGCTGGAGCACCTGGGTGTGGTCGCGGCGGCGAAGGTCACCGGGAAGCGTGGTGTGCAGATCTGGGCGCCGGTGGGGCCGGGGTACTCGTTCGCCGACACCAGGGAGTGGGTGGAGAAGGTGTCGCGTGCGATCGGGCGCACCGTGCCCGACCTGGTGAGCTGGGAGTGGCACAAGGACCGGCGCGGCGGGCTCGCGCGGCTCGACTACACGCAGAACGCGATCAACAAGACCCTGATCTCGCCATTCAGCGCCCGGCCCGCGGCGGGCGCGCCGGTGTCGGTGCCGATCCGGTGGGAGGAGCTGGACGACCCGGAGCTGCGGCCGGACCGCTGGACCATCCGTACCGTCTTCGACCGGTTGCGTGAGGTGGGTGACCCGCTTGCACCGCTCGTCGGGCGGGCGCAGCAGCTCCCCGCCTTGTGACGGATCCGGCGCGGAGCGTTGAAAGAACCCGTGACCTGCGGTGTTGACGGGAAGTGGCGCCGGGTGGCCGTGATCGCCCGCACGGCTGTCGGCTATGGACGCCGCCCCGCCCGGCGTGATCACGTTGGACACATGACGGCGGATGTGGGGTTCGGCAAGCGTTCCCGACTGGTCGCGGATCTGACGGAACGCATCTGCTCCGGTCTGCTGGTGCACGGAGAGCGGTTGCCAGGGGAGAACACGCTTGCCCAGCGCTACCGGGTCAGCCGCGGCACCGTCCGGGGGGCGCTGTCGAAGCTGCAGCGGCGCAACCTGATCGCCACCGAGACCGGCGTCGACTCCTTCGTCACGTTCGACGGTGTGCCGCTCGACCGCACGGGCGGGTGGGCGCGTGCGCTCGCCGCGGCCGGTGCCGACGTCCGGGTCGAGGTGCTCGGCATCGAGGCCGGCGGCAGCCCGGAGCTGACCAAGCGCTACGGGCGGCTCGTCACCGTACGGCGGCTGTGCCGCGGCGGCGCCGGGCGTCCCGTCTCGCTGGAGACCGCGACCGTGCCCGGCACCGGTCTGCTCGCCGACCTGCCCAGCCGGGGCCTTGTCCGGGGATCGCTCACCGCCACGCTCCAGGCCGCCGGGCTGCACCCGGTGGGCGGGGAGCAGTGGATCTGCGTGTTGCCGCTCGATGCCGCAGCGGCCCGGCTGCTGGAGCGCCGTCCGGGCGAGATGTTCCTGCACGCCACCCGCACCACGCTCACCGCCGACGGCGAGCTCGTCGAGCGGGTCGAGAGCCTGCTCGACCCAGCGCGCTTCCGGTTCCATCTGGCGTTCGGCAGGCGATGACCGCACCGGTGTCAACGGAGCGGGACCGGGCCCACGGAGCGCTGGCCGGGCTCGCGCTCGGCGACGCGCTCGGAATGCCCACACAGTCGATGTCGCGGGAGCAGATCGCCGCGCGCTACGGGCCGGTGGCCACGCTGCTCGACGCGGCCCCCGACCAGCCGATCGCGCCGGGGATGCCGGCGGGATCGATCACCGACGACACGGAGCAGGCGCTCCTGCTCGCCCGGCTGCTCGTCGAGGGAGACGGCCGGGTGGACGCGATGGCGTTCGCCGAGGCGCTGGAGCGGTGGGAGGCCGACATGGTGCGGCGCGGCTCCGCGGACCTGCTCGGCCCGTCGACGAAACGGGCGCTGCTGCGGCTGCGAGCGGGCGAGTTACCCGACGAGTCGGGCCGGGACGGCACGACCAACGGCGCGGCGATGCGGGTGACCCCGGTCGGCATCGCGTTCCCAGTCGCCGACACCGGCCGGCTGCTCGACGCGGTGGTGCAGGCCAGCCGCGTCACCCACGGCACGACGATCGGCATCGCGGCGGCCGCCGCCGTGGCCGCCGCGGTCTCGGCGGGTGTCGCGGGCGCCGATCTGTCCGACGCGCTGGACGCTGCCGAGCACGCCGCCGCTGCCGGCGCCCGTCGGGGGCGCTGGAGCGCGGGCGGGGACGTGTCGGCGCGCTTGCGCTGGGCCCGCGGCTGGGTGCGCGGCATGCCGGACGCCGACCTGGGTGACGCGCTCGCGGACGTCGTGGGCACGTCGGTGGCAGCGCAGGAGTCCGTGGTCGCCGCGCTCGCGCTGGCCGAAGCACGCGGCTCGGACCCGCTCGCCGCACTCACGATGGCGGCGGGGATCGGCGGCGACACGGACACCGTGGCGGCGATGTGCGGCGCCGTGCTCGGCGCACGGCACGGGATCGCGGGGCTCCCCGCAGACCTGCTCGACACCCTGCGCCGGGTGAACCGGCTGGACCTGGAGCCCCTCGTCGACGAGCTGCTCACGCTCCGGCACCGGACCGCGCCGTGACCGGCCGGTTGGTGCACACCGGCCAGGTTGTCATCGACCTCGTGATGCGAGTGCCGCACCTGCCGCCGGAGGGCGGTGACGTGCTCGCGTCGGCCACCGACACGCTGCCGGGCGGCGGGTTCAACGTGATGCAGGCCGCCGCCCGGGCCGGGGCCGCCGTCGTCTACGCGGGCGGGCACGGGCGCGGGCGGTTCGGCGACACCGTGCGCGCCGCGCTGGCCGCCGAGGGCGTCACGGTGGCGCTGCCGCCCTCGGCCGCCGACACCGGCATCTGCGTGGTGCTGGTGGACGACTCCGGCGAGCGCACGTTCGTGACCAGCGCCGACATCGAACCCGCCGTGGACCCCACCGCGTTCGCCGCTGTGCCGATCACCGCGGCGGACCTGGTCTACGTGAGCGGCTACACCCTCCTCACCGGGGCGAAGGCGGCGGTGGTGCTCGACCGGCTGGAGCGGGACGACGGGCTGTGCGTGCTGGCCGACCCCGGCCCGCTCGGCGCGCAGGCCCCGGCCTGGGACCGGCTGCTCGCCCACACCCGGATCCTGAGCTGCAACGCCCGTGAGGCGCGCCACATGACCGGCATCGACGACCTGGTCGCCGCATCCGCGGCGCTCGCGGGGCGGCTCGTCCCCGGGGCGGCGGTCGTGGTCCGCGACGGCCCCGCCGGCTGCCTCCTCACTCACGACGGCCGCACCGACGCGGTGCCCGGGTTCCCGGCCGAGGTGGTCGACTCGACAGGGGCGGGCGACACGCACTGCGGCGTGCTGGCGGCGGAGAGGCTGCGCGGAGCCGACCTGAGGACGGCGGCGCTGCGCGCGAACGCGGCGGCGGCGATAGCGGTGTCGAGATCGGGTCCGGCGACAAGCCCGACGCGGGCAGAGGTGGACACGCTGCTGGCGGCCGACCCAGCCTGACGGGTGCGCCTACCGACTGGCTTCCAGATTGGCGATCACCTTGGCCGTCGTGGCGAGGAACGTCGCCACGACGGCGGGGGTGAGGCCGGTGGTGGCCTCGGTGTTGCCCTCCTGTGCGGCCGCGACGAGCTCGTCTTCGAGCGCGCGGCACGGGGCGTGAGGTGGACGAGGGAGCGGCGCCGGTCGTGCGGGTCGGGCACGCGCTCCACCAGGCCGTCGCGCTCCATGCGGGCCAGCGTGCTCGCCATCGTCGGCTGCTCGATGCGCGCCCGCGTGCACAGCTCGGCCGCAGGCTATGGGTTTACTCGGAAGCCAGCTCGACCTGCAGATCCAGCTGCGCCGTCGCGCCGATCAGGCCGGCGGCGCCCGGCCGAGCCAGCAGCTCGGCGATATCGGTCCGGGTGACCACCCCGCGCGCGTGCAGGCGGACCCGGCCGCCGCGCACGGCGGGTGGGGCCGTCAGCTCCAGGGCGAGCGGTCGGGCGCCGCGCGCGGTGCTGAGTGTGCCGGTGACGCGCCAGCGGCCCGTCGCGCCCGGCGGGTGCAGGGCGGCCGACCGGTACCGGATGGCAGGCCCGGCGGACGGGTCGACCAGGCCGGACGCGTCCAGCAACGCGTCGAGGCGGCGGCTCCCGCTGGTGAGCGACGCCGTCGAGACGGCGATGCGGATGCGGCTCGCCAGCTGGTCCGCCGCTACGTCGAGGTGGCCGGCCATCTGGGTGAACCGGCCCTGCACTCCCACCCTGCCGAGGACGCGCGCGTCCAGCGCCAGCCGCGATCGGGCGGGCACGACCGCCCAGCGGCCGGGGGCGAGTCCGTCGAGGCCGGGCGGCGCGGTGAGGGTGCTCGTCGTCATGCGGACAAGCCTCGGCGCAAGTGCCTCCACGGTCGTCCCTCCCGGGAGGGATCTCGCCCTACTGTGGGGGGAGTAGCGGCCCGGCGGGCCGGACCAGCCGGAAGAACGTGCGGACCTCCTCGACGAAGAGCGCCGGCTGCTCGAACGCCGCGAAGTGCCCGCCGGCCGCGGGCTCGTTCCAGTGGCGGATGTCGGTGTAGCGCCGCTGCGCCCACCGGCGAGACGGGCGCGGAACCTCTTTTGGGAAGACCGAGCAGCCCGTCGGGACGGTCACGGTGTCGGTGGTGCTGCGGGTGAACCACTCGGAGACCTCGGCGATGCTCTCCCAGTACAGCCGCGCGGAGGACGCCCCGGTGCCGGTGAACCAGTAGACGGAGATGTCGTCGAGCATCTCGTCGCGGGTGAGGACGTTCTCCGGGTGCCCGTCGCAGTCGGTCCATGCCCGGAATTTCTCCACGATCCACGCGCAGAGCAGGGCGGGGGAGTCGACGAGTCCGTAGCCGACGGTCTGCGGGCGGGTGCCCATCTGGCCGGAGTAGCCCGACTCCCATCGCGCCGAGTTCTCCAGCGCGTCGAGGGCGGCCTGCTCGGTGGCGGTGAGGTCGCCGAACGTTGATGGGTCCGGGGCGGCGATGGGCGGGTTGAGGTGGATGCCGACGAGCCGGTCGGGCGCCTGCTGGGCCATGCTCGTGGTGATGCTGGTGCCCCAGTCGCCGCCCTGCGCGCCGTAGCGGTCGTAGCCCAGCCGTGCCATCAGCTCGATCCACGCCCGCGCGATGCGCTGCACACCCCAGCCCACTCGGGTGGGGCGGTCGCTCCACCCGTAGCCGGGCAGCGATGGACACACGACGTGGAACGCGTCGGTCGCGGCACCCCCGTGCTTCGGCGGATCGACGAGCGGGCCGATCACCTTCAGGTACTCCACGACCGAGCCGGGCCACCCGTGCGTGACGACCAGGGGGAGCGCCTCCGGATGGGGCGACCGGACGTGCAGAAAGTGGATGCCGAGCCCGTCGATCTCGGTGCGGAACTGGGGAAAGGAGTTGAGCCGGGCCTCGGCCGCGCGCCAGTCGTAGCCGTCGGCCCAGTAGGTGCACAGCTCGCGCAGGTAGGCCAGCGGGACGCCCTGCGACCAGTCGTCGACGGTCGCGGGCTCCGGCCACCGGGTGCGGCGGAGGCGCTCGCGCAAGTCGTCGATCTCCGGCTGCGGCACGTGGACGTGAAATGGTGTGACGGCGGGGGTCTGGGTCACGGTGCCACTATGGACACGGTGTCCGACACAACCACGGCGAGCGCGAGCGAGGAGGCTCCGGTGACTCAGGTCCGGCCGGTGCGCAGGCAGGCGCGCGGTGAGCGCCGGATCGTCCAGATCCTCGACGCCGCCCTCGACCTGTTCGCCGAGGTCGGCTACGAGGCCGCCTCCACCAACCGCATCGCCGCGAAGGCGGGCATCTCACCCGGCTCGCTGTACCAGTTCTTCGCCAACAAGGAGGCCATCGCCGAGGCGCTGTCGGCCCGGCTGGCCGAGGCGATGCGCGCCGCCTACGCCCCCGCGTTCGACGACAACGCGATCGCGACCCTCCCCATCGACGAGATGCTCGACCGCGTCCTCGATCCGCTCGTCGAGTTCAACGTCCGCCATCCCGGCACGAAGGCGCTCGTCGGCGGACCGGACATGCCGCCGCAGCTCGCGGCGGCCACGCAGCCCCTGCAGGACGCGCTCAACGCCCGCGTCGTCGCGATGGTCGGCCTGCGGCTGCCCGATCTCTCCGCGGCGGAGCGCGACCGGGCGGCGTTCGTGATCCTGCAGATCGTCAGGGCGATGATGCCGTCGATCCTCGCCGCGGGCGGGGCCGAGCGCGCGGCGCTCACGGCCGAGCTGAAGAAGGCCCTGCGCGGCTATCTCGAGCCGTCCTGACCCGATGCCGGGGTTTCTGCGCTCATCGCTTGATATGATGTCCGCTTCGGACAGGAGTTTTTCTGGAGCGTGCGGATGGGTGTGGGCCGGCTCGACGACGAGGACTATCCGGCGGTCGCGATGGGCCAGGCGGCCGAGCTGCTCGAGGTGCAGCCCGCCTTCCTGCGCAGCCTCGACGCCGCGGGCGTCGTGCAGCCGGAGCGGTCCGGCGGCGGGCACCGGCGGTACTCCCGGCGTCAGCTCGCCCTTGCCGCGCGCATGCGTGCGCTGTTCGACGAGGGCCTCACGCTCGAGGCCGCCGCCCGCATCGTCCAGCTGCAGGACGAGCTCGACGCCGCCCGCACCCGGATCGTGGAGCTGGAGCGCGAGCTGTCGGAGGACCGCGCGACGCCCTAGAGGAGCGCCCTGAACAACTCGGGCCTACTGCGCGGCGTCCAGGCGGCGCCATCGCTGCGTTGTCGTCGGGCCCGATACAACAGCGGTATCGGGCCTCTCCTCCGCCTTGCGCTGCCACCACCTGGACGCCGCTCGCTACGGCCGGAGTTGTTCAGGACCCTCCTGGCGCCCGCCGGGTGTGCAGGCGCCCCGCGGGCTGAGCCCGCGGGGCGCGTTCGGATGTCTCGTCAGGTCTTCAGTTGTGGCGGGCCGAGTACTGATCGATCACCTCCTAGTCGAGCTCGCGGAACGGGTCGGTGCGCATGAGCATCGCGAGGGTTCCTTCGTGGTCGACAACAGGGGGCGATGCGCCGGGGCGGCCTCGGGGTGACCTGGGCCACTCCCAGATAGCTGCAATCGTAGCTACAAGTTTGTTGGTGTTCAAGCTGTCGTGCATATCGATTTGTGGCAGCATGAAGATTCAGTCGACAGAGGGAGAGCGCGATGAGCCTGAGCAACGCGTGGCTGCAGACCCAGGGTGACGGGCTCGTGCGCGCGGACCAGGTGGTCGGCATCGACGCCCACCAGACTCCCGCCCTCACGGGCAAGCCCGGGCGATGGTTGCTCGACGTCGTGCTCGCGACGCCCGTCGGCAGCGGGCAGCGCGGCGACTGGGGGATCGACGCGCTGCACCGCACCCTGGTGCAGACCTCGCAGCCACCGGAGGACGCACCGGCCGAGCTGGCCCGCCTCCTCTCCCAGCTCGACGCGATCAACGCCGCCGGGATCGTCACGGTCTCCACTCAGGGCAAGGCGGGCCGCGAACCGGCCGGCGCGGAGCTGAGTGCGGCGTCCTCGGGGGTGGAGATCCGGTTCACCCCGTTCGGCGGACCGCCACCGGACGACGACGCCGGGGCCGAGTACCTCTGAGCCGGCCTCAGCCCGCAGGGCGGGCAGGCCACCCGTCCTTCAACCGGAAGATCGGGACATATCCACTCCTCTGATGAGGCGAACTCGATCGCACACAGCACGCGAGTCGGTACAGACCGGTCGTTCGGCCACCCGGCAGATCGACTCCCGATGGCAGGCTCTCTGTCGTGAACGGTCTGCTCGACGCCCCGCTCCTGAGCGGTCCGCTGCCCTTGGCGGTGGGGACCGCAGGGGTCGTCGGTGGGCTGTACCTGCTCGGCAGGCGCTCGCGGCGGTGGTGGACCTTCGTCGTGCCCACGGTGCTCGTCGGGGCCACGGCGGTGACGGCGCTGCTCGCGTTCCTGATCGACAACGTGTGGCGGCCGTTCCCCGACCCGGTGCCGCTCACGGTGCTGCTCGCCATCGGCGGCGGGCTGGCGGGGATCGCGCTGGGCGTGGCCGCGTTGTCGCGCCGCCGCTGGCACGTCCGGATCGTGCGGGCGGTCGCCGTCGTGCTGGTGGTCGCCGCCGCGGCCCAGGGCGTGAACCTCGTCTACCGCGAGTACCCGACCCTGCGTACCGCGCTCGCGCTCCCGGCCGTCGACGAGATCCCGTTCACCCAGATCCCGCTGCGCGAGCAGGTGATAGGGGCCCGTTCCGGGCTGCCGCTGTCGGCGGTGTGGCGCCCGCCGGCCGGGATGCCGGCCACGGGTGCGGTCACCCAGATCGACATCCCGGCACCCGTCTCGGGGTTCGCCGCCCGTCCCGCGTGGCTGTATGTGCCGCCCGCCTACCTCTCCCGGCCACGAGCGCAGCTGCCCGTGCTCGTGCTGATGGCCGGCCAGCCCGGAGATCCGCGCAACTGGCTCGACGGGGGCCAGCTCGCCGCTCGCATGGACGCCTTCGCCGCCGCGCACAACGGGCTGGCGCCGGTGGTGGTGATCGTCGACCAACTCGGCTCGCCGCTCGCCAACCCGCTGTGCATGGACTCCCGGCTCGGGAAGGTCGCCACCTATCTGTCGGTCGACGTTCCCGCCTGGATTCGGAAGACCCTGCAGGTGGAGCCGTCCCCGTCGGAATGGGCGATCGGCGGCTTCTCCAACGGTGGTACGTGCGCGCTGCAGATGGCGGTGAACGAGCCCAAGTTGTATCCGACGTTCGTGGACATCTCGGGTGAGTCCGCGCCCACGCTCGGCGACCGCGCGCGCACTATGCAGGCCACTTTCGGAGGCGACCGCGCCGAGTTCGCGGCCGTGAACCCGCTCGACGTGCTGGCCACCAACCGGTTCCCGAACAGTGCGGGGTACCTCGTCGCAGGCCAGCAGGACCAGCAGTACCTTCCGGAGGCGCGGCAGGTACTGGCCGCGTGCCAGGCCGCAGGTATGGACGTCCAGCTGCACCTTCGGCCCGGCGGCCACAGCTTCGAGGTTTGGGGCCCT
This sequence comes from Pseudonocardia aurantiaca, assembly GCF_039526725.1. Classification (NCBI taxonomy): domain Bacteria; kingdom Bacillati; phylum Actinomycetota; class Actinomycetes; order Pseudonocardiales; family Pseudonocardiaceae; genus Pseudonocardia; species Pseudonocardia aurantiaca. Next base: position 298,376 of record NZ_BAAAJG010000027.1, read on the forward strand.
GGCCTCGACGAGGCGCTACCCTGGCTCGCGACGCGCCTGGGGATGATGCCGTGAACGTCTCAGGAGCGAACGTTGACACAGCGCCTGCGCGAAGCGCCGGCCGAACGTCGGGGGACGGCAGCCGGCGGGGTGGGTAGACGATGAGCCGCCTCGCGGGGGTGGCTCGCTCGCTCGTGCTGGTGGTCCGCCGGACGCCGCTGACCATCGCGATGGTCGTCCTGGTCTGGGCGTACGGGCTCGCGACGCGCACCCTCCCCGCCGGGCCCGCCCCGCGCCTGCTGGACCACATCGGCACCGGAGTCGGCGCGCTGGCGGGGGGTCGCTGGTGGACGCCGCTCTCGGCGATGCTGTGGTGGGGCAGCATCGGGGCCGCCGTCACGACCACCGCTGTGGTGCTGCTCGGCGGCGCGCTCGCCGAGCACCGGATCGGGGCAGCCCGCACCGCCGCGGTCATGGTCGGCACGCAGGTGCTCGGCACGCTGCTCGCCGTCGCGCTGATCGCGGCGCAGGCCAGGTTCGGCGGCGGCTGGGCGATCGACCTGTCCGCCCAGGTCGCCGTGGGGGCCGCGCCCGGCGCGGTCGGGCTGATCCTCGCCGTCAGCAGCACGCTGACGGCGCTGTGGCGGCGCCGGCTGCGGCTGCTCGTGCTCGCGGCACTGGTGATGCTCGTGGCGTACTCGGGCGAGCTGCCGGATGTGATGATGCTGTGCGCCGGGCTGGTTGGGCTGGCGGCCGGACCGCTGCTGCCCGGCAGGCCCGCCCGGCAGCCCGGGCCGTCCAGCCGTACCGAGGTGCGGGTGCTCGTCGCGCTGGTCGTCGCGGCCTCGGCCGTGGGCCCGATCGTCGCCGCGATCTCGCGCGCCCCGATCGGGCCGCTGTCGGTGCTCCAGTTCGTGGTGATGTCCCCGCTCCCGGACGCGGCCACCGTCCAGCAGATCTGCGCCGCGACGACCGCCGCCGTCGACTGCCGGGAGATGCAGGCTCAGCTGCGCATGTCGGGACTCGGCCCGGCGCTGGCGTCGATGATCCCGGTACTGCTGCTGCTCGTCGTCGCGGAGGGGTTGCGGCGCGGGCGGCGAGCGGCACTGGTCGTCGGGATCGTGCTGAACCTGGTACTCGCCGCGCTCGGCGTGCTGCTGGCCCTGCTGGTGGTGTCGACGCCGGAACAACAGCTGATGGTTTTCCAGGGCGCTCCGGGTGCACGGCGGTTCATGGCGCTCGTGCTGCCACCGTTGCTCCCGTTCGCCGTTGCGGTGCTGCTCTGGATCGGGCGCGGCCGGTTCGCGGTGCGGGCGCCCGCCGGCACCTACCGGCGCCTCGTCGACATGGCCGGTGCGGTGTTCCTGGCCGTCAGCGTGATCTACGTGCTCATCGGCGCGCTCGTCGCCGATCAGTTCGACCGGCCGCCCACCACCGTGGGGCTGTTGCTCGACCTGCCGCTGCGCTTCCTGCCGCCCGGCTACCTCGGCGAGGTCGAGCCGCAGTTCCTCCCGGTGGGCTTCCTCGCAACGCTGCTGTTCGAGTGGACCGGTGTGGTGTTCTGGCTCGTGGTGGCGGCCGGGCTGCTCGCGACCTTCCTCCGCCCGCGTGCCGACCCGGACGCCCACGACACCGCCAGCGCGCGGGCGCTGCTCCACCGAGGCGGGTCCAACCTCGGCTGGCTCACCACGTGGGAGGGCAACTCCTACTGGTTCGACCCGCGCGGGGAGTCGGCGGTGGCGTACCGCGTGAACGGCTCGGTGGCCCTCACCACGGCCGACCCCATCGGCACACCCTCCGACGACACCGTGGCCGGGTTCGCGCGCTACTGCCGGGAGCACGGCTGGACCCCCGCCTTCTACAGCGTCACGGAAGACACCCGGAAGGCGTGCGAGGCGCTGGGCTGGAGCTCGGTGTACGTGGCCGACGAGGCCGTGCTGTCGCTGCCGGAGCTGACCTTCACGGGCAAGAAGTGGCAGGACGTCCGGACCGCCCTGAACAAGGCGGGCAAGGCGGGTGTCACGGCGGAGTGGATCACCTACGCCCGCGCGCCGCTCGCGATCACCGACCAGGTACGGGCGATCAGCGAGGAGTGGGTGGCCGACAAGGGCCTCCCCGAGATGGGCTTCACGCTCGGCGGTGTCGACGAGATGGCCGACCCCGAGGTGCGCTGCCTGCTCGCCGTGGACGCCGACCGCACAGTGCACGGCGTCACGAGCTGGCTGCCGGTGTACCGCGACGGCGCCGTGGTCGGGTGGACGCTCGACTTCATGCGCCGCCGCGAGACCGGGCTCCGGGGTGTCATGGAGTTCCTGATCGCCTCGGCCGTGCAGCAGTTCCAGGCCGAGGACGCGCAGTTCCTGAGCCTGTCGGGAGCTCCACTCGCCCGCCTGGACCGCGGCGGGCAGCCGGCCGTCATCCAGCGCCTGCTCGACATCTCCGGCCGCGCGCTGAAACCCGTGTTCGGCTTCGGCTCCCTGCTCGCGTTCAAGGCCAAGTTCCAGCCTGAGTACCACCCGCTGTACCTCTGCTACCCCGACCCGGCCGCGCTGCCCTCCATCGGCCTGGCGATCGCTCGGGCGTACCTGCCCGACCTCACGGCCAGGCAGTCGGCGCGCCTGCTCAGCCACCTGCGCCGGGACGTCACACCGGGACGGCTCGACCGACCGGTTCCCGGGTAGCGCGCTCCTGGCCGGCGCCGGGACCTGCTCGCGCGCCGCCGAACCCGTCGCGGTACCCCTCCCGCGAGGCTCCCCTAAGCTCACCGCGAGCTGTTGTGGGGGGACATGATCACGGACAACGGGCCGGGTGACTCGGGCACTGTGGTGGCCGGGCGGTACCGGCTGCACGAGCTCGTCGGCGAGGGCGGCATGGGTTCGGTGTGGCGGGCCACCGACGAGCTGCTCCGCCGTGAGGTCGCGATCAAGCAGGTGCGGCTGGACCTGCAGCATGACGGTGAGACCGGCATGTCCCGCGAGCGGACGATGCGCGAGGCGCGGATCGCCGCGGCCCTGCACCACCCGAACGTCGTCACGATCTTCGACGTGGTCACCGACGGCGGCGAGCCGTGGCTGGTGCTGGAGTACCTGCCCTCGCGCAGCCTCGGCAGCGTCCTCGCCGAGCACCGGGCGCTGCACCCGGCGCACGTCGCCCAGATCGGCGCCCAGATAGCGGGGGCGCTGGCCGCGGCACATGCGGCCGGCGTCGTCCACCGGGACGTGAAGCCGGACAACATCCTGATCGCCCGCGGGCCGTCCGGCGAGGCCGGGCCCGGTTCGACGGCGAAGCTCACCGACTTCGGCATCTCGCACGCCGCGGCCACCCCGGCGCTCACGTCCACCGGGGTGCTCACCGGCACCCCCGCGTACTTCGCCCCCGAGACCGCGCGCGGCGAGGGCACCGACGCGCGCAGCGACGTCTACTCCCTCGGCGCCACCCTGTACGCCGCGGTCGAGGGCCGGCCGCCGTTCGGCATGGGCGAGAACAACGTCCTCGCGCTCCTCACCCGCATTGGGCAGGGCGGCGCACCCCCGCCGCAGCGCGCGGGCCCTCTTGGAGAGGTGCTGCGCCACCTCACCGCCGACGACCCCGCCGCCCGCCCGACGGCGCAGCAGGCGCAGTACGCGCTGCAGTCCGTCGCCGCGTGGCGGCCGGCGCCGCCCGGGGCTCAGCCGACGCAGCGGGCCGTCCCGCTCCCCGTCGCCCAGCCGGCCCCGCAGAAGTTCCGGTCGAGCTGGGGGATCCTCGCCGCCGTGCTCGCGCTCGTCCTCGTCGCGGGTGTGGTCACAGCCGTCGCGCTTTTCGGCGCCGAAACCGCCCGGACGGGGCAGCCGTCGGCGGCCGGGTCCACAGGCGCGCCCACGAGTGCCCCGGCCGCCAGCAGCGCCGCCGAGGTCCCCGCCCCGCTCTCCATCGGGGATCCGCGCACGGCCGACCCGTGCTCGCTCGTCGACCCGGCCGTGCTGAACCGGTACGGGGAGGCGGTGGTCGACCGGGAGAACACGGAGTTCTCCGCCTGCCGCACCGACCTGACCCTCCCGTCGGAGGCCGTCGTCACGTTCACCGTCGACTTCCTGTCCGACGCCGAGGTCAGCTCGCCGGATCCCGCGGCCGAGTTCGCGTACGAGGGAGAGCTCACGGTCGTGCGCCAGCCCCTCGACGGCAATCGTTGCGAGCGCCGCCTGGTGTTCCCGGACAAGACCGTCGTGGGAATTCAGGCGGAGCTCACCGACGCGGGCGCGACCGACCTGTGCGCCATCGCGGAGGCCGGCACCGACTTCGCGCTGCGGACCATCAAGGAGCGCGGTGTCGGCATCCGCACGCCGCTCGAGGACACCAGCCCGCTCGCCACGGTCGACGCCTGCACGCTGATCGAGCCGGGCGACCTGGCCGTGGTGCCGCCCGGCGACCCCGCCCCGCCGGAGGCCGAGTACGGCAACTGGGGGTGCATCTGGAACCCGGTGAGGTCCGAGCACCTTGTGCGCATCGACTTCTACCGCCGCTACGCGCTCGACGAGACCGACGGGCCGCCCACCGTCTTCGGTGACTTGCCTGGCGCCTACAAGTACGAGCCCGGCCGGTACTGCCTCGCCCAGATCAGCCAGCGCCAGTTCCCCGGCTCCGACGGGGCGCCGCACGCCGACATCGTCCGGGTCTTCGTGTTCGGCCCCGGGCAGGAGACCGACCAGTGCGGCTACGCGACAGCGCTGGCCCGCGCGGTGGCGCCGCGCCTCCCGGGCTGACAGTCCCCATACCAAGGGTCACCCGATGGCCCCGTGGGGGAGCACCGCGTGCACGCCCCACGTCTGGTTCGCCACCTGCGTGACGCGCAGGTCCACGGTGGGGCTCGCCAGGGCGAGAGCGGTGGCCTTGTCCAGGTCGTAGAGCGAGGTCATCCACACGAGCATCGCGTCGAGGGCATCGGCCATGGCCTCGTTGAGGTCGGTGTGGAAGCCGAACGTGATGCGGCCTGCGGGGGTCACAGCGTGGATGCCGGGCGCCGGCGGCTCCTCAACGAGGTCGAGCACCACCTCCGTGGTCATCGGGCACTCGATCGCGGTGCCGCTGACCTCGCCGTCGCCCTGGGCGGCGTGGCCGTCGCCCAGGAGCAGGTTCGCGCCCGGCACCGTCACCGGCAGGTACAGCGTGGAGCCCGCCACCAGCTCGCGGCAGTCGATGTTGCCACCGCCCGCGGTGCGCGGCGGGATCGTGGAGTGCGCGCCGCGCTCGGCGGGCGGCAGTCCGGTGACCCCGAGGAACGGGTTGAGCGCAACCGTGTGCCCGTGGTTGTCCGTGCCGAGCGCCTTCTCGGCGTCGAGCTCCCACAACAGCCATGACGGGGGGCCGTCGGCGAGCCCCAGCCGCCGCGTCAGCCAGTTGTCCTTCACAGCCGAACCCGTCCAGCCCCACTCACCGGGTCGCAGCGACTGCAGGTGCACCGCGAGCACGTTCCCCGGCTCGGCGCCGCGGACGGCGATCGGACCGGTCAGGCAGTGGCCCCGCCGGTCGGTGATCATCAGGGGCTTCTGCTCGCCCGGCGTTTCCTGCCGCTCCAGGTGCCCGGAGGCGTCCAGCGAGCGCACGACCACCGTGTCGCCCGGGTCGACGGTGAGGACCGCGGGTGTGTCCCGGTCGAAGACGTCGATCGTCGTCTCGGGAGTCGGGTCGAGCTCGTGCGCTGTCATGCGGTTCCTCTCGGGGGAGCGGCGGGTATTCGGGATGGTGGCAGGTGGCCGATCGGATCGGCTCGGACCCGGCGGCACGGCGGTAACGTCCGGACATGGGGAACACCGACGAGAGCCACGAGTCGTCCCTCCCCGCCGGTGCCATTTTTGTCCACACCGACGAGCGGTCCGGCGCGGTCCTGGTCGCCGTGGCGGGCGAGGTCGACCTCGTCACGGCGCCGCGGCTGCGCGCCGCGGTCGACGACGCCCTCGCCCGGCTCGCCGGCCGCACGCTGGTGCTCGACCTGTCCGGCGTCACCTTCTTCGGGTCGCCGGGGCTGCACATCCTCGCCGCCACCGCCACGCGCGTGCGGGAGGCGGGCGGGGCAGCCGGCCTGCGGGTGGTTGCCACGAGGGCTGCGCTCCGGCCGATCCAGATCACGGGCCTCGACGTGCTGATCCGGCTCTACGAGACGGCCGAGGAGACGCTCGACGACTGATCCGGGAGCCCGCTCCCGCGGCCGAGCACATGCGCTGCCGACAGATCGAGCGCGTCGGCCACGTCCAGCCCGCGCACTACATCGAGCAGCGCCTCAGCCACGATCGACGTGGGTTGCTGGTCGGCGGTGATCAGCCCGATCGTGGGGCGCGGCCGCACCTCCGGGAGCGGGATCGCGCGCAGTCCCGGCGGCACGCCCAGGGTGTGCAGCCAGGGGTGGGCGATGATCGTGGAACGGCGCCCGCTCGTGAGGTGGCCGTAGAGCGCCGCCACCGTGTCCGTCTCCACCACCGGTGCAAGCTGCGCGCCCGCGGCGCGTACGGCGTCGTCGAGAATGCGCCGGTTCTGCATCGAGGACACCAGGGTGCAGAGCGGCAGCTCGGCCGCCTCGGCCCACCCGACGCTCTGGCAGCCGGCGAGTGGGCCATCCTCCGGCGTGAGCAGGAAGTACCGCTCGCGGTACAGCTCCACGGCGGCAGGGGAGAGCGCGCCGTCGAGGTAGGTGAGCCCGGCGTCGAGGTCGAACTCGGCGAGGCGGCGGCCGATGTCCCGCGACGACAGCGCCTCGACCCGGACGCGGGCGTGCGGGTGCTGTTCGGTGAAGGCGTCGGTGAGCAGCGCCGTGGCCGGCACGGCGGTGGGGATGGCGCCGATGCGCAATGTGGCGGTGAGGCCCTGGCGCATCCGGCCGAGGTCGGTGCGCAGGGCGTCGCGCTCGGCCAGGATGCGGTGCGCCCAGCCGACCACCCGCGTGCCCTCCGGCGTGAAGCCCTCGAACCGCCGCCCGCGCAGGATGATCGTGACCCCGAGCGACTGCTCCAGCTTGCGCAGGGCAGCCGACAGCGCGGGCTGGCTCGCGTGGCAGACCGCGGCCGCGCGCCCGAAGTGCCGCTCGTGCGCGAGCGCGACGAGGTACTCCAGCTGCCGGATCTGGACATCGCCGGGCATTCGTACACGGTATACGGCACCCGTCGGCAGCAGGCGGGATGCAGGGCGGCGGCTGCGCTGTTGCGTTCTGTGTGGGCCGCCGCCGTCCCCGCCGTCCCGCTCCTGGAGGAGGAACCGTGCCACCACCCCTGCACCTGGCCGTCGAGCTGGACGGCGACGGCGCTCATCCCGCCGCCTGGCGCCGCTCCCGGCACACGCCCGAACAGTCCTTCGTCCCGGGGCGGGTGCGGCAGCTCGTGCAGCACGCCGAGAACGCGGGGTTCACGCTGGCGACGTTCGACGACTCGCTGCTCCCACCAGGTGGTGGGGTCGCGGGCCGGATCGGTGCGGTGGAGCGGGCCGCGTTCGCGGCGGCGAGCACGAGCGTGCTCGGTCTCGCCCCGGTGGTGGCGACCACCTACACGGAGCCGTTCCACGTCGCCTCGCAGCTCGCGTCGCTGGACTTCGTGAGCACCGGACGCGCCGGTTGGCTGGTGGTGACCAGCCCGGAGCCGGCGGTCGCCGCCGCGCTCGGGCGGCCCGTGGTCGGCGGGGAGGCCGCGCTGCGGCGCGAGGCCCGCGACGCGGTGCTGGTCAACCGCGACCTGTGGGACTCCTGGGAGGATGACGCCGCCATCCGCGACGTCGCGACCGGCCGCTACCTCGACCGCACCAAGCTGCACTACGTCGACTTCGTGGGCGAGACGTACTCGGTGAAGGGGCCCGCGATCGTGCCGCGCCCGCCACAGGGGCAGCTCGTGGTGTTCGCCCCGGCCGGGCTGCTGCCCACCGACCAGGTGGACGTCGAGCTGGTCACCGCCGCGGACGTGGCGGGTGTCGCCGCCGCAGGCACGGGCGCCGGGCTGCGTTTCGCGGAGGTCGAGGTCGCGCTCGACACCGCCGCGGCTGCCGCGCCCGACCGGCTCGGCGCCCTCGACGCGCACGCCGGCCGGCCGGCGACGGGCCGGCTGCGACACGTCGGGTCCGCCGCGGGGCTCGTCGCGCTGCTGACCGAGCTGGCCCGCGTTGCGGACGGGGTGCGGCTGCATCCACTCGTGCTCGACGACGACCTGCAGGAGCTGTCCGCGCGGGTGCTGCCCGCCCTGTTCGAGGCCGGCGTCGCGGCGCGCCCCGTGGCCGGGTCGACGCTGCGCTCGACGTTCGGCCTGCCCCGCCCGCAGAACCGTTTCGCCGCCGAGGAGGTCTCCGCATGACCGGTTCGACCGCCGACCTGCCCCGCCCGGACGCGCAGCTGCACCTCGGCGTGTTCTTCCAGGGCGTCAACCACTGGACGATCTGGTCGGAGCCCGAGAGCGGCTCCCAGATCGACTTCGCGTCGTTCCGACGTATGATCACCACGGCCGAGCGCGGGCTCTTCGACGCGTTCTTCCTCGGGGAGGGCCTGCGGCTGCGGGAGTCCGGCGGGCAGATCCACGAGCTGGACGTGGCGGGCCGGCCGGACGCGATCACCCAGCTCGCGGCGCTGGCGGCGCTGACCACCCGGATCGGGCTCGTCGCCACGCAGAACACGACCTTCAACGAGCCTGCCGACCTCGCCCGCAGGCTCTCGGGCCTCGACCTGCTCTCCGCAGGCCGCGCCGGGTGGAACGTCGTGACCACCGACAACGCCTGGACCGGCGAGAACTTCCGCCGCGGCGGCTTCCTCGACCACGCCGACCGGTACCTGCGCGCAGAGCAGTTCCTCGACGTCGCACGCGCGATGTGGGACTCGTGGTCCGGCGACTGGGCAGGCACCGCCGGCAGCTCGGCGTGGGCCCGGCCGGGGTCCATCACGCCGGTCCGGGCGACGACGGCGCAGTTCGACGTCGACATCGCCCCGACGCTGCCGCGCAGCCCCCAGGGCCACCCGGTGATCTTCCAGGCCGGTGACTCCGGGGAGGGCCGCGACTTCGCCGCCCGCAACGCCGAGGTGATCTTCTCCGCCCACGGCAGCGACTTCGACGACGCGCTCGCGTTCGCCACGGACATGCGCGCGCGGCTGCGGGCCGTGGGCCGCCCCGAGGACGACCTGAAGATCCTGCCCGGCACCGAGATCATCATCGGAGACACGGAGGAGGAGGCGGAGGAGAAGGCCCGCTGGATCCGGATGCGGCAGGTCACGCAGGCCACCGCGCTGGCCATCGCGGGCCAGGTGTGGGGCTTCGACCTCGCCGGCCGCGACGCCGACGGCCCGCTGCCCGCGGAGGACCCGGTTGTCGCCGAGCCGACCGGCACGATGGGCACGCGCCGCTGGACCGACCCGCGCACGATCGTCCAGCGTTGGCGCGACGTCGCCGAGGCCGAGAAGCTCACGCTGCGCGAGACCGTGATCCGGCTCGGCCCGCAACGCGGCCACGTCGGGACGCCGTCGGGTCTGGCCGACAAGTTCGCCCACTTCGCGCGGGCGGGGGCGCTCGACGGCTTCAACGTGTCGCCGTACTTCACCCCGGACGGGCTGGACGACATCGTCGACCGGCTGGTGCCGGAGCTGCAGGAGCGCGGGGTCTACCGGACCGCCTACACGGGCACCACGCTGCGCGAGCACCTCGGCCTTCGGGAGCCGCTCACCCGCCGCCCGTCGGTGTGACACCGCCGGATCTAGGCTAGGAGCGCCCTGAACAACTCGGCCCTACTGCGTGACGGGCGGAGTTGTTCAGGACCAAGGATCCCTAGACGGCAACCGCCCCCGCGGTCGAGGCTGGAGCGCATGACGACCACCCCGACCTCGCGCACCACGCCCACCGCGGAACCCGAGTCGCCGAGCCGCGGCGCCCGGCTCGCCGACCGGGCGATCAGCGCCCTCTGGCGGTTGCCACGCGGCTCCGGCTACACCGTGACGCGCGCGCTGCGCGTCCCGATGCGCGACGGGGTGGAGCTGCTGGCCGACCACTACGCCCCGGCGGGCACCGCCCACGGCACGGTGCTCGTCCGCGGGCCCTACGGGCGAACGGGGGTGAACAGCCTGTTCTCCGCCCGCGTCTACGCCGCCCGCGGCTACCACGTGCTGCTGCAGAGCTGCCGCGGCACGTTCGGCTCCGGCGACGACTTCCAGCCCATGGTCCGTGAGGTCGACGACGGTCAGGACACGGTCGCGTGGCTGCGCGAGCAGGAGTGGTTCGACGGGCGGCTCGCCACGATGGGCGGCTCCTACTTGGGCTTCACGCAATGGGCGCTGCTCATGGACCCGCCCCCCGAGCTGCGTACGGCGATCATCACTGTCGGCCCGCACGACTTCAACCGGGCCACCCACGGCCTCGGGGCGTTCTCGCTGCGCGACTTCCTGGGGTGGAGCGAGATGGTCGCCCACCAGGAGGAGCCGGGGATCGTCAACGGCCTGGTGCGGATGGCGACGGCGGACCGGCGACTGCGCCCCGGGCTCGACAGCCTCCCGCTCGCGGACGCGGGGGAGGGGGTGCTCGCCGGGCGCGCCCCCTGGTACCGCGACTGGGTGAGCCGGTCCGACCCCGGCGACCCGTTCTGGAAGCGCGCGCAGCTCGACGCGGCGCTCGACCGCGTGCAGGTGCCGCTGCTCCTCGTCGGCGGCTGGTACGACCTGTTCGCGGACCAGACCCTTGCCCAGTACGCCCACCTGCACCGGCGCGGACTCGACGTCGCGCTGACGATGGGCGCCTGGACGCACTTGGACACGGTCGGGAAGGCCGGTCCCGGTAGCGCGCACGAGGCGCTCGACTGGTTCGGCGAGCACCTCGCGGGCCGGCCCGGGCGCAAGCGGCCGGCGCCCGTCCGGATCGAGGTGACCGGGGCTGACGGCGGGTGGCGCGGCCTGCGCGAGTGGCCTCCGCCCGCTGCCGACCACGTGCTCTTCCCGAAGCAGGGCGGCGCGCTCGACACCACCCGACCGACGGACGGCTCCGTCGCGTTCACCTACGACCCCACCGACCCGACGCCCGCCGTCGGCGGCCGGGTCCTCTCGGGCGCGGCAGGCGTCAGGGACAACCGCGCTCTCGAGTCCCGCCCGGACGTCCGCACGTTCACCGGGGAGCCGCTCGCGGCCGATCTGGAGGTCGTGGGCGTCCCGGTCGTCGAGCTCGTGCACCGCAGCGACAACCCGCACGCCGACCTGTTCGTCCGGATCTGCGACGTCGACCCGAAGGGCCGCTCCCGCAACCTCGCGGACGGGTTCGTCCGGCTCACTGCGGCGGATGGGGACGGCGACGTCGTGCGGCTGGAGCTCGACGCGCTGGCGCACCGGTTCCCGGCCGGGCATCGCATCCGGCTGCAGGTCTCCGGCGGCGCGCACCCACGGCTCGCTCGCAACCTCGGGACCGGCGATCCCGCCGCGAGCGGCACGCGCACGCGGCCGTCGCACCGCGTGATCACCCTCGACGGACGCTCCCGCCTCGTGCTGCCGGTCGCGGCTCGCTAGGCCTATGGGCGGCGCAGGAGCACGTACGCCCGGCGTGTCGGGGCCTCGACCGCTGGATGCGGCTCGCGCTCCAGCACAGCCGCGACCTCGAACCCGGCCCCCTCCGCCGTGGCGGCGAGGGTGGCGGCCGGGATGTAGCGGAAGTCGAGCTCGACCGCGTGCCCCCAGAGGTCCTCGACTCGGGTGACGGCCGCGCCGGGGTGCTCGAGGTGCTCAGTGTGCACCGCGACGAGCACGAGCCCGCCGGCGCGGACCAGCCGGCACAGCTCGGCGAGTGCGCGGCGCATGTCGGTGTCGTCGAGGTGGATGAGGCTGTAGAACGCCACCGCTCCGGCCCAGGAGGCGTCCGCGGCGTCGACGTCGAGCACCGATCCGACGCTGAACCGCAGGCGCGGTTCGCGCCGCCGTGCCACGGCCACCATTCGCGGCGAGACGTCCAGGCCCGCCACGCCGAGTCCGCACCCGGCCAGGAACGCGGTCACGTGCCCCGGGCCGCAGCCGACGTCGACCACAACGCCGGGGGCGCCGGCCGCCACCTGCTCGGCGAACGCCCGCAGCAGCGCCCGGTCCAGGGGCTTGCCCGCGAGCTCGTCGCCGAGCCGCTCCGCGTAGGTCTCGGCGACCTCGTCGTAGTCGTCCGGCACGGCCATTCCGGGCGCTCCTAGCCCTCCGGGATCTCGCGCTGGATCTCCTCCAGCCAGATCCGCGCCGACATATCGGACGGGGCGCGCCAGTCGCCGCGCGGTGACAGTGACCCGCCGGCCGACACCTTCGGCCCGTTCGGCATGGCGGAGCGCTTGAACTGGGCGAAGCCGTAGTAGCGCTGCGCGAACACCTCGAGCCAGTGCCGGATCTCTCCGAGCGAGTAGCTGGGCCGCTTGTCCTCGGGGAATCCGGCGGGCCAGTCGCCGGTGTCCGGGTCGTGCCACGCGTGCCACGCGAGGAAGGCGATCTTCGAGGGCCGGAAGCCGTAACGCAGGACGTGGAAGAGGGAGAAGTCCTGCAGGTTGTACGGCCCGACCGTCGCCTCGCTGCTCTGCACCTGCTCGTCCTCGCCGGTGGGCACCAGCTCGGGGGTGATCTCGGTGCCGAGCACCGAACGCAGCACGTCGGAGACCTCGGGGTCGAACTGCTCGGACCCGGCCACCCAGCGGATGAGGTGCTGGATGAGGGTCTTGGGCACGCCGCCGTTGACGTTGTAGTGCGACATCTGGTCGCCGACGCCGTAGGTGGACCAGCCCAGGGCCAGCTCCGACAGGTCGCCGGTGCCGAGCACGATGCCGCCGCGCTGGTTGGCCGCCCGGAACAGGTAGTCGGTGCGCAGCCCGGCCTGCACGTTCTCGAACGTCACGTCGTATACGGGCTCGCCCTGGGCGAAGGGGTGCTGCAGGTTCGCCAGCATGAGCCGGGCGGTCTCGGTGATGTCGAGCTCGGTGAACGTGATCCCGAGCGCCTCGGCGAGGCGGGTGGCATTGCCCTTCGTGTGCTCGCCGGTGGCGAAGCCGGGCAGCGTGAAGCCGAGGATGTCGCTGCGCGGCCGGCCCTCCCGGTCCATCGCCTTCGCCGCGACGATCAGGGCGTGCGTCGAGTCGAGCCCGCCGGACACCCCGATGACGACCTTCGGGTGGCCGATCGCGCGCAGGCGCTGCTCCAGCCCGGAGACCTGGATGTTGTAGGCCTCGTAGCAGTCCTGCTCGAGGCGCGTCTCATCGGCGGGCACGAACGGGAAGCGCTCCACCTCCCGCAGCAGCCCGATGTCCCCGCCGGGCGGGTCGAGCCGGAACTCCACCCGCCGGAAGGAGTCGGTGCGGGCCGCGTGGTGGCGGCGGTTGTCGTCGAACGTGCCCATCCGGATCCGCTCGGCCCGCAGCAGGCCGAGGTCGACGTCTGCCACGGAGCGCCGCGCGCCCCGCGGGAACCGCTCGCTCTCGGCGAGCAGCACGCCGTTCTCGTAGATCATGGTCTGGCCGTCCCACGACAGGTCCGTGCTCGACTCGCCCTCACCCGCTGCGGCGTAGACGTAGGCGGCCAGGCAGCGCGACGACGCCGAGCGGCACAACAGCTTGCGCTCGTCCGCGCGGCCGACGGTGATCGGGCTCCCGGAGAGGTTCAGCAGCACGGTCGCGCCCGCGAGGGCGGCCTCGGCGCTGGGCGGCACCGGCACCCACATGTCCTCGCAGACCTCGACGTGCAGCACGAAGCCGGGCACGTCGTCGGCGGCGAACAGCAGGTCGGGGCCGAAGGGCACCTCAGCGCCGTCCGGTCCGCCGATGCGGATCGTCGTGCTCAGGTCGTCGCCGGGGGCCATCTGCCTGCGCTCGTAGAACTCGCGGTAGGTCGGCAGGTAGGACTTCGGGGCCACGCCGAGCACCCGGCCGCGGTGGACCACGACGGCGGTGTTGTAGACGCGGTGCCGGTAGCGAAGGGGAGCGCCGACGACGAGCACCGGAAGGAGATCGGCCGACGCGGCCACGACTTCGAGCAGCGCGTCCTCGACGGCGTCGAGAAGCGCCTCCTGCTGGAGGATGTCCTCGATCGAGTAGCCCGAGAGCGTCAGCTCAGGGAAGACGGCGAGCCCGACACCGTCTTCGTGGCACTCCCGGGCGACGGCGAGCACCGCGTCCGCGTTGGCGTCCGGCTGGGCGATCGACGTGCGGATCGTGCACGCGGCGACGCGCAGGAAGCCGTGGCGGTAGGGGGAGCGGAAGTCCATGGGCTCGCGGCGGACCCTTTCTCCTGCGCGTACGGCAGGCGCTTCCGAGTCTGCCCCACGAAAGGTGGACATAACCACCGGAGCCCCGAAGCCCCGGCCGACCTGGGGGTATGGAGCTGTTCACGCGAGAGGACCACCCGCCCGCAATAGCCGTTGCGTCCCCGATAGAGTGTTCCAGGCGACGTCGGCAGAACCGAAACGGACCCGGAGCGTTGTCAGCGGTGCAAGCCTCACTCTGTCGGTCGATCCAAGGTCAGGTTGTGCCATGAACGCTGGGGAATTCGATTTCGTCATCGTCGGGGGCGGTTCGGCCGGGAGCGTGCTCGCGAACCGGCTCAGCGCTGACCCGCGGACGAGCGTGCTGGTGCTGGAGGCGGGACGCGCGGATCACTGGTGGGACCTCGCGGTCCACCTGCCGATCGCGATGGGCTTCCCCGTCGGTAGCCCGTCCCATGACTGGTGCTACGAGACCGAGCCGGAGCCCGGCATGCAGTCTCGCCGGATGCGCCAGCCCCGGGGGAAGGTCCTCGGTGGCTCCAGCAGCATCAACGGGATGGTCTACCAGCGCGGCAACCCGGCCGACTTCGACGCCTGGGCCGCCGCGCCGGGGATGCAGAGCTGGGACTCCGCGCACTGCATGCCCTACTTCCGCAAGCTCGAGAACCGGCGCGACGAGCCGGGCGGCACCACCCGGGGCCGCTACGGCCCACACTCGCTCGAACGCGCTCCCGCCGAAGGCCCGCTGTTCGCCGCGTTCTTCGCGGCGGCGAGCCAAGCGGGCTACCAGGTGGTCCCCGACGTCAACGACGTCGAGCAAGAGGGCTTCGCGCAGCTCGACCAGGCCGTCCGGCACGGCAAGCGGGAGTCGGCAGCCGACGCCTACCTGAAGCCGGTCCGCTCGCGCCCCAACCTCGAGGTCCGCTGCCGAGCGCTGGTCTCCCAGATCGAGTTCGCCGGCACCCGGGCGGTCGGTGTCGTCTACCGCGGCGAGAACGGCGCGCCGGCGACGGTGCGGGCGCGTGAGGTGATCCTCTGCGGCGGCGCGATCAACACCCCGCAGGTCCTGCAGCTTTCCGGCGTCGGCGACGCCGGTCGGCTCCAGCATCTCGGCATTCCGGTGGTGCACCACCTGCCGGGCGTCGGGCAGAACCTGCAGGACCACCTCGCCGTGCACATGCAGCACGCGGCCTCCCAGCCGGTGTCGGCGGTGGGGGTGAAGAACAAGCGCAACTGGCCGCTGATCGTCACGCAGTCGCTCCTGTTCGGCACCGGCCCGGGCGCCAACAACCCGATGCAGGGCGTCGGGTTCGTGCGCAGCAGCGCGACAGAGCCCTACCCGGACCTCATGATGATGTTCGCCCCGATCGCCATGCACAGCGAGGAGAGCGCGCTCGACCCGCGGGCGCACGGCTACCAGTTGCACGTGGGGGTCATGCGGTCCGAGGCGCGCGGCTCCGTCGAGATCGTCTCCAGGTACCCCCGCCAGTACCCGGCGATCCGGTTCAACTACATGACGGGCGAGAACGACCGCGACCGATGGCTGTCGGCGGTACGCCAGAGCAGGGAGCTGCTCGCGCAGCCCGCGTTCGCACCGTACGACGCCGGCGAGATCCTGCCCGGGCCCGGGACGCAGTCCGACGACGAGGTGATCGACTGGGTGCAGCGGGTCGCGCAGACCGGGCTGCACCCGGCGTGCAGCGCGCGGATGGGCCTCGACGCCGACGCCGTGGTCGACCCCCGCACCATGCGCGTGCACGGCATCGAGGGGCTCCGCGTCGTCGACGCGTCGGTGATGCCGGTGCTCCCGAACTCCAACACCTACGCCCCGGTCATGATGATCGCCGAGAAGGCGGCCGACATGATCCTCGGCAACACGCCGCTGCCCGCAGAGCAGTGGGGTCGCACGATCCCGGCGCCGTCGGCGGGTACGCCTATGTGACGATCATCTTGCGGGAGGTGACGGACGGTCCGCCCGGCCCCCTCTCCGGGTGACCCGCCGCGGTTCCGGGGCGTGAACAGCCCGGGACGACGACACCCTGCTCCCGCACCCCGTGGTACGGACCACTTTTCCCGCCGCCCGAGATCGCCTGGCGGGCCCCGGCGCCGCATGCTCCGACGCGGATGACATCCTCGGTGCTATCTGACGGGTCTCGGATCCACCCGGGCACAGGTGGATCGAGAGGTGATCGCCCGCGTCCGCGCGGGCAGGGGGTTGGTGGGCGTGAGGGGCACGATGACCGAAGCCGGTTTCGACTTCGTGATCGTGGGAGGAGGTCCGGCGGGCTGCATCCTGGCCAACCGGTTGAGCGCGAACCCGTCCACACAGGTGCTGCTCCTGGAGGCGGGGCCGCCTGACTATTGGTGGGACCTCCGGCTGAAGCTCCCGCTGGCGATGGGGTTCCCGGTCGGCAACCCCCGATACGACTGGATGTACGAATCCGAGGCGGAGCCCGGCCTCGGCGCGCGCAAGCTGCACCATCCGCGGGGGAAGGTGCTGGGCGGGTCGAGCAGCATCAACGGGATGATCTACGAGCGCGGCGCGCGCGGCGACTACGACCGCTGGGGCGTCGAGGCCGGCTCGGCCTCGTGGAGCTACGCGAACTGTCTGCCGTACTTCGAGCGGCTCGAGGGGTGCATCGACGAGCCGCTGGGCACCACCCGCGGCCGCACCGGCCCCCAGACGCTGCACCGCGGCCCCGCTGAGGGCCCGATCTTCGACGCATTCTTCAAGGCCGCCGAGCAGGCCGGCTACCCCGTCGTCCCCGACTTCAACGACGATGTCGAGGAGGGCTTCTCCCCGCTGGACCAAGCCGTGCACGCGGGCAAGCGCGCGTCGGCTGCGCAGGCCTACCTGCACCCGGTGCAGGCGCGCGACAACCTCACGGTGCGCTGCCACGCACAGGCCACCCAGGTCGTGTTCGAGGGCACCCGCGCGGTGGGCGTGCGCTACCGCGGACGGGACGGCGCCGAGAAGGAGGTTCGCGCCGCCGAGGTGATCCTCTCCGGCGGTGCGGTCGGCACCCCGCAGCTGCTGCAGCTCTCCGGTGTCGGAGACCAGGAGCACCTCGCGGCCGTCGGGATCCCGCTGGTCCACCACCTGCCCGGCGTCGGTGAGTCTCTGCAGGACCACCTCGCCGTCCACGTGCAGCACAAGTGCTCGCTGCCGGTGTCGCTGTCCCCGATCCGCAACAAGGCCAAGTGGCCAGGCGTCGTGCTCGACGCCGTCCTGTTCGGGAAGGGCCCGGGCACCCGCAACCCGATGCAGGCAGGCGGTTTCGTCAAGAGCGACCACGCCGAGGACGAGCCCGACGTGATGTTCCTGCTGGCGCCGCTCGCGATGCACAGCGCCGAGGACTCGGTCGAGGTGAGTGCCCACGGGTACCAGATGCACGTCGGCGTGATGCAGTCCGACGCGCGCGGCACCGTGAAGATCGTCTCGCGGGACCCGCGTGAGCACCCCGAGATCGTCATCAACTTCCTGTCCGGCTCGAAGGACGAGGCGCGCTGGGTGGAGGCCATCCGGCGGGCGCGTGACCTGCTCTCGCAGCCGGCCTTCCGTCGCCTCGACGCGGGCGAGACGCTGCCCGGCCGCGGTGTCGAGACCGACGAGGAGATCGTCGACTGGGTGCGGCGCACCGGGCGCACCGGCTACCACCTGGCCTGCAGCGCGCGCATGGGCCGCGACGAGGGCGCCGTCGTCGACCCCGACACCATGCGGGTGCACGGGCTCGACGGGCTCCGGGTCATCGACGCCTCCGTCATGCCCTCGCTGACCAACGCCAACACGCTGGCGCCGACGATGATGATCGCCGAGAAGGCGGCCGACCTCATCCTCGGCAACGCCCCCCTGGCTCCTCTGGAGCGCGGCCGGCGCAGCAAACCGGCGAGCAGCAACCCGGCAAGCAACGGTCAGGTCAACGGTTCCGCGGGCATCGCGCACATCGACCGCAGCCGCGCCGGGTCCACCACTGAGCAGGGATGAGCAGCCTTCCCTTCATGACCGCGATCCAGCGGGCGACGGCGGTGCCGATGGAGAACCTGACCCTAGCGGCCGCCGCCATCCTGCTCGCGCAGTGGCGCTCCCGCTCCCGGCTCGCCGGCTGAAGCCTGGCGCCGACCCAAGGCACACCCGTCTGCCGCCGCAGCCGATCACCTGGCTGCGGCGGCGGTCGTGTTGCGGCCACGACGTCAGGATCCGGACAAAGCGTCCGATGATCATACAGGAGAGGAGTTCGGGCGAATCGGCACGGACCTCTCAGCAGGGCCACAGCCTCGGCCTGCCAGGGTTTCGGTAGATGTTCCCAAACCGCCCAGATCCGACAAGCATCCGACAAGCCGAGGTCTTTCCGTTGCGCTCTCCACGTCTCCTGGTCGCCGTCGTCGCGGCGCTCGCCGCGGCGCTGGTCGCCTGCTCCGGCCCGACGCCCGACGGCACCTCGTCGACCCCGTCCGCCGAGCCACTGCCGCCGGTCGAACTGGCGGGCGAGTGGATCTGGCAACAGCAGCGGAACCCGCTGGAGCTCGGCGTCACGCACACGCAGAAGAGCCTCGACCCCGATGATCCCGGAGGGGCGACCGCCCGCGGGACCGAGGTGCTCGCGGACAACGGCGGGATCTGGCAGAACCACCACCTGATGGGCTTCGGCACCCTCAACCCGGAGCCGTCGCCGGGCCAGTACGACTGGAGCGTCCTCGACCGCCGCATGCAGCTCACCGAGGAGACCGACGGCGGCACGGTCCTCACGCTGTGCTGCGCGCCGGACTGGATGAAGGGCGGAGCGCCCGGTGATACCGACTGGTCGAGGCTGGAGACCGAGCCCGAACCGGAGTTCTTCGACGACTACGCCCGCCTGTCGGCAGTCGCGGTGCAGCGCTACCCGCAGATCGACCGGGTGCTCGTGTGGAACGAGCTCAAGGGTTTCTACAACCACGACGAGAACCGCTGGGACCACGAGGGCTACACCGACTTCTACAACCAGGTGTACACCGCGGTGAAGGCCGTGCGCCCGGACGTGCAGATCGGCGGCCCCTACGTCGTGCTGACCAGCCTCGACCCCGGTTCGGAGGACTCGTCGGCCGTCAGCGGGACGTGGGGCGTGGCCGACCAGCGGGCGCTCGACGTCGTGGAGTACTGGCTGCAGAACAACGTGGGGGCCGACTTCCTCGTGGTCGACGGCGGCACCAGCACCAGGCAGGACACGCGGCCGGAGCAGGTCGACCTCGGCGCGCAGAAGTTCGCCGACCTGACGGCGTGGATCCGCGAGCGCACCGACCTGCCGGTCTGGTGGGCGGAGTTCTACCCCGACGTCCCGGAGTCCGACGCCGGGCAGGCCGGGCCGAACAGCCCGGCGAGCGCCGTCGCGACCCTGGCCGCGGTCGCCGCCTACGCGGAGTCGGGCGTCTCGGCCGCGCTGCTGTGGGGACCGCAGGGCCACGGCCTGGACTACGCCGCGCTGTGGACCGACAGCACCAAGCCCGACGGCGGCATGCCGACGCCGCTCACGGAGGCCTGGCAATGGCTGGTGCCGCGGCTGGCCAGCGGTGCGGTGGAGATCGGCCGCTCGCCCACAGTCCCGCTGCTGGCCTTCCGCGCCCTCGACGGTGTGGTGCTGGTCAACCTGACCGGCGACGCGGTCGCGATGGCGCCCGGCTCCGAGCCGCTGCAGCCGTGGACCATCACGGTGGGCAGCAGAACCGAGTAACTCCGTTGGTCAGGGCTTGCGCGCCCCCGTCGCCTTGGCATAGCCGCTCACTACCGCCTCCAGCTCCGCGGCGTCGATCACGTCCTCCAGCCGGCCGAAGCCGTCAGGGGCGCGGCGTTTACAGAGTTGCTTGTTCGCGCCGAATGGGCGCTGACCTGCGGTAAATGACACTCACTCGAACAGTTGTTCGAGTAGAATCAAGGTCGTGTCCACCGATCGCGTTGCCGCCGCGCACCGCCTCCTCGTCGAGGCGGTCGACGCGCTGGTCGCGGCTGCGGGGCCGGGCGCGGGGGATGACGAGTTGCTGTCGGTGCTGACCGTCTCCGAGGGCGTGGCCCGGCGGTTGGACCGGGTGGTGGTGGGTGCGGTGGCCGATCTGGAGCGGCGGGGTGTGTTCGCCGAGCGGGGTTACAAGTCGGCGGCGGGGGCGTTGGGGGACATGCTGGGGTGGGAGCGGTTCGAGGCCCGGCGGCGGGTTGTGGCCGCCGAGCAGGTGTGCCGGCGCACCGGCTTGGACGGTTCGCGGCTTCCGGCTCGGTTGCCGGTCACGGCGGAGGTGTTCGCGGCGGGTCGGGCGGGGCTGCGGCATGTCGAGGTGGTGGCTCGGGTGCTGGGGAGTCCTGCGGCCGAGCGGCTGGCCCCGGAGGTGTGGGCCGGGGCCGAGGTCCAGCTCGCGGCCAAGGCCGACGAGTACACGCCTTCGGAGCTGCTGGTGTGGGGCACCGCTTTGGTAGAGGCGTTGGATCAGGACGGGGTCGAGCCGGATGATCGGCCGCCGCCGCAGGTGAACGAGTTGCACCTGATCCGGCACCGCGGTCGCCCCGGCGGCACGGTGAAGGGCCGGTTCGATGACGCCGCCATGTTCGATGCGATCGCGGCGGTGGTGGATGCGAAGGCCAAGCCACTGACCGGTGAGGACGAGCGGAGTGCGGCGGTGCGGCAGGCCGAAGCGCTGGCCGAGGTGTGCGGGTTCGTGCTGGACCACGGCGACGTGCCGCACGCCGGTGGTGGGCGGCCGCATCTGAATGTGTTGGTGCGGTTGGAGGATCTGGAGAACCGGTGCCGGGCCGCGGTGCTCGATTTCGGTGGCACGGTCGCCCCGGAGTCGTTGCGGATGCTTGCTTGCGATGCGGCGGTGGTGCCGGTGGTGCTGGGCGGGAGGGGTCAGCCGCTGGATGTGGGCAGGTTGACGAGAACGATCCCGGATGGGCTGCGCCGCGCGGTAGTTGCGCGCGGGGGTGGGTGTGAGTTCCCGGGTTGTGGGCGGCCGCCGTCGTGGTCGGAGGTGCACCACATCGTCGGGTGGCAGGAGTGCGGGCCGACCGCGCTGCACAACTTGGCGATGTTGTGCCGCCTGCATCATCGGTTGCTGCACCACTCGGAGTGGATCGTGCGGATCCGCGATGGGCTACCGGAGTTCGTCCCGCCCGCGTGGATCGACCCGCAGCGAAGACCCCGCGCCGCACCGCGACCTCACGCCGTCGCCTAGACATCGGGCGTGGCTACTCGTCCACGTCCTCCCGCTCGCGCTGCTCCCGGAGCTGGGCCGTGACCTCGGACCATCGGAACCGGTAACGCCCGCCCGGCGTGGTCACGGCCGGGGTGAGCATCCCGCGATCCCCGCGCCGACGACCACAGCTCACATGGCGGTTCCCCCGATGATCCCCAGAGCCTCCAGGATGGCGGAGCTGGGCCGATCACAACACCGGCTATCGCCCGTGCGTGGCAGCGCTGCTGTACTCGGTGTACGTGTAGGGGTTGTCGAGGATCGTCGTCTCGGGAATGTCGGGGTTCATCCCCTTCTCCCACGCCTCCTCGCCGAGGGTGGCCCGCAGGTGCTCGACGGTCGCGTCCACATCACGTCGCACGGCCGCGAGGTCGACGCCCACCAGCGCGTGCTCGTGCTTGACCACCCGGCCGTCCACCAGCACCGTGTGCACGTCCCCGCGCTGGGCCTGGAACGCCACGTGCCCGTAGGGGTTGAGCAGTGGGAACGACACGGGGGACCGGTCGTTCTTGAGGAGCACGACGTCGGCCTTCTTGCCGGGTTCGAGGCTGCCCAGCTCGCGGTCGCGCCCCAGTGCCCGCGCCCCGCCACGAGTGGCCCACTCCACCACCTGCTCCGCCCGCAGCGTGCAGTGGGTGATCGTCTCGCCCTTGGCGTGGGCCTCGAAATGCTCCCGGGAGCGGTCGGCACCGAGGGTGGTGCGCATGGCGGAGAACAGGTCCCCGCTCCACCACACGCTCGTGTCCATCGACAGTGACACCGGGATGCCGTGCGCGCGCAGCGCCCACGTGGGCGGGTAGCCCTGGCCTGCGCTCTGCTCGCTCTCGGTGGAGACCGAGACGGAGCCGCCGGTGGCGGCGATGCGGTGGTAGGAGTCGGCCGTGAGCGTGGCGGCGTGGACGAACACGCTGGTCTCGTCGAGGAAGCCGGCCTCGTGGGCGAGCCGGATCCCGTCGTCGTTGGTGGCGCCCCACACGCCGGCGTGCGTGGTGACGGGCGCGCCGAGCTCGCGCGCCACCTCGTAGGCGGCCTTCTCCGGGAACGCCGGGTCGCCGGTGACGTCGAAGGCGAGCTGGAAGCCGAGCTTGTCGTCGGCGGCGTCGAGCAGGCGGCGGGCGAAGGCCTGGAAGTCGGCCGACGTCGACCATTCCCACGGCGCCTGCTGGATGTTGCCGTAGGCGAGCACGAACCGGCCCGGCACCGCCCGCAGCGCGTCGACGGCCGCCTCGGCGTGCTCCACGGTCTGCAGCCCGTGCGACCAGTCGACGGTGGTGGTGACCCCGGCGTCGATGGCCTCAACCGCGGCGAGCAGGTTGCCCGCCCGCACGTCCTGGGGCCGGAAGTGCCTGCCCGACTCCAGGTAGTACCAGACGAAGTACTGGGTGAGGGTCCAGTCGGCGCCGTAGCCGCGCATCGCCGTCTGCCACATGTGCCGGTGGGTGTCGATCATCCCCGGCATGACGATCCCGCCGGACGCGTCGATCTCGACGGTCCCTGCGGGCACGTCCAGGTTCCCGCCGACCGCGGCGATCCGGTCGCCGACGACCAGCACGTCGGCCCGGGGGAGCACTCGGTGCGCGTCGTCCAACGTGAGCACCAGCCCACCGCGCAGAACCACCGGGCGCTCGCCGTCGACGTCGCGAGGGTCGGTCATCGCAGTCGCTCCTTTGCGGACATGCGTCCGTGTACCGGTCACTTGATCGGCGTCACTCTTGTGCAGGGCCGTTGCACTGTCAATCCGCTCCTCGAGCGCAGCGGCCGACCCAGGCGCGCCTCAGGCTGTCCGCTCTTCGGACAGTGGTTACGCTGTCGCCGCGCTCCGGTACCGCCCGGCCGGGGCCACGTCGAGCTGGGAGCGAACCATGCCGCGCAGCGGGACCGGACCGGACTTCATCGAGGCGCTCGCGCGCGGCCTCGAGGTGATCGCGGCGTTCCGGCCGGGGCAGCAGGCGATGTCGCTCACCGAGGTGGCCACGGCCACCGGCCTCGCCCGCCCCACCGCGCGCCGGATCCTGCTCACCCTCGAGGAGCTCGGCTACGTCCGGTCGCACGGTGGCGGGCACACGCTCACCCCGCGGGTGCTGGACCTCGGGGTGGCCTACGTGCGCGCCACAGGGCTGTGGGAGGCGGCCCGCCCGCACATGGAGCGGCTCGTCGAGCGGACGCACGAGTCGTGCTCGATCGCGCAGCTCGACGGCTCCGACATCGTCTACGTCGCCAGGGTGGCGGTACCGAAGATCGTCGGGCTCTCAGTGCAGATCGGCACGCGGTTCCCGGCGCTGCCCACGTCGCTGGGCAAGGTACTGCTCGCGGCCCTGCCACCCGCGGAGCTGGAGAAGGTGCTCGCCGAGCCGTCGCGTTCCGGGCTGCAGGCGCGCTGGCAGCCGGATCGGGCCGAGCGCGACGGGGAGCTACGCGAGGTGCGGGCGCGCGGCTGGTCGCTCACCGACGAGCAGCTCGCGCTCGGGATCCGTTCGGTGGCCGCGCCGCTGCGCGACGGCGCCGGCCGCGTGGTCGCGAGCATCAACGTCAACACGCACGCTGCCGAGACCCCGGTGGAGCGGCTGGTCCACGAGCACCTGCCCCTGCTGTTGCACGCCGCGGGGGAGATCAGCGCCGATTTCGCCCGCCTGGACGCCGTGCCGCACGTGGTGCGACCGGCGTGACTGTCGATCGCCGATGTGTGAGGATGCCCGTATGACGGACGAACGTCCGGTAGTCGGACAGCCGGGTGCCGACGGAGGTTTGCCCGGCCCACTGTCCGGGGTGCTCGTCGCCGACTTCTCCCGCGTGCTCGCCGGCCCGTACGCCACGATGCTGCTCGCCGACCTGGGCGCCGAGGTCGTCAAGGTGGAGGGGCCGCAGGGCGACGAGACGCGCACCTGGATGCCCCCGGTGCGCGAGGGCGAGTCCACCTACTACCTCGGCATCAACCGGGGGAAGCGGTCGCTGGCGCTCGATCTGCGCGACGAGGGCGACGCCGTGCTCGGCCGCGAGCTGGCCCGCCGGGCCGACGTCCTGATCCAGAACTTCAAGCCCGGCGGGCTGGCGAAGTTCGGGCTCGACTTCGAGTCGGTCAGCGCGGCCAACCCGGGGATCGTATACGCCTCCATCAGCGGGTTCGGCTCCGGCGAGGGCGCTCACGTGCCCGGCTACGACCTCATGGTGCAGGCGATGTCCGGGCTCATGAGCCTCACCGGCGACCCGGCAGGCCCCGCCTACCGCGCGGGCATCTCGGTGTTCGACGTGATGGCCGGGAACCACGCGGTGATCGGGATCCTCGCCGCGCTGCGCCACCGCGACCTGACCGGGCAGGGCCAGCACGTGGAGGTCAACCTCCTGTCCTCGGCGCTCACCGGGCTCGTCAACCACAGCTCGGCCTTCGTCGCGGGCGGGGTGGTGCCCTACCGCATGGGCAATGCGCACCCGAGCGTCTTCCCGTACGAGCCTTTGCCCACGGCGGACGACGACCTCATCGTGGCCGCCGCCAACGACGGCCAGTTCCGCAGGCTGTGCGAGGTGCTCGGCGTCCCCGGGGTCGCCGACGACCCACGCTTCGCCCGCAACGCCGACCGCACTGCCAACCGGGAGGAGCTGCGGCCGATCCTCGTCGAGCGGCTCCGGCAGCGGGGTGCCACCGAGTGGTTCGAGGCGCTCGTCGCCGTCGGGGTGCCGTGCGGGCCGATCCAGACGATCGACGGCGGGTTCGCGATGGCGGAGCGGTTCGGGCTCGACCCGATCGTCGAGGTCGGGGAGGGCGAGCGGGCCATCCCCACCACGCGCCACCCGATCAGGTTCTCCGCCACCCCGGTGCAGTACCGGCTCCCGCCACCGCAGCTCGACGAGCACGGCGCCGAGCTGCGCAAGTGGCTCACGACGCCCGAGGACCCCCATGCCTGAGTACCCCACCGCGCTCGGGGCCTCCGACCCCACGTCGATCACGCTGCTGGGCAAGGACCTCGCCGCCGACGTGATGGGAGAGGTCGGCTTCGGCGAGCTGGCGTTCTGGCTCGCCACGCAGGAACGTCCGTCGCCGGGGCAGGTGCGGGTGTTCGAGGCGGTGCTCGCGGCGCTCGCCGACCACGGCTTCACACCCACGGCGATCGTCACGCGCCTGACCTACCTGTCCGCGCCCGACTCGATCCAGGGCGCACTCGCCGCCGGGCTGCTCGGTGGCGGCTCCCGGTTCCTCGGGGTCACGGAGGACTGCGGCCGGTTCCTGCACGGCGTGCTGGAGGGACTGGCCGAGCCGCCCACCGACGAGGCCGGGTGGGACGCGCTCGCGCTCGAGACCGTGCGCGCCGAGCGGGAGGCGAAGCGGTTCGTCCCCGGGCTCGGGCACCACGTGCACAAGGAGGGCGACCCGCGCACGCCGCGGCTCATGCAGATCGCCAGGGAGGAGGGGCAGTTCGGGCCGCACCTGGAACTCTTCGCCGCGATCGGACGGGTGCACCCGCAGGTGCTCGGGCGCACGCTCCCGCTCAACGGGGCAGGGGTCTGCGGCGCGGCGCTGGCCGACCTCGGCCTCCCGCTCCCGTTGCTGCGCGGGTTCGCGCTGCTCGCCCGCACCGCGGGGCTCATCGGCCAGCTCGCCGAGGAGCTGCGCCACCCGGTCGCGAACGACATCTTCCTGTCGGTCGACCTGAACAACCGCTCGGTGCCGCCCGACCCGTGGCCCTCCGGGGATCGGCCGTGAACGCGATGCGCGCGGCCATCGTCGAGGCGCCGGGGCAGGCGCCGCAGCTCGGCGAGCGCGCCCGGGCCGACGCGGGCGAGGGCGAGCTGCTCGTCGGCGTGCGCGCGGCACCGATCACGCCGCTCGACCTGCTCTGCGCGTCCGGCACGTCCTACTTCGGACGCCCCCAGACCCCGTACGTGCCAGGCGTGCAGGGCGTCGGCGTCGTGGAGCGCGGCACTGCCGCGATCCCGGCGGGCACGCTCGTCTGGTTCGCCACCTCGGCAGGCATGAAGCCGGGCGACGGCAGCATGCGCGCCACCGCTGCCGTGCCCGAGTCGGACGTGGTGGCTCTCCCGCGCGACGCCGACCCGGTGCTGGTGGCCGCGCTGGGCCTCTCGGCCGTGGCCGCGTGGATGGCCCTGACCTGGCGCGGCGAGTTGGAGCCCGGCGAGCAGGTGCTCGTGCTCGGCGCGGGCGGAGTCGTTGGGCAGGCGGGTGTGCAGCTCGCGCGGATCGCCGGGGCCGAGCGCGTGGTTGCGGCAGCCCGGTCCGCAGAGGCTCGCGAGCGAGCCGTACGGCTCGGCGCGGACGCGGTGGTGGAGCTGACCGCCGACGACACCGTCGAGGGGCTCGCCGATCGGATGCGCGCCGCGACCGGGGGTACCGTCGATCTGGTGCTCGACCCGCTCTTCGGTGTGCCTGCCGCCGCAGCGATGCGCACGCTGCGCCCCCACGGACGGCTCGTGAACCTAGGAAGCTCCGCGGGCGAGACGGCGCCGATCGACTCGTCGACGCTCCGCAGCCGCTCGCTGCGGATGCTCGGCTACACCAACAACGAGCTGACGCCTGCCGAGCGCCGCGAGGCCCTGACCCGTGTCGTCGAGGAGGCGGTCGCCGGGCGGCTCACCGTCGCCCACGAGCAGGTGCCGCTCGACGACGCCGCGCAGGCGTGGACCCGGCAGGCCGCGGGCCAGGCCGCCTGCCGGATCGTCCTCACACCCTGACCAGGAGGTCACATGACCCTCCCGTCGTTGCCGCTGCTGCCGTGATCGACCTGTCGACGCCGGAGGTGGAGACCCCGGAGACCGTGGCCGAGCGGGTGCGGCGCGCGTTCCGGTACCTGCCGCCGGAGCAGGTCGTGATCGCCCCGGACTGCGGGATGAAGTACCTGCCGCGGGAGGCCGCGGAAGGCAAGATGCGCGCGATGGCAGGCGCCGCCGCCCTGCTGCGCGCCGAGTTCACTGGAGGGCGCTGACGATGCAACTCGCCACCGAGGACAACATCACCGAGCTCGCCGCGGCGCGCTGGGCGACCGCGCACGACCCGCGCACAGCCGAGGTCCTGAGCGCGCTCGTGAAGCACCTGCACGCGTTCGCGCGCGAGGTGCGGCTCACCGAGGCCGAGTGGATGGCCGCGGTGCAGTGGCTCACCCGCACCGGGCAGGTCTGCGACGACAAGCGCGAGGAGTTCATCCTGGCCTCCGACGTGCTCGGGCTGTCGATGCTGGTGGTGCAGATGAACCACCGCCTCGACCCCGCCGCTACCCCGGCTACCGTGCTCGGCCCGTTCCACATCCCGGGCTCGCCCGGCCTGGAGTTCGGCGGCGACATGTCCGACGGTCTGCCGGGCACCCCGCTGTTCGTCCACGGCACCGTGCGCGACCTCGACGGGAAGCCGGTCGGCGGGGCGGTGCTCGACGTCTGGCAGGCCGACACCGACGGCCTCTACGAGAGCCAGGTCGCGGAGGCGGACGAGGCGCGGCTGCGCGCGAAGTACACGACGCGCGAGGACGGGACGTACTGCGTGCGCACGATCGCGCCGCTCGGCTACAGCATCCCCATGGACGGTCCGGTCGGCGAGCTGATCGACCGCACCGACATCAGCCAATTCCGCCCGGCGCACATCCACTTCCTGATCGACGAGCCCGGCTACGAGCCTCTCATCACGCACCTGTTCCAGGAGGGCGCCGACTACCTCGACAGCGACGTCGTGTTCGGCACCAAGCAGGAGCTGGTGGTCGCGTTCACCGAGCGGGAGCCGGGCCCGACGCCTGACGGCGGCGAGTCCGCGTCGCCGTTCCTCGTGGCGGAGTACGACTTCGTGCTGCAGCCCAAGGGGTGATTCGCGGGCCTCCCGGGTCCGATGTCGAGAGCGCGCGTTCGGGTTCGACCTGTTGTCGCACGGGACCGTTCGGGTCCCTCGACAACGGAGGTCGCACATGGCGACGCGCACGGAGACGAGCAGGTCGGCCTGGTGGGGGCTCGCGGTTCTCGCGCTGCCGACCCTGCTCAGCGCCGTGGACATCAACGTCCTGTTCCTCGCGCTGCCCCACCTCACACACGACCTCGGCGCCTCCGCCGTGGAGCAGCTGTGGATCACCGACATCTACGGCTTCGTGCTCGCCGGCCTCGTCCTCACGATGGGGACGCTGGGCGACCGCATCGGCAGGCGCCGGCTGCTGTTCGCCGGCGGGCTGGTGTTCGCGGTGACCTCGGTGGTGGCGGCCTACTCGGTCAGTCCCGAGATGCTGATCGCGTCCCGGGCCCTGCTCGGGATCGCGGGCGCCACCCTGATGCCGTCGACCCTTGCGCTGATCACCACGATGTTCCGGGACGGCCCTGAGCGCGGCCTCGCGATCTCGATCTGGGCGACCTGCCAGTTCTCGGGCGCCGCGCTTGGCCCGGTGGTGGGCGGCGTGCTGATCGACCACTTCTGGTGGGGGAGCGTGTTCCTGCTCGCGGTGCCGGTGATGGTGGTCCTGCTCGTGGTCGGGCCGTTCGTGCTGCCCGAGTGCGCGAGCGGCGAGCCTGGCCGCCTCGATCTCGTCAGCGTCGCGATGTCGCTGGTGGCCGTGCTGTCGGCCGTCTACGGCGTCAAGGCCCTCGCGACCGGCACGGCCGCGGCCGGTGTCGCCGTCACGGCCCTGGTGGTCGGTGGCGCGGTCGGCGCGCTGTTCGTGCGACGCCAGCTGCGGATGGAGCGCCCGCTGCTCGACCTGGGCCTGTTCCGGCTGAGCCGCGTCAGCATCGTCCTCGGCGCGCTGGTCGGCGCCGGGATCGCGATGGCGGGCGTCGGGATGCAGGTCACGCAGTACCTGCAGTCCGTGCTCGGCTACCCGCCCGTCGCGGCCGCGGCCTGGTTCGCGCCGATGGGCCTCGGCGTCGCGGCCGGGACGATGCTGACCCCGGCCCTGGTCCGCCGCGTCGCGGCGCCGGCGGCGGTCTCGGGCGGCCTCGTGGTCGCGGCCCTCGGGTCCGCGCTGCTCGTGCTCGTGCCGAGCGAGGGCGGCCCTGTCACGGCCGTCGTCGCCATCACGGTGCTCGCGATCGGCACCGGACCACTGTTCGCGCTGGGCACCGGGTACATCGTGGGTACGGTGCCCGTCGGACGGGCCGGCGCCGCGGCGTCGCTCGCGGAGACGGGTAACTACATCGGCGGCGCACTCGGCCTCGCCCTGCTCGGCACCCTCGCCACGGCGGCGTACCGCCTCCGGATGGATACCGTCGTCCCGGAGCAGGCGAGGGGCGTACTCGGCCAGGCGCGGGAGACGGTCAGCGGTGCGGCCGCCGCGGCGGGGGAGCTGCCGGCCGGGGACGGCGCGCGTCTCCTGCAAGCAGCGCACGAGGCCTTCACCGGCAGCCTCCACCTGCTCGGCATCGTGGGGGCGGGTCTGTTCGTCGTGCTCGCCGTGGGGACGAGCCGGATCCGGCTTGCCCACGATCGCTGATGCGCCTGTCAAGTGGCGGGCCCCGGCTCGAGGCCGGCGCGGCGGTGATGCAGGAAGGTCCGCTCGGTCTGGTTGGTGGCCAGTGCGATCGCCTCGTCGTAGGCGGCGAGGGCTTCTGCGATCCGTCCGAGCCGGGTCAGCAGGTCGGCCCGGGTTGCGGGGAGCAGGTGGTAGCCCGGCAGGTCCAGGTCCGCGATCGCGGCGAGGGCCGGCGCGGGCCCGTGCACCTCGGCGACGGCGACGGCCCGGTTGAGCGCGACGACGGGCGTCGGGGCGTGGAGGAGGAGCTGGTCGTAGAGGGCCAGCACCTGGTCCCAGTCGGTGGCGGGTCCGTCGGTGTGCACGGCGTTGATGGCGGCCTGGAGCTGGTAGGGGCCGGGCCGGTCCCGGCGCAGGCAGCGGCGGACGAGTTCGTGGCCTTCGCGGATCAGGTCCCGGTCCCAGCGTGAGCGGTCCTGCTCGGCGAGGGTCACGAGCTCACCCGAGGGCCCCACCCGCGCCGGCCGGCGGGCTTCGGTGAGCAGCAGCAGGGCGAGCAGCCCGAGTACCTCCGGCTCGTCGGGCATCAACGCGGCGAGCGCCCTGCCCAGGCGGACCGCCTCCAGGCACAGGTCGGTCCGCACCAGCGTCCCGGACGTCGAGGTGTAGCCCTCGTTGAAGATCAGGTAGAGCACGGTCAGCACGGGAGGTAGCCGGTCGGGCAGCTCGGCGGCGTCAGGTACTCGGTAGGGGATGGCGGCGTCGCGGATCTTCTTCTTGGCACGCACGATCCGCTGGGCGATGGTCGCCTCGGGTACGAGGTAGGCCCGGGCGATCTCCGGCACCTCGAGCCCACCGAGCAGGCGCAGGGTGAGCGCGGTCTGCGCAAGCGGTGAGAGCGCCGGGTGGCAGCAGGTGAAGATCAGCCGGAGCTGGTCGTCGCGCACCGGTCCCACCTCCGTGGGCTCGTCGGGTTGGTGCAGCAGCAGGGCCTGGGCCTGGCGAGCCTCGCGCGTCGATTCCCGGCGCAGCCGGTCGATCGCCCGGTTGCGGGCGGTGGTGACGATCCAGGCGCCGGGGTTGGGCGGCAGCCCATCCCCGTTCGGCAGGGCCCACTTCTCCAGGGCCACCGCAAACGCGTCCTGGACGGCTTCCTCGGCGAGGCCGATGTCGCCGAGGAGGCGGACGAGCGTCGCCACGCAACGGCCGTACTCCGCCTGGTAGACGCTCGCCATGTCCATGTCGGTTCCCCTGATTTCGGGCTCAGGCCTGGGGCTCGTCGTCGAAGGGCCGTACCTCGACCGGCTGCAGACACGCCTCTGCGCACTTCTCGGCCCAGACGAGCGCCTGGTCGAGGTCGTCGCACCGAATGACCCAGAACCCGCCGAGCTGCTCCTTCGTCTCGGCGAACGGTCCGTCGGTCACGGTGGTCCTGCCGCCCTCGACCCGGACGACGGTGGCACTGTCCGGCGGGCGCAGTCCTCCGCCGAAGACCCAGGCCCCCGCGAACTGCAACTCCGCGTTGACCACATCGACCCGGGCGAACTGGGTCTGCATGTCCTCGGTCGACGGCATCGGATCGCCCTCGACGGTGTGCACGGCAAGCAGGTACTGCATCGCGTTCCTCCTGGTGAGTGACGGATGGGCAGATGTCAGGCGGGGAGCCGGCGCGCGACGGCGGGGATGACGATCGCGGCGGCGACCACGTGGGTCAACATCAGCAGCGCCTTGGTGACCGGGGCGGCGTCCACGATCACGTCCGGCACGAGTGACAGCACGGTGAGCACCACCGTGGTCCGGATGAAGGTGCTGCGCGGGCGCCGCGCCGTGCGGGACAGGACAGCAGCGAGGGCCAGACCGACCAGCGAGAACCAGGCGGTCAGCACGGCGAACCCGAGGATCGCGATCGGTTCGCCCCACACGTCGAGGCTGATCCCCGCCGCATGGCCCGCGGCGGCGACGGCACTGGTGGCGCCGCTCGCGAGGACTGCGGCAGCGACACCGGTCCCGGTGAGCGAGCCGGTCTTCGTCGTGACGCTGGGGACGGCGGTGTTGGTGGCGGTCATCGTGGACTCCTGTGGTTGACGACCGGCTCGGTGCCGGTCTCTCACCAGGGCTACGAACGGGAGCGGCCCCAATCGACATGTCCGGTGGTCGCGACAGTGTCAAAATCCGAACCGGCCGCTCGTGGCGAAGGTGGAACCGGCAGAAGGAGTGAGGCGATGTCCTGATGAGGGATCCCAGGGAGCGCCGAGCGGCCGTCGGTGACCAGCCCGTTCACCCCGACGAGGTCGGGCGAGGGGCCACCGCCGCGCCGACGGGAGCGTCGTGTCCCGTCAGCCCTCGTTCCGGCGCCACCGCTGCTCGTAGCGGCGGGCCTGCTCCGCGCGCTCGGCCTCGCCTTCCTGCCCGCGGGTGGCTGCCGCGGTGCCCCGTGGGTACCCGGCCTTCATCGCCCGGTGCTCCGTGGTCTCGTACATGTAGGCGAAGGAGTAGAAGTAGCCGAGCAGCAGCCCGGCGAGCAGCGAGCACCCGCGGACCCAGGCCGGGCCGGGGATCAGCACGAAGAGCAGCACAGCCACCGGCAGGAGCTGGACGGTGGTGCGGAGCACGTGCCGCAGCACCCACGTGGGGGCGGTGACGTCGTGCAGCACCCACTCGCGGTACGCCAGCGGGAGCGGGCGCCCGAAGGCGTAGAGGAGCCACCGGAAGGGCCCGGGCCGACGCACGTCCGCTGGCATCTCCTGTCCCCCAACACTTGGTACGCCAATAGTCACTGCACCAACGGTACCCTGTTGTCATGCCCGGAAACGCCACCCGTGACGCAGTCGACCCCTCGCCGGCCGACGCCCTACCCAGCGAGCCACTGCCGATCGACCCGCTGCAGCTCGACCGGCAGGTCTGCTTCGCCCTGTCCATCGCGGCGCGCAGCGTGGTGGCGGTCTACCGCCCGCTGCTGGAGCCGATGGGCCTCACGCACCCGCAGTACCTGGTGATGCTCGCGTTGTGGGAACGCTCGCCGCGGTCGGTCAAGGATCTGAGCGGCGCGCTCGCGCTCGACCCGGGCACGCTGTCGCCGCTGCTCAAGCGGCTCGAGGCGGCGGGGCTGATCGAGCGGGGCCGGGTCCGCTCCGACGAGCGAACGCTGGCCGTCACGCTGACCGACGCCGGCCGGGCGCTGCGCGCGCAGGCGGAGGCCGTGCCGCCCGCCGTCGTGGCGCGCCTCGGCATGCCCATCCCCGAGCTGGAGGATCTGCACGCCGCGCTCACGCGGGTGATCGCCGCCGCTCGCGCTGTGCCGGACGAGGACGGCTGACGCCCGGGTCAAACCCGTTGTCCGAGGGCCGCGCCAGAGTGTTCGGTATGCCCCGTGATCATCAGACGTGAGAAGCCCGGCGACGAGCGCCCGATCAGCGACGTGCACACCGACGCGTTCGCGGCCCTGTATCCCGACGGGCATCCCGTCGAGCCGGGCCTCGTCGACGCGCTGCGCGGCAGCGACGCCTGGATCGGGGCGCTGTCGCTGGTCGCCGAGATCGACGGGACGGTCGCCGGGCACGTCTGCTGCACGCGGGCGACGCTCTTGCCCGGCGGGCAGCCGGTGCTCGGCCTTGGTCCGCTGGGGGTGCGGACGCAATACCAACGCCACGGCGTCGGCAGCGCGTTGATGCACGCCGTGCTCGCGGCCGCCGACGCGCTCGACGAGCCCCTCGTCGTGCTGCTCGGGCACCGCACCTACTACCCGCGATTCGGGTTCGTGCCCGCCGCCGACCTCGGCATCGAGCCTGAAGTGTCGGAGTGGGCGCCGGACTTCCAGGCCAGGCGGCTCACGCGGTACCGCCCCGGCCTGACCGGGCGTTTCCGGTACGCGAAGCCGTTCTACGACCTGTGAGCGGCGGAGCCCGGTCCGGGTACGGTAACCGGGTGGCGGCCGCCCAGGCGATCCTGCTCTCCCGGCACCTGCTGCGGGTGCGAGACTTGATCGACCGGGCCTATGCGGCGACGCTCGACGTGCCCGCGCTCGCCCGCAGTGCCCACGTCTCCCCGGCGTACTTCAGTCGCTCGTTCAAGGCTGCGTTCGGCGAGACGCCCCACCAGTACCTGCTGCGCAGGCGAATAGAGCGAGCCAAGGCACTGCTGCGCGCCGGCGAGCTGCCCGTCACCGAGGTCTGCCTCGCCGTCGGGTTCTCCAGCCTCGGGTCGTTCAGCACCCAGTTCCGGCGGTTCGTCGGCGAGAGCCCGACGGCCTACCGCGAGCGGGCGGGCCACGACAACCTGGCCGTCATCCCCGGCTGTCTGGTCCGCCGCTTCACGCGGCCCGTGGGTTGAGCAGGTTTCGAGAAGCAGGCCGGGTCGGCCGGCTCCTAGCGTCTCGCCCATGGAAACCGTGACCTCGGCAGACGGAACGACCATCGCCTTCGACCAGATCGGCACCGGAACCCCGCTGGTGCTCGTGGCGGGCGCCTCGTGCGACCGCGCCGTCGACGCAGGATTCGCGCACAGCCTCGCCGCGGACTTCACCGTGCTGAACTACGACCGCCGCGGCCGGGGCGACAGCACCGACACGCTGCCCTACGCCGTCGAACGCGAGGTCGAGGACCTGGAGATCCTGCTCGCCGCGGCGGGTGGGTCCGCGGTGGTCGTGGGCCTCTCGTCGGGAGCGGCTCTCGCCGCGCACGCGGCCGCGGCCGGCTTGCCGATCAGTCATCTCGTGATGTGGGAGCCACCGTTCCGGCTCGACGCGCCCGCGCAGCAGGCCGCGCGGGAGTACGGCGGGAAGACCCGCGCCCTGCTGGCCGAGGGCCGGCGCGGCGACGCCCTGGAGTTGTTCATGACGATCGTCGGCATGCCAGCCGAAATGATCACGGGCATGCGGCACTCGCCGTACTGGGCGCAGGGCGAGAAGCTGGCACCGACGCTCGCCTACGACGCCGCTGTGATGGGCGACGGGAGCGTCCCCGGCGAGCGCTTCGCCGCGATCACTGCCGCGACCGCGGTGTTCTCGGGCGGCGCAAGCCCCGACTGGTTCCGCGCCGCCTGCGAGGTCGTCGCGGACGTGATCCCCGGTGCGATCTATCGCGAGTTGGTGGGTCAGACCCACGACGTCGCACCCGACGTGCTCGCCGCGGCCGTTCGCGATTTCGTCAGCATGCGCGCGGCCTACGCTCGACAGCCATGATCACGGGATTCGGCCTTGTGTGCCTGAACGTGCTCGACCTCGACGAGGCCAGACGCTTTTACGTGGACGTGCTCGGCTTCGAGGTGGGAATCGACCGCGAGATGGATGGCTTCCGCTGGCTCACCGTGCACGCGCCGGGCCGCCCGGACATGCCGATGATGCTGGTCGTACCGCAGCCTCCTGTGGTCGAGGAGCCGATCGCCGGGCAGTTGCGCAGTCTGATCGCGCGCGGCTATCTAGGGATCGGGGCCCTCTCGACCGACGACTGCTGGGCGACCTACACGCAGCTGAAGGCCAAAGGCGTCGAGTTCACCGAGGAGCCGGAAGAGCGGTTCTACGGTATCGACGCCGCCTTCCGTGATCCCTTCGGCAACCATTGGCGGCTCACGCAGCCCAAGACCCTCGACCAGATCCGCGCTACCGAGTAGGTGCCGAGCGCGGCCGACGACCCGGCCACAGTCGTGGCCACCCGCGAGAGCATCCGGCTCGCGTTCGCGCTAGGCGTCACGGTGTGTCTCGGCCATGTCATCGATGGGTGACATAACCCCGGCGTTAAAAAGTGACATTCACACAGGAAGTGGGCACGTTCGGCCGTACGTATGACATCATCCCGGCCGTGCCAGGGCTCGATCGGAGCATTGGTACACGAACTGTCACTGTGAGTCATCGTTTCGGCTCGCGCCTGTACGCCACAAGGATGGCCTCGGTCATCGGGTTGCAGGCCGGGCAGTGCCACGCCGGGGAGGGCCCATGGCTATCAGGGCGCGTCACAACGCCGAGCAGAAGCTCAACGTGCACCACAGAAACTTCCGGGTTGAAAGCAACGGCATCAACGTCATCGGCGACGCCGAGCGGAAGGGCAACCCGCGTCAGCTCTTCTGGCCGTGGTTCGGAGCCAACATCTCCGTCCTCGGTCTGAGCTACGGGGCGTTCGCGCTCGGGTTCGGCATCTCGCTGACCCAGGCGATGGTCGCCGGCGCGTTCGGCGTCGTGTTCTCGTTCCTGCTGTGCGGGTACGTCGCGCTCGCCGGGAAGCGCGGGTCGGCACCGACGATGGTGCTGAGCCGGGCGGCGTTCGGCGTGCGGGGAAACCGGCTGCCCGCCGTCATCTCGTGGCTGCTGACGGTCGGCTGGGAGACCGTGCTGACGGTCCTCGCGACACTCGC
Source organism: Pseudonocardia aurantiaca (assembly GCF_039526725.1). NCBI lineage: Bacteria > Bacillati > Actinomycetota > Actinomycetes > Pseudonocardiales > Pseudonocardiaceae > Pseudonocardia > Pseudonocardia aurantiaca. The sequence continues at coordinate 334,482 of NZ_BAAAJG010000027.1, forward strand.
GACGGCCACCGTCTTCGCGCGGCTCGGCTGGGGCGGCGGGTTCGGCACGCAGGTGATCGCGCTCGTCGTCGTCGCGACGCTGATCGTGACCGCCGGTGTGCTCGGCTTCGACGTCATCATGCGCCTACAGACCGTGATCACCGTGCTCACCGCGGTGCTGACCGTCGTCTACATGGTGCTGGTGGCGGAGACGATCGACTGGACCGCCGCGGCGTCGGTGCCGAGCGGGTCGGCCCAGGAGGTCATCGGCGCGCTGGTCTTCCTGATGACGGGGTTCGGCCTCGGCTGGGTCAACGTCGCGGCCGACTACTCGCGCTACCTGCCCCGCAGTTCGTCGAGCCGCGGGGTGATCGGCTGGACCACGGTGGGTGGGGCGCTCGCCCCGATCGTGCTGCTCGGGTTCGGGCTGCTGCTCGCCGCGTCCTCCCCCGACCTGAGCACGGCCATCTCCAGCGACCCCATCGGCGCGCTGGCCGAGGCGCTGCCCACGTGGTTCCTCGTGCCGTTCGCGCTGGTGGCGGTGCTGGGCCTGGTCGGTGGCGCGGTGCTCGACATCTACTCGTCGGGTCTCGCCCTGCTCGCCAGCGGGGTACGGGTGCCGCGGTACGTCGCGGCGCTCATCGACGGCGGCATCATGGTGCTCGGCACGATCTACGTGGTCTTCGTCAGCGGAGAGTTCCTCGCGCAGTTCAACGGGTTCCTGATCACCCTCGGCGTGCCGGTCGCGGCGTGGTGCGGCGTGATCCTCGCCGACATCGCCCTGCGCGGCCGTGACTACGACGAGGCCGACCTCTACCGGCCGTCCGGGCGCTACGGCGACGTCCGCGTCGTCCCGATCGCGATCGTCGGTGTGTGCACGGTGCTCGGCTGGGGCCTCGTCACGAACACGAACGCGGGCTGGCTGGCGTGGCAGGGCTACCTTCTCGGACCGGTCGGACTGGGTGGGCGCGACGGTGCGTGGGCGTATGCGAACCTCGGGGTGCTGGTCGCGCTCGGGGTGGCGTTCGTAGCGACGCTCTTCACCGCTCGCGCGGTGGTCCGCACACAGGAGTCCCGGATCCGATGACGCGCCGTTCCCGGACGACCGACACGCCGGCAAGCGCCGGCCGAGCAGGAGGTGGGCAGCGGGTGATACTGCCGAGCGACAGCTGGGAGAGCGGCCGGAGCCCACTGCTCGAGAAGTCGGCCGCGAAGATCTTCCTGATCCTGCACGACTCCTTCACGGGCAAGCCGGTCGTCCGCCTGAGCGCGATCAAACGCGCGATCATGGGCGCCGAGCTGGCCGACCTGATCATGGCGCGCCGGATCGGCATGGAGAACGACCAGATCGTGCTGGCCGACGAGGGCAGGCGGGGCGCCGACCACCTCTCCGCGTTCCTGGTCGAGACCATCCGCGGCCAGCCCGACGCGCACACGGTGCCGGTCTGGGTGGCCACCCTCGCCGACCGCGTGTTCGACCTCCTCGCCACGCTGCTGGTGACCGAGGGGATCGTGCGGCGGGAGTCGGGACTGCGGCTCATCGGCCGGTCAGCAGACCGCTTCCCGGCGCAGGACCTGCTCGCGGCCGTCGGGCCGCGGCTGCGCCTGGAGCACGCCATGCGCTCGGACGACGAGCTCGAGCTGCCCTTGCAGGTCGTCGCGGCGCTGATCGGCTCCATCGGCGCCGCCAAGGTGATCGACGCCGACGGCGACCGGGGGGCGATCCGCAGGCGTGTCGAGGAGATCACCAAGGCGCTGCGGCTCGACCTGCGCGACCTCATCATCGGCATGGAGGTCGCCCATGCCTCCGGCGAGCTCCCGCCGTCGCTGCGGCTGCGGACCACCGACAGCTGACGCGCACCCCTCCGGGCCCGGGATACTCGGGCTCTGGGTGCAAGCGGTGGAGGAGGGTGCTGTGGCAGACGCCGACACGACCCGCCGGACAATCCCGGCCGCCGCCGTCCCGGTGGGCGGCGGCACGATCGTCGCTGCGCACGGGGTGGTGGTGACACAGCCGAGCGCGGGGGTGTTCGTCGCGTTCAGCGCGACCTGCACCCACCTCGGCTGCACGGTGCGGGCCGTGGCGGGCGGCACGATCAACTGCTTCTGCCACGGGAGCCGGTTCCGCATCACCGACGGGTCGGTGGCGGGAGGCCCGGCGCCCCGGCCGCTGCCCCGCGTCACGCTCACCGTCGCCGACGGGCTGATCGAGCTGGGACCACCGCCGTCAGCCGCCCGCGCGGATCGCCCGGGGTGACCCGCCCAGCTCGCGCCGGCATGCCTTGTTGAACGCCTGCAGGTCGGTGATGCCGATCGAGGCGGCGATGCCGGGGATGGACATGGTGGTGGCGGTCAGCAGGTGGCGCGCCCTGGCCATCCGCCGCCTGCGGATGTAGCCGACCACCGGCACTCCGGTCTCGGCCCGGAAGAGGCGGGTCAGGTGGTTGTGCGACACCCCGGCCACCCGAGCCACTGCGGGGATCGACAGCGGCTGCGCGAGGTTCGCCTCGATGTGGGCGATGGCCGTGGCGACCGCCGGGTGCTTCGCGCTGGCCGCGTGCCGCGTGCTGCTCGTGGCCGGCTCCGGAAGCTGGGCGACCCGCCAGAGCGCGGCCCAGACCTCGGCGGCCACGCGAGGTGACGCGCCCGGCGAAACCGCGATCGCGGACCGGAGAAGGTCCGAAAGGCCTCCGGCGGCGGGGCCGGCGTCCTGGACGACGGGCACCCGCATGGCCTGGCCCCCCGCCGTGGTGCGGAAGTGCGCGAAGAGGTGCTCCGACCGCCCGGTGTAGTCGAAACGGACCTCGACACCGGGCGGCACGAGGCTGACCGACCCGGGACGGACCGGGTAGGCGCGCCCCCCGATGGTGAGCTGTGCCGAGTAGCCGTAGACGTGGAACTGCCACAGGTCGGGCAGGCGGAAGACGTCGTACAGGCTGCGGACGCCGTGCACGCCGACCCCGACGTTGACCGGCCCCGGCGGCTCGTCGAGGCGCAGCGGAACGCGCTCCACCTCGGCGGTCATGGTGAGAAATTACCACCAGTGGGGAACCAGACCCACGCGCTGAGGGCTCATCGCTTCATACGCTCGGCGAACCCGGACCAGTCGCCGGCGGCGAAGGAGAGAGATGTTCCGACCCCACCGCAAACACCTGCTCACGTCCGTGCAGATGGCCCGATTCATCACGCACGGGGCGCTGCGCATGGACGCCGTGGTTCCCGAGGAGATGAACGCCCAGGCCGTCGAGGTGCTTCAGAAGGGCATTCCGGCGGCGCCGTACGGGTCGACGCTGGCGGAGGCCTTCGAGGAGGGCTCGTTCGCCCAGCGCCTTGTCCGGCTGCCCGAGATCGCGGGTGCGATCTACAGCCTCGTCGGGCCGGACCCCACGGTGGACCACCACGCGGTGCACATCCGCAAGGCCCACGAGGGCACCGCGCAGAACCTGCACGGCGACGCGATCATCGACGTGCGGCCCGACGCGTTCGACGTTCAGCTCATGTACTACCCGCACGAGGTCACGCTCGACATGGGCGGCACGCTCTCCGTGCCGGGCAGCCACCTGCGCCGCACCAACGAGTCCGACACAGGTCGCTACCAGAACCTGCGCGGCCAGACCCGGCTCACCTGTCCCGCGGGCACGATCGTCTTCCTCCACCACGGCATCTGGCACGGCGGGCGGCGCAACGACAGCGACGTCGACCGCTACATGTTCAAGATCCGCTTCAACCCGACCGTCCGGCAGTTGCGGCTGTGGAACACCGACGACCTGTACGACCCGGCTGTCGCGGCGGAGCTCGGGCGGCGCTTCCCGTGGTACGAGCACGCGACCGGCCGCCTGGAGATCTACAACCGGGTGAAGCTCTGGCAGGCCCTCATCGGGGACGACAGCTACGACCCGGACTACTGGGTCACCCGCGTCACCAACCGCCCCACCCGGGCGGTGGCCCAGCGCAGCCTCAACCCGCACGCTCCCGCGATGATCGAGGAGAAGGCATGACCACCACGGAGACGGCTCCAGCGGCGGCGCCCGAGACGGGCTCGCAGGCGGGGCAGGCGGGTCTGCGGCAGCAGGTGCTCGTGCTCTACCTGTCGTCCTCGGCCCTTGACGCGACCGTCGTCGGGTGGTCGGTCTACGACGGCACCGGCCGGACGACGCCGACCACGGGAGACAGCGACGAGCCCCCGTACGAGAACGGTCTCGACGCCCTGAAGGACGGCTGGCGGCTCTTCCAGGCCGCGCAGCTCCTGCCTCCGCAGGCTGGTCACGAGTACGACATGTCGTTCCTCAAGCACGAGTTCTTCTTCGAGAAGTTCGCCTGATACAGCCCCGGCGGTCATCCGACATCCGATGTATCGCCAGGCAACCGCCGGGCCGACTGTGCCCCGTCCGTTTCGGGAGGTGAAGAGCCCGCGTTCGCGCGGCGACGTAGGGGTCCGATGAGGGCCCCGCGTCGTCGCGCGTTTCGGCGTGCCCGGAAAACGTTGTTTGGGCGCTATCCCCACGTCAGATGGCCTTCGATCGGGTTCGCCCGGTCGTGCCGGATCCCCTCCCATGCGCAGGCGCGGCGGGGCGCTGTTCGCGTCGTGCCCCCTTGACGAAACCGCGTCGCGACCGTCACAGTCCCCCGGAACATCGGATGTCTCCGCTCAGCGCCGAGGAGCACCATGACGGTTAACAACAGATGGAAGCGGGCCGCAGCTGCCGCAGCTGCCGCAACTCTCGCCCTGGTCCTGGCCGCGTGCGGCTCAGGCGGCGGCGGTGGCAGCACCACTGCGAACGGCCACACCACCCTCACCTGGAACATGTGGAGCGGCTCGACCAGCGAGGTCGACGCGTGGAACCACCTCTCCCAGATGGTCACCGCGAAGTACCCCGACACTTCGCTCGAGTTCCAGACCAGCAGCTTCAACGACTACTGGACCAAGCTCGCCGCGCAGGCGAGCGGCGGGAACACCGGCTGCATCCTGGGTGTGCAGTCCCTGCGGGCGCGCAGCATCGCCCCCCTGCTGGTGCCGCTCGACGACCTGCTTGCCAAGGCCGGAATCAACCCCGCGGACTACGACCAGTCGATCTGGAAGGGCCTGCAGGTGGACGGGCAGCAGCTCGCCATCCCGTATGACTTCGGGCCGCAGGTCATGTACTTCAACGTCGACCGGTTCCGCGAGGCCGGCGTCCCCGTGCCGTCCGTCAACTGGACGCAGCAGGACTTCCTCTCGGCGGCCCAGAAGCTCACCGCGGGCGGGAAGTACGGGTTCGCGCTCTACCCCACGATCGACACCGTCATCCCCTGGTCGCTCTCGCTGACCGGGACCGACCCGGTCACCCAGGACGGGAAGCTCGATCTGTCCCAGCAGGGCTTCGTCGACGCGGTGCAGTGGTACACGGACCTGGTCAACAAGCTGCACGTCGCGGCGCCGGTCGCGGCGTCGAGCGACCCGACGCCCGCCCTCAGCTCGTTCGTCGCAGGCGACGCGGCCATGGTCGTCGACGGTCCCTGGCAGCTGGTGAACCTGGTCAAGCAGGCGAACTTCGAGGTCGGCGTGCTCCCGATGCCGGCCGGGCCGTCCGGCTCGCACAGCCAGGTCGCGGGTTCGGGCTTCGGGATCTCGCAGACGTGTGCGGACCCGGAGAAGGCGCTGCAGGCCATCGCGGTGCTCACCGGACCGGATGCCCTGCAGTACCTCGCCGAGCAGGGCCGCGCCTACCCGGCGCGCACGGCCCAGCAGGACGCCTGGTTCAGCCCCCAGCTGGCGAACGCCAAGCCGGGTCTGCAGGCGGCGATCGCCAACAGCGCGGTCTCTCCCCCGACGGAGAACTACACGCAGGTCTCGCAGCTCTTCACCCAGTACGGCGTGCAGGCGGTGAACGGCCAGCAGTCCGTCCCGGACTTCCTCAGCTCGGTGCAGCAGCAGGCCAGATGACGACACCACGACCGGAGCGGACGCGCCGCGACTCGACGGAAGTGGCGCGTCCGCAGGGAGGCGGTTGCACGTGACGATTTCAGTTCCCGCTCCGCCGGTGGAGGTCCGGCGGCCGGAGGCCGGGCGCGGCGCGCGGCGCGGCGACGGACGTGCGGCGCTGGGGTTCCTCGCCCCGAGCACCACCGGGTTCCTGCTGTTCACCCTGATCCCGCTGGTCGGGTCGCTGGTGATCAGCTTCTTCGCCTGGCCGGTGCTGGGCCGGAAGAGGTTCATCGGGCTCGACAACTTCGTCCAGCTCATCGGCGACCCGATCTTCCGCCAGATCATGCTGAACACGCTGGTGTTCGTCGTGGTCTACGTGCCGCTCAACATCATCGTGTCGCTCGGGCTGGCGCTGTGGATCTCGCCGCGGATCCGCGGGCGCGGGCTCTACCGGCTGCTCTTCTTCATCCCGACCGTCACCCCGATGATCGCGAACGCGCTCGTGTGGCGGCTGCTCTACCAGCCGGGCGGGGTGATCGACCAGACCGTCCAGACGGTGTTCGGGGTTCCGGCGCCGAACTTCCTGGGCGACACCAACTGGGCGATGGCGGCGGTCATCCTGATGTCGGTGTGGCAGGGCTTCGGCTACAACATGCTGGTCTTCTCGGCCGGGCTCGACGCCATCCCGCAGAGCATCCAGGAGGCGGCCGCGATCGACGGCGCCGGGCCGCTGCGCCGGTTCTGGAGCATCACACTGCCGATGCTCTCGCCGTCGATGTTCTTCGCGATGATCATGACGCTGATCACCTCGTTCCAGGTGTTCGTCCAGCCCTACGTCCTCACCAGGGGTGGGCCGGGCGTGACGACGGAGACGATGGTGCTCAACCTCTACCGGCAGGGCTTCGAGCAGTTCGACCTCGGCACGGCGTCGACGATCGGCTGGTTCCTCTTCATGATCATCATGCTCGTGACCGCGCTGCAGTTCCTGGGCCAGAAGCGGTGGGTGCACTATGACGGTTGAGACGATCCCCCCGGGCACCGCCGGAGTCGCGAAGGCCCGCCCGGAGGAACCACCCGCAACTACGCCGCGCAGGCGCACGAGCCCGCGCACCGTGCTGTCGCAGGTGCTCCTGACCGCGGTGCTCGTGCTGTTCATGATGCCGTTCGTCTGGATGATCGCGAGCGCGCTCAAGCCGCCTGCCGAGGTGTTCGGCAGCGGCGCCGGGCTGATCGGGTCGGAGATCCGGTGGTCGAACTTCGCCGAGGCGTGGAGCTACCTGCCCTTCGGCCAGTTCATGCTCAACGGGCTCTTCGTCGCGGTGACGGGAACCGTCGTCGTGTGTGTGACGTCGGTGCTCTCGGCGTACGCGTTCGCTCGCCTGCGCTTCCGCTTCCGTGACCGCCTCTTCCTGGTCTTCCTCGCCACGCTGATGGTGCCGCAGGAGGTCACCGTCGTCCCGATGTTCATCCTCATGCAGCAGTTCGGCTGGGTGGACAGCTATGCGGCGCTGATCCTCCCGTGGGCCTTCACCGCGTTCGGCACGTTCCTGCTGCGCCAGTTCTTCCTCTCGATCCCGAACGAGCTGGAGGAGGCTGCCACGATCGACGGCGCCGGCAAGCTCCGGATCCTCCTGCAGGTCATCGTGCCGATCGCGAAACCCGCCATCGCCGTGCTCGCGGCGTTCACGTTCATCAACTACTGGAACAGCTTCCTGTGGCCGCTCATCGTGGTGAACAGCCGCGAGATGTCGACGGTGCCACTGGGGCTGAACCTGTTCCTCAGCCAGAACGGCAACCAGTGGCACCTGCTGATGGCCGCATCGGCCATCTCGATGCTGCCGACCGTCCTCATGGTCGTGCTGCTGCAGCGCCACCTCGTCCGAGGCATCGCTATGTCCGGCCTCGGCGGCCGGTGACCGACACCCCAGTCCGTTAAGGAGTCCCATGGCAACGCCCGTAGACACCGCGAGCCCGGTCCAGGCCGTCGACTGGAGCTCGCTCGCACGCCCGCTGCCCGGCTGGTTCGCCGACGCCAAGCTCGGCATCTTCATCCACTGGGGCGCGTACGCCGTGCCCGCATGGGCCGAACCCACCGGTGAGCTCGGCGCCGTGGACGAGGCCACCTGGTTCAAGCACAACGCCTACGCGGAGTGGTACTGGAACACGATCCGGTTCTCCGACAGCCCGGCCCGCGAGCACCATCGCAAGACCTACGGCGACGCCCCCTACGACGACTTCCTCGACGCCTGGCACGCGGAGGAGTTCGACCCGCAGGACTGGTGCGCACTCTTCGCACGCGCCGGCGCCCGGTACGTGGTGCCGACCACCAAGCACCACGACGGCATCGCCCTGTGGGACGCACCCGGCACCGGCGCCCGCAACACCGTCCACCGGGGCCCGCGCCGCGACCTGGTCAGCGACCTGGAGCAGGCGGTGCGGGGCGCCGGCATGCGGTTCGGTGTGTACTACTCCGGCGGGCTCGACTGGAGCACCAGCCCCTTCCCGGTGATCGACAGCTACGCGAACGTGCGCGGGTTGCGGCCCAACGACGCGGCCTACTCCGCCTACGCCCACCTGCACGTGCGCGACCTGATCGACCGCTACCGGCCCGACGTGCTCTGGAACGACATCGAGTGGCCCGACTTCGCCAAGCACGCCGGTCCGCTGGGCCTCTACGAGCTGTTCCAGCACTACTACGCGAGCGTCCCCGACGGCGTCGTCAACGACCGGTGGGGCGACACGCACCGCGACTACCGCACGAGCGAGTACCAGCACCACCTCGACGCGGAGGGCGCGCCGGCCTGGGAGAACTGCCGCGGGATCGGGCTGTCGTTCGGTTACAACCAGGTGGAGGACGACCGGCACCTGATGAGCGGCCCGCAGTTGGTGCGCCACCTCGTGGACGTCGTCTCCCGGGGCGGCAACCTCCTGCTGAATGTCGGCCCGACCGCCAGCGGGCTGATCCCCGACGGCCAGCGCCGGACTCTGGAGGCGCTCGCCGACTGGATGGCCGTGAACTCGCACGCGGTGCACGGCTCGCGCCCGCTCGACCCCGCCGTGGCCGACTCCTCCGACACGCCATGGGTGCGCTGGACGCGGACGGACGGCCGGTCCTGGGCCTTCGTCGACGCGCCCGCAGGCGGCGCCGTCGTCCTGCCCGCCCGCGCCGACCGCCTGGATCTCGCCTCGGCAGCGCTCGCCGACGGCACGCCGGTGCCGGCCAGGGCGGACGGGGGCGGGGTCACAGTGGAGCTGCCCGCCCGGGCGGCCGAGGCGCCCGTGGTGGTCGGCTTCGCCGGTTCCTGACGGCCGTCCCGTGGCGCTCACCGACGAGGCGATCCTGAAGATCAAGTCGATGATCCGGTCCGGGGAGCTTCGGCCGGGGGACCGGCTGCCGCCGGAGAAGGAGCTGAGCGAAGCGCTGGGGCTCTCCCGCAGCTCCCTGCGGGAGGCGGTGAAGGCGCTCGAGGTGATCCGGGTGCTGGACGTGCGCAGGGGCGATGGCACCTACGTCACGAGCCTGACGCCGGACCTGCTGCTGGACGCGATGTCGTTCGTGGTGGACATCCACCAGGACGCCTCGGTGCTGGAGCTGTTCGAGGTGCGACGGCTCCTGGAGCCCGCGGCGGCCGGCCTGGCCGCGCCCCGCGCAGCCGCGTGCGACGTCGAGCACCTGCACGGGTTGCTCGCGCAGGTGCACGCCACCACATCGGTGGAAGACCTGGTCGCCCACGACCAGGTCTTCCACCGCTACATCGCCGAGCTGTCGGGCAACGCCTACCTCACGAGCCTGCTGGAGACCCTGTCCAGCAGCACACTGCGCGCGCGGGTGTGGCGCGGGCTCAGCGAGGAGGGCGCGGTGGAGCGCACCCTCACCGAGCACCGCGCCATCGTGAACGCCCTGGCGAGCGGCGACGCGGCCCTGGCCGCGGCGCACGCCACCGTGCACATCGATGGCGTGGCCGGGTGGCTGCGGCGAGCGATGGGCTGAGCGCGGGTCAGGTGGTCGAGGTCAGGTGATGGGTGGGACCAGCTCGGCCAGCAGTGCGCGGACCCGGGCGTCGATGTCGTCGCGGATTGGACGGACGTCCTCGACGCCCCGGCCCGCCGGGTCGGTCAACTCCCAGTCCAGGTAGCGCTTGCCCGGGAAGACCGGGCAGGCGTCGCCACAGCCCATGGTGATGACGACGTCGGAGGCCTCGACGGCGTCGGTCGTGAGCCGCTTGGGCTTCTCGGCCGAGAGATCGATGCCGATCTCGGACATCACCTCCCGCACGGCCGGGTTCACTGCGGCGGCCGGCTCCGAGCCCGCGGAGCGCACCTCGACGGCGCCTGCTGCGTGGTGGGCGAGCAGGGCCGCGGCCATCTGGGAGCGGCCTGCGTTGTGAACGCAGACGAACAAGACGGTGGGACGCTGGGCCATCAGGACTCCTGAGGTAGCGGGGCCGTGGTGCTCGTGCGGGTCCAACCGCGGCGGGCGGCGAGGGAGACGTAGACCAGTGCGACGAGCACCGGGACCTCGATGAGCGGGCCGACCACCCCGGCCAGCGCCTGACCGGACGTGACGCCGAAGGTGGCGATGGCGACGGCGATCGCGAGCTCGAAGTTGTTGCCGGCCGCGGTGAAGGCCAGCGTGGTGGTGCGCTCGTAGTTCAGCCCGATGGCCCTTCCGAGGGCGTAGGAGCCGGCCCACATGATCGCGAAGTAGGCCAGCAGGGGGAGCGCGATGCGGGCGACGTCGAGCGGCCGCGAGGTGATCGCGTCGCCTTGCAGGGCGAAGAGGATGACGATGGTGAACAGCAGCCCGTACAGGGCGAGGGGGCCGACGCGGGGCAGGAACCGGGCCTCGTACCAGTCGCGCCCCAACGTGTGCTCGCCGACGCGGCGCGACAGGTAGCCGGCGACCAGCGGGATCCCCAGGAAGACGAGCACCGAGACGGCGATCTCCCAAGGGGAGACGTCGAGCGCGGTCTGGGGGAGACCGAGCCATCCGGGGAGCACGTCGAGGTAGAACCAGCCGAGCGCGGCGAAGGTGACCACCTGGAACACCGAGTTGAGCGCGACGAGCACGGCGGCGGCCTCGCGGTCGCCGCAGGCGAGGTCGTTCCAGATGATCACCATGGCGATGCAGCGGGCGAGCCCGACGATGATCAGCCCAGTGCGGTACTCGGGCAGGTCCGGGAGCAGCAGCCACGCCAGGGCGAACATCAGCGCAGGTCCGAGCACCCAGTTGAGCACCAGCGAGGCCACCAGCAGGCGCCGGTCCCCGGTGACGGTGTCGAGCCGGTCGTAGCGGACCTTCGCCAGCACCGGGTACATCATGATCAGCAGGCCGAGCGCGATAGGCAGTGAGATGCCCTGAATCGCCACGGCGTCGAGCGCGGGGCCGAGGCCGGGGACCAGGCGGCCCGCGCCGAGCCCGACGGCCATTGCGGCGATGATCCAGACCGGGAGGAAGCGGTCCAGGGTCGAAAGCCGCGCGGCGACAGGTGGTTCCAGGTCGGGAGCGGTGCTCATACGGGCCTTTCGAGTTCGTGAATGGCGGGGAGCGGGAGGTGGTGGGCGTGACTCCTCCGAGGTCGGCGTTCAGCCGGTGGGCCGGATCGCAGGGGCGAGCCGGGAGACGCGGTCGGCGAGGTCGTCGACCGCCCGGTCGAAGGCGGCGTCCTCCCCGCTGCGGGCCGGGTCGCGGACCGACCAGTGCAGCCGGCCCGGGCCCGCGCCCAGTTCCTCGTGCGCCGAGTCGCACACGGTGATCACGACGTCCTCGGGGTGCAGCACGTCATCGACGTGCCGGGGTGTCGCGGGGGTCAGGGGAAGCCGGTGGCGGCGGGCGGCTGCCACGGCTCCCGGGTGCACCGCCGCAGCCGGGTGGGTGCCGGCGGAGGTCGAGGGGACGGGGCTCTCGCCTGCCCACAACGCCGCGGCCAGCTGGGATCGGGCCGAGTTCTCGGTGCACACGAACACCACCCGCACCGCCTCACGCACGGCCGTCGGCCGCAACGCATTCAGTGCTCCCGGAGCCAGGGCAAGGTAGGTGCGGCGACGGTCGCCCTCGGAGCGGTGCCGGGAGATCACTCCTGCCTCCTCGAGGACACGCACGTGGTGGGCCATCAGGTTGGAGGGCATGTCGAGCAGGTGCTGCAGCTCCGACGGGGACGCCTCACCCAGCACCAGCGCGTCCACGATCGCGAGCCGCGACGGGTCGCCCAGCGCGGCGTGGACCGCCGCCCGCGCGGCGAGACCTTTCGGCTCAACGGTCATTGAGTCAATGTTGACTGAGTGGCTTCGAGGTTGTCAAACCGCGGGACGCTCCCGGCCGCGAGAGCGGCGGAGAGCGCGGCCAGCCCGGCCAGCGCACCGAACACGGCCGGATATCCGCCGAGCACCTCGGACAGGGCGGCGCCTGCCCAGGGCGCGAGTGCCGTGGCCACCATGGCAGGGGCGGAGAGGATTCCGTTGAGGCGTCCGTAGTGGGCGGTGCCCCAGCGGTCGCTGATCGCGGTGGCCTGCAACAGCGTGAAGACTCCCCGGGCCGCCCCGGCGAGCATGGCCGCGGCGACGAGCAGCAGCCCCGGCCCGGGCAGCACGGCGAGCAGGGCGGTGCCGGCCGCGGAGGCGGCGAGGATGAGCACGCTGCGGGCGCGGACGCTGGTACGGGCGGTCATGGCGCGGTAGCCGAGGCGGCCCAGTACCTGTCCGAGCCCGCCGAGTCCGAGTGCCCACGCTGCGGCGGTTACCGACAGGCCGCGGTCGATGAGCAGGGGGACCTGGTTGACCACAACGGCGAAGGCGGAGAACGTGCCGAGCGCGACCGCGGCGACCAGCAGGACGAAGGCCCGGCTCCGCTGGATCGTCCCGGGGTCGTGGTGTGCGTGCTCGGGGTGCTCGGCCGGGTCCGGCGGTGGCCACGGCCCGCGCAGCCCTAGCAGATGCGCGGGGATGGTGACGACGGCCAGCACGGTCGCGAGCACGAGGTAGGCCTGGCGCCAGCTCAGCTGCTCGGCCAGGGCTGCCGTCAGCGGCGCGAAGATCGTGCTGGCCAGCCCGGCCAGCAGGGTCACGGCGGTCAGCGCGGCGACCCGCCGGGGTCCCCACCAGCGGGTCAGGGCGGCGAATGCCGGCTGGTAGAGCACCCCGGCCATGGCCACCCCGGCCAGGACCCACGAGGCGAAGAACCACGGCAACGTGCCGGCGGTGGCGATCCCGAGCACGGCCGGCACTGCCAGGACCGAGCCGGTCGTCATGACCAGCCGTGGCCCGAAGTGGTCGAGGCACGCCCGGCCGGGATACCGACCAGGGCGGCGACGACCAAGCCGAGGGAGAAGGCGGCGGTGAGCGTGCCGATCGACCAGCCCGTGTCCGCCGCCATCGCGGGGGCGAGCACCGGGAAGGCGTAGTACAGCACTCCCCAGCTGGTGATCTCGGTGACGCACAGGACGGCGAGCACGCGGCGGAGCCCGGCGCGGGACAGCGCGCCGGGCTCCGTCCTCATTGGAGGATGCACCGGGGTTCAGCGGCCGGCGCCCGCGGGGGCGGCGAGGCCCACCACCACCGGTGCCGCCGGGACACAACACCCACCTTCCGGTGCCGCGTCCCCTGGCTGCTCGATGAGGCCCCCGCCGGAGCACACGCCGGTCTCGGGCAGGACGAGCTCGACGCGTTCGGCCGCCTCGCGGTCGCCGGCGATCGCCGCGACGACCGAGCGGACCTGCTCGTAGCCGGTGAGCGACAGGTACGTGGGCGCGCGCCCGTAACTCTTCATGCCCACGAGGTAGAGGTCGGGCTCGGGGTGGGCCAGCTCGGCCGCTCCGTGCGGGTACACGGTCCCGCAGGAATGCACATTGGGGTCGATCAGCGGAGCCAGCGCCCGCGGGGCCTGCAGCACCGGGTCCAGGTCCAGTCGGACCTCGGAAAGGAAGCTCAGATCCGGCCGGAAGCCGGTCAGCGCGACGACCTCGGCGACCGGGCCGACCCGGACCCCGTCGAACGACTCCAGCACCAGGCCGTCCCCATCGCGGTGCACAGCCGCGGTGCGGAACCCGGGCACGGTGGTGATGTGCCCGGCCGCCACGGCCCGGGCGGCGCGCTGCCCGAGGGCGCCTCGGGCCGGCAACTGGTCGGCGTCGCCGCCGCCGAAGGCGTTGCCGACCTTGCCGCGCCGCAGCAGCCACTCCACCCGCGTTCCGGGTTCGGTGGCGGCGAGCTCGGCGAACGCCACCAGCGCGGTCAGCGCGGAGTGCCCGCTCCCGGCGAGGGCGATGTGCTTGCCGGCGTACCGGGCGCGTTCGGTCGGGTCGGTCAGGTCGGGCACCCGGTACCGGATCCGCTCGGTCGCGGCCGGCTCGCCGAGCGCCGGCAGCCCGTCCGCTCCCAGCGGGTTGGGCAGCCCCCACGTGCCGGAGGCGTCGATCACGGCTCGTGCTGTGATCCGCTCCTCGCCGCGCGCGGACTGCATCCGCACCGTCAGCGGCTCGTTGCCGCGGGCGGCGTCGACGACCCGGTCCCAGCCGCGCCGGGAGACTCCGGTGACCCGGGTGTCGTAGCGGACCCGTTCGCCGAGTACGTCGGCCAGCGGCTGCAGGTACTTCTGCGCCCACTCCCAGCCCGTGGGGTAGGAGTCCGGGTCCGGAGCCCGCCATCCGGTCGGCGCGAGCAGCTTCTCGGCCGCCGCGTCCACCAGCTCGCCCCACCGGGAGAAGACCCGCACGTGGTGCCACTCCCGTACCGCCGCCCCGGCTACCGCCCCGGCCTCCAGCACCAGTGGGCTCAGACCCCGCCCGAGCAGGTGCGCCGCGGCCGTCAACCCGGCAGGCCCCGCGCCCACCACCACAACCGGCAGGTCGTCATCGCTCGGCCCCTCACCGCTCAGCACAGTCTCGTCCACAGTCTCGTCCACAGCGCCTCTTTCATCGATGGCGGTCGATACGTCGGGCCGGGACTGTATCGACCGGCATCGATTGACGCAACCATCGATGTACGTCGATACTGTGCGGTATGAGCGCGCCCTTGCCTCCGACGGTGCCGGTGTACGCACAGCTGGCACCGCACGACGCGGCGACCTACGCGGAGTGGTTCGCGTGCCTGGCCGAGCCGATGCGGGTGCGGCTGCTCCACGCCGTCGCGGTCGCCGGCGTGGAGGTCACGGTGGGGCAGCTGACCGAGCAGATGGGGATCAGTCAATCCACCTGCTCCCACCACCTGCGCAAGCTCGCCGAGGTGGGGTTCGTCCGGATGCGCAAGGAGCGCACGAACACCCTGGTGTCTGTGAACCCGGCGTGCTGCACCGGGCTCCCGCACGCCGCCGACGTGGTGATGGGTGTGCTCGGCCCGCGCCCCTGCTGCCCGGAGGACCTGCCCACCGACGTCAGGGTCCGCGCGCTTGAGGCAGGGGACTGGACGGACGTGCGGCGCATCTACGGCGAGGGCATCGCGACGGGGCACGCCACGTTCGAGACGGAGGTCCCCGACCGCCGGTCGCTGGACCACGCCTGGCTGCCCGATCATCGGTGGGTGGCCGAGGTCGACGGCCGGGTCGTGGGCTGGGCCGCCGCCAGGGGAGTGTCGAACCGGCCGGTCTACGCCGGGGTCGCCGAGACGTCGATCTACGTCGGTCACGGCGACCGCGGACGCGGCGTCGGGAAGGCGCTGATCCACCGCCAGGTCACCGCTGCCGACGAGGCGGGCCTCTGGACGCTGCAGACGTCGATCTTCCCGGAGAACCGGGCCAGCATCGCCCTGCACCGGTCCGCCGGGTACCGCACGCTCGGTTTGCGCGAACGAATCGGGCGCCACAACGGCGTCTGGCGCGACACCGTCTTCCTGGAGCGCCGGCGCAGCGAGGACGGCTGAGTCCGGGCGCTCTGCCCGCACCCCGCGTCTGACCCAGATATTCATCGACTGTTGAGTTTTTTGCCACCTGGCGTTACCGTCAGGCATGGCCGCCCCAGCGTTCACCGTCGAGCTGCACCGGCTCGGCGCCGAAGACCTGCCCCGAGTGGGTGGCAAGGCCGCCAACCTCGGCGAGCTGATCAGGGTCGCGTTCCCGGTGCCGCCCGGGTTCGCGGTCACCACGGCCGCGTACGAGCAGGTGGCCACGGACGCCGGCCTGGACCGCGTGCTCGGCACCGAGCCCGCGCGGCTCGGCGAGCAGGCCCGCGCCGCCCTCCTCGCCACCCCGGTGCCCGCCGCGGTGGCCGACGCCGTGCGCACCGCCTACCTCGGGCTCGCTCAAACGAGTGCCGGCGACGACGTGGCGGTGGCGGTGCGCTCGTCGGCCACAGCGGAGGACCTGCCGTGGGCGAGCTTCGCCGGGCAGCAGGACACCTACCTCAACGTCGTCGGCGCCGACGCGGTGCTCGACGCCGTGCGCCGCTGCTGGGCGTCGCTGTGGACGGACCGGGCGGTGAGCTACCGGGCCACGAACGGGATCGACCACGCTGCCGTCCAGCTCGCCATCGTCGTGCAACGGATGGTCGACGCGCAGGTCGCCGGGGTGCTCTTCACCGCCGACCCCGTGACGGGCAAGCGGACGCGCACCGTGATCGACGCGAGCCCGGGGCTGGGCGAGGCGGTTGTGTCCGGGGCGGTGAACCCCGACCACGTGGTCGTCGAGGACTCGGGTGGCCTCGGGATCACGATCGTCGAGCACCGCCTGGGCGACAAGGCCGTCGAGGTCCGGCCGCTGCCCGGCGGCGGCACGAAGCAGGTGACCAGGATCGGCGGTGAGTCCCAGGCGAGCCTGACGGAAGCGCAGATTGCCGCGCTGGTCTCGCTGGGCCGCCGTGTCGAGGCGCACTACGGGTCGCCGCAGGACATCGAGTGGGCGATCGACGCGGCCGGCACGGTGTGGCTCACCCAGGCTCGGCCGATCACCACCCTGCACCCGCTGCCGAGCCCCGGCGGCGACGGGCTGCGCGTCTACCTGTGCGCGAGCCTCGCCCAGGGGCTCACTCGGCCGCTGACGCCGATGGGGCTCTCGGCGTTCCGGGTGGTCACCGCCTCCGCGGCGCGCATCGGGTTCGGCTTGGCGCTTGCGGACGCGCTGGCCGGGCCGCCCGCGTTCCGGGTGGCAGGCGGGCGGGCGTTCGCCGACGTCACGCCCGTCCTGCGCAGCAGCATCGGGCGCGCGCTGGTCCCGCGCCTGCTGGACATCATGGAGTCGCGGTCCGCGGTGGTGCTGCGCTCGCTCTTCGACGACCCGCGCCTCGCCGTGCGGCCGTCGTCGCGGTGGCGCTTCGCGCGCCGGGTCCTGGCGGTGGCGGTCCGGTTCCGCGTCCCGGTGACGGTGGTGCTGTCGCTGCTCCGGCCCGCTGCCGCGCGCCGCCGCGTGAACCGGGTCGGTGACCGGCTGCGCGCCCTGACGACCGTGAAGCCCGCCGTCACGCCTGCGCAGCGGCTCGACCAGGCCGTACGTGTGCTGGGCGAGGTCTTCCAGATCCTGCCCTCGGTCTTCCCGGTGGCGGCCACGGGGCTGGGAGTGTTGGCGGTGACGCAGAAGGTCGCGGCCGGTGCGCTCGACGACGCCACGTCGCACGAGGTGCTGCGGTCGCTGCCGTACAACACGACGACCGAGATGGACCTCGAACTGTGGGCCCTCGGCACCCGGCTGCGGTCCGACCCCGCAGCGGCGGCGGCCCTTCGCGGGACGCCGGCTGCCGACCTCGCGGCCCGCTACCGGGAGGGCGCGCTCCCGGCCGAGCTGCAGCGCGGGCTGGCGGCGTTCCTGGGCAGGCACGGGCACCGCGCTGTTGCGGAGATCGACGTCGGCGTGCCGCGCTGGGCGGAGGACCCGTCCTACGTGCTCGGCGTGCTCGCCAACTACCTGCGCCTCGACGACCCCGCATCCGCCCCGGACGTCGTGTTCGCGCGCGGTGCGCAGGCCGCCGAGACCGCCGTCGTCGCCGTCGTCGCGCGGGTCCGGCGCCGGTCCCGGCTGCGGGCCGTGCTGGTCCGCGCGGGGCTGCGGCGGGTGCGCCAGCTCGTCGGCATGCGCGAGACGCACAAGGACTACCTCATCCGGTTGCTCGCCCACGTGCGGGAGCAGATCGGCGCCGTCGGCACCGATCTCGCCGCCCGCGGGCTGCTCCACGACCCCGCGGACGTGTTCTTCCTGGAGCTCGCCGAGGTCAGGTCCGCACTCGGCGGCGCCGACCACCGCGAGCTCGTCACCGACCGCCGCGCGGAGTTCGACAGGGAGCTGCGCAGGCGCCGCGTGCCGCGGGTTCTGCTCTCCGACGGCACCGAACCCGAAGCCCTCGCCGTCCCGGCGAGCGCGGACGTCACCGGTGTGCTCGTCGGCACGCCCGCATCCGCCGGCACGGTCACCGCGCCCGCCCGGGTGGTGCTCGACCCCGTCGGGGCGTACCTGGAACCAGGCGAGATCCTCGTCGTCCCGTCGACCGATCCGGGCTGGACACCGCTCTTCCTCACCGCGGGCGGGCTGGTCATGGAGATGGGCGGGCCCAACTCCCACGGGGCGGTGGTCGCCCGCGAGTACGGCATCCCGGCCGTCGTCGGGGTGCCGGACGCGACCGTGCGGATCAGCACCGGGCAGGAGGTCACGGTCGACGGCGCCGCCGGCCTGGTGCGCCCGGCCCCCGAGTAGACGGCTGATCTGGTCCGCGGCCCCGTGACGTGACCCGACGAGGCGTCGATCGGCCTCCGATCGGCCCAGAAGGCGCACTGCGGCACCCGAGGTTGCCCTCGCAGGCCGACGCACGCGGTGTGCTCGTGGTCGCACCATCCCTATGGGTGCCGAGTGGTCGTCCGTGTTCCCGGGCCGGCCCCAGGAGGTGTGTCATGGATGCGAAGCGTTCTGCTCCGCCGCTCCTCGACGACGACGTCGCGTCCGACCCACTCGTGGTCGGTGTCCGCGCGGCACGCACGGTCCTCGTGGTCCGCGCCGTGCTGGCGGTGGCGTTCGGCCTCGTCGCGCTGCTGTGGCCCGGCCTGACGCTCCTGGCCCTCGCGATCGCGTTCGGTGCGTATGCAATCCTCGCGGGCGTCGCGAGTGTGATCGAGGCCGTCCGCAGCAGGGGCCGACACCGCTGGTGGCTGGGTCTCCTCAGCGGGCTCGTCAGCATCGCCGCTGGTGTGCTGGCACTGATCTGGCCGGGCCTCACGGCGCTCGCCCTCGCCATCGTCGTGGGCATCTGGGCCGTGGTGACCGGGATCGCGGAGATCGTCAGGGCCGTGCGGCTGCGGAGGGCCGGTGGCCGGATCTGGCTGCTCGCGCTGGCCGGTGTCCTGTCGGTGATCGCGGGGGTCGTGATCCTGCTATGGCCGGCGGCGGGGGCCATCGGGCTCGCCATGGTGCTCGGCATCTTCGCGCTGATCTACGGCGCGGTGCTCGCGGCGCTCGCCGTGTCGCTCCGCTCGCCGGTGCCGTGACGGATCCCGACGCGCCGGTCTCGGTATTCCGGCTGGATCCCGAGCTGGCCGACGCCGTCGTCAGCGGCGGCGCCGACCGGCAGGCCGAGGCGGAGCTGGCCGACCAGGTGGCGACCGTGCTCCCGTGGCACGCCGCGGTTCCGCCGGAGGTGGCGGGGCACCTGACCAGGCTCGTCCGGCACCTCGGCGGTGACGACGCCCTGCTCCGCTGGCTCGACGAGCACCCCGGTCGCCCGCGGGTGGCAGCCCGGTTGTACTGGCTCGTGGGTCTGCTCGACCAGGTCAGCGGGCAGAAGGCGGTGGTCACGGCGTTGCGGGAGGTGCGCGAGCGGACGCGGTACCCGCCGGGGCTCGAGCGTTACCTCCCACCGGACACCGACTCGTCGACGCTCGCCTCGGTCGGCGAGCAGATCGAGGAGATCCTCGGTGACGACCGCCCCGACGACGCCGTGGCGGTCGCCCTCGCGACGACGGACCTGCTGCGGGAGGTGCTGCCGCGCGCCGTCGAGCTCGACCCGCAGCTGCGGGGGGTTGCCGACGGGCTGGAACAGGTGCAGCGCGGAATCGAGACCGCCCGGGAGGCCGGAGCGCCATCGTGACGGTGAAGTTGAACCAGCGGGCCTACGACTACGCACGGGACCTGATCGCGGAGGGCCGGTACGTGATCGACGACCGCGATGCGTGGAGCGAGCACCGGCCCTCCGCGCGGCAGGAGAACGAGTTCATCGAACGCCACGGGATCGGCGAGTACGCGCGCTGGCACCTCGGGATCGACGACCAGGAGCCCGAGGACCGGAAGGGCCGCTACAAGTTCCCGTACGGCGATTTCGAGAAGGTGCACCGCTGTGGGCTGCTGGCCGCGGAGTCCCGTGCCGGGCAACGCAAGTACCAGGACATCGAGCTGGCGGTGGCGCACCTGCACGGGATGCTGGAAGCGCTCGGGAGGACCGGCCCCGGGAAGCGCACGGAGGCGCCGGGGCGCGGCCGATGATCGACGAGGTCGCGATCGAACGGGTCCGGCTCAGCTGCCCCGAGGGGCATTGGGAGCAGGAGGTCGACTACGACGTGGTGCGCTACGGCGACCCGGACGGCGGCTGGGTCGATTTCTACTCGGTGAACGGCGTCCCCACCATGTCGCCCTACACCCCGGACGGGACGCCGTTGTGCCCCGAGTGCGGGCGGAGCACGGTCGCCCGACTCGTGGCCCGGCGGGTCATCGCCTTGCCTGCCCAGGAGCGTGCCGGCGCGCCCGCCCGGGCAGGACGGGAGGACGTCCCGCTGCTCGACGCCAGGTCCGAGCCGAGGACGGGTCGCCCCGACCGGGCCTGACCGCCGGCGGGAAGGCCCCTGAGTAGCAGGCGAGTAGGGGTGGGATGCCGGACGAGCAGGTGGTGCGGACCCTCGGTGAGATCGCGGCGTGGACCGCCGGGGCGCTCGTCGTCGGATGGCTGACCGGCGTCGTGGTCCGCTGGGCCGCGCGGCGGAGCAGCAACCCGCTGCTCGTCATGCTGCACCGGCGCTGCCACCACCCGTTGATGCTCCTGCTGGTGACGTGGGCCCTCTACATCTCGGTGCCCAGCAACGGCGACGCGACCGGGACCATCCACCAGGTGCTGCTGCTCACGCTGATCGGCACGGCGGCCTGGCTCGTGGTGCGGCTCCTCTACGTCGTCGAGGACGTCGCGTTCCAGTGGCTCCGGGTGGACGTCGCCGACAACCGGCGGGTCCGCCGGGCCCGAACGCAGATCGTCATGCTCCGGCGCCTGACGTCGGCGCTGGTGACGGTGATGGCGCTGGGCGCGATGCTGTTGACGTTCGAGCCGCTCCGCGCGCTCGGCACCTCGTTGCTCGCGTCCGCGGGTATCGCCGGTGCCATCACGGGCCTCGCCGCGCAGACCACCCTGCGCAACGTGATGGCCGGGATCGAGATCGCGATGACGAACCAGCTCCGGCTCGACGACGTCGTGGTCGTCGAGCAGGAGTGGGGCCGGGTCGAAGAGATGACGCTGACGCACGTGGTCGTGCGGCTGTGGGACGAGCGCCGGCTGATGCTGCCCACGACCTACTTCATCACGACGCCGTTCCAGAACTGGACGCGCAACGAGTCCCGCGTCCTCGGGTCGGTGGTGCTGCACCTGCGCTACACGGCCCCGGTGCGGGAGCTGCGGACCGAGGTCCGGCGGATCGTGGAGGCGTCCCCGCTGTGGGACCGGCGGGACTGGGTGCTGCAGGTCGTCGACTCCACGCCGTGGTCGATGGTGGTGCGGGTGCTCGCCTCAGCCGCGGACGCACCCAGCTCGTGGGACCTGCGCTGCGAGATCCGCGAGCAGCTCATCGCCTTCCTCGCGAACGACCACCCGGACGCCCTGCTGACCTCGACGGCGGCGCCTGCGGTCCAGTCGCTCCGGCTGGCCGAGCACCCCGGCGTGACGCTCGTTCCCCCCGACCCGTCGTCCGACCGGGTCCTGCCGGGCCCCCGTGGTCCCACGCAGGAACGGTGACCCCAGAGCCAGGGCGGTTGGCCCGTCCGACCGGGGGAACAACAGTGCTTGTGGACGCAGACATCACCCTCCTCGTCGACGGGACGCCACGCCCGCTCACCGTCGACACGCGGACGACGCTTCTCGACGCGCTGCGGCAGCGGCTGGGCGTGACGAGCCCGAAGAAGGGGTGCGACCACGGGCAGTGCGGAGCCTGCACCGTCCTCCTGGACGGGCGGCGCGTGCTCAGCTGCCTGACCCTCGCCGTCGCGCACGGCGGCGGCACTGTCGTCACCGCCGACGGGCTCGGCCGCGACGGGCGGCCGCACCCGGTGCAGCGGGCGTTCCTCGACCGCGACGCGTTCCAGTGCGGCTACTGCACGCCGGGGCAGGTCTGCTCCGCCGTAGGCGTGCTCGACGAGATCGCGGCGGGCCGGCCGAGCGCCGTCACCGCGGACGTGGCCGGGGAGCCCGAACTGGACCACGACGAGGTGGCGGAGCGGATGAGCGGCAACCTGTGCCGCTGCGCGGCGTACGCGAACATCGTCCCCGCGGTCCTCGACGCGGGAAGGGAACTTGCGAGGGAGGAGGCGTGGTGAGGCCTTTCACGTACGAGCGGCCCGGCGACGCGCGGGCCGCCGTCGATCTGGTCACCGCCGATCCCGAGGCCACGTTCCTGGCCGGCGGCACCAACCTCGTCGACCACCTGAGGCTCGGGGTCGCCACCCCGCACATGCTGGTCGACGTCACCTCGCTCACCTCGGACGTGATCGAGGACCGTGGGGGCGGGCTGTGGATCGGGGCGGCGGCCCGCAACAGCGACGTGGCCGCGCACCCCGACGTCCGCGAGCGCTACCCGCTGCTCGCGCAGGCGCTGCTCGCCGGGGCGTCCGGACAGCTGCGCAACATGGCGACCACCGGCGGCAACCTGATGCAGCGCACCCGCTGCGTCTACTTCCAGGACGTCACGACGCCTTGCAACAAGCGCGCGCCAGGCACCGGCTGCTCGGCCATCGGCGGCTACACCCGCCACCACTCGATCCTCGGCGCGTCGGAGCACTGCGTCGCCACCCACCCGTCCGACATGGCGGTGGCGATGGCCGCCCTCGACGCGCAGGTGCGTGTGCTCGGGCGCGACGGCGAGCGGCTCGTCCCCGTCACGGAGCTCTACCGCCTGCCCGGTGACGACCCGTCCCGCGACACGACACTCACACACGGCGAGCTGATCCTCGGCGTCGAGCTGCCGGACGTGCCGGCAGTCCGGCGCTCGCGCTACCGCAAGGTGCGCGACCGGGCGTCCTACGCGTTCGCGCTGGTGTCGGTGGCGGCCGCCCTCGACCTGGCGGACGGGGTGGTCCGGGACGCGCGGATCGCGTTCGGCGGCGTCGCGCACGCGCCGTGGCGCGCGTGGGCCGCCGAGGACGTGCTCCGCGACGGACCTTCCTCCCTGATGGCGTTCGCCGCCGCCGCTGACGCCTCGATCGTGGCCGCGGAGGGTGTACCGGGGCTCGACGGGGGCAACGCGTTCAAGATCCCGCTGCTGCACCGGACGCTCGTGGCCGTGCTGCGCGACCTCGCCGCCGAGGAGGCATGACATGGCCCAGGTGCTGGAACCCCGGGCGATGGGCCGCGACCTCGTCCGCCGGGACGGCCCGGACAAGATACGCGGCACGGCCGGCTATGCCGACGAGACGCCCGTCGTGGCGCCGCTGTACGCCTTCCTCGTGCAGGCCACCATCGCGCGCGGCCGCGTGCTGGACATGGATCTCACCGACGCCGAGCTGGGCGAGGGCGTGCTGCGGGTGATCACGGCCGCGACGGCGGAGCGGCTGGCCTCCACCGAGGACGCCGAGCTGGCCGCGCTGCAGAGCGCCGAGATCGCGTTCCGCGGGCAGGTGATCGGGCTGGTGCTCGCCGAGACGTCCGAGGCGGCCCGGCGCGCTGGAGAACTGGTGCGGGTCGACTACGAGCAGGATCCGCACGACGTCACGCTGGCCGCGGATCGCGACGACCTGTACGCGCCCGACACGGTGAACCCCGCCTACGCAACCGACACCTACGACGGCGACGTCGACGCCGCGCTGGCCGGGGCGGACGTGGTGGTCGACCAGACCTACTCGACCGCGATGTACCACAACAACCCCCTCGAACCGCACGCGACCACCGCGCTCTGGGACCCGGCCGGCCCCGGCTTCCTGACGCTCTGGGACTCGACGCAGGGTGTGCACCCCACACGGTCCGCCGTGCAGAAGGTCCTCGGTCTCGACGAGCAGCAGGTGCGGGTGGTCTGCCCGTACGTCGGGGGCGGGTTCGGGGCCAAGGGTCGCCCGCACGTCCACGTGGTGCTGGCGGCGATGGCCGCCCGCGCCGTGCCCGGCAGGCCGGTCAAGCTGGCGCTCACCCGGCAGCAGATGTTCTCCCTCGCCGGGTACCGCACGCCGACGATCCAGCGGATGCGTCTCGGCGCGGACCGGGACGGCCACCTGCAGGCGATCGCCATCGACGTCGTCGAGCAGACGTCGCGGATCAAGGAGTTCGCGGAGCAGACGGGCCTGCCCACGCGCATGATGTACGCCGCCCCGAACCGGCGGACGACACACCGGCTCGCCGCGCTCGACGTCCCCGTGCCGTCGTGGATGCGCGCCCCGGGGGAGTGCCCTGGCATGTTCGGGCCCGAGGTCGCGATGGACGAATTGGCGGAGGCGCTGGACATCGACCCGGTGCAGCTGCGGATCCGCAACGAGCCCGACATCGACCCGGAGACCGGAAAGCCGTTCTCCAGCAGGAACCTCGTGGCGTGCCTGCGCGAGGGGGCCGAGCGCTTCGGCTGGGCCGGGCGTGACCCGCGGCCGGCCGAGCGCCTCGAGGGAGGCTGGCTCGTCGGCACCGGTGTGGCGTCGTCGATCTACCCGACCTACCGGCGGGCGGAGTCGACGGCGATCATCCGCTACGACATGGGCCGCTACACCGCCGCGATCGGGGCGGCCGACCTCGGTACCGGCGCCTGGACGGTGCTGCCCCAGATCGCGGCGGACGCCCTGAGTGTGCCGGTCGAGGACGTCGACGTCCTCATCGGCGACACCGCCCACCCCTACGCCACGGTCGCGGGGGGCTCGTCGGGCACGGCGACCTGGGGGTCGGCGCTCGTGGAGGCCGCTCGGGCGTTCCGCGACAAGTTCGGCACCGACCCGGACGACGGCGACGCGATCGCGGGCTCCGCCGGGCCGAGCGACGCGGCGCAGCGCTACACGATGGCGGCGTTCGGCGCGCAGTTCGCCGAGGCGCGGGTGAACGCCGACACGGGTGAGCTGCGGGTGCCGCGGCTGCTGGGCGTCTTCGCCGCGGGCCGGATCATCAACCCGCGCACCGCCCGTTCCCAGCTGATCGGCGGGATGACCATGGGGCTGTCCATGGCGCTGCACGAGCAGAGCGTGCTCGACCCGCGGTTCGGCCATGTCGTCAACCACGACCTCGCCGAATACCACATCACGGCGTGCGCCGACGTCGGTGACGTGCAGGCGCACTGGATCGACGAGGAAGACCCGCACGTCAACGCGATGGGGTCGAAGGGCATCGGCGAGATCGGGATCGTCGGCACCGCCGCGGCCGTCTCCAACGCGGTGTACAACGCCACCGGCGTGCGCGTGCGCGACCTGCCCATCACGCTGGACAAGCTGCTCTCCGCGCTGCCCGACTGAGCGGCACTGTTCGGCCGCTATGCCTCCGGGTAGAGCGCGGTGAGCTGCGCGTCCAGCTCCATGAGGTCGGGGTGGGCGAAGAACAGGACACTCGCCGGGTCCAGTGGGCAGTTGGGCTGGTGGGTGACGAGGCCCTGCTGCCGCACCCCGCGGCAGTGGTTGCAGGGCACGGGGACCAGGGGGTAGTGGGTCAACGAAGGCTCCTCGGAACATGCGCGCGAGCCGTTCCCGCAGTCGATCGGGGAGCGCGGGAACGCCCGCCGCTGGTCCACCGAAGATTACGGAGCGCGACCAAAACTGCGCCACTGCGTGTGCTACGCGTCATGAGCGGCTGACCTCGCGCCGGTGCGCTGGGTACCGTCGTGACGTGGACGGCTCCCCTATGTATCCCCACGAGACCAGGACGTGCCCCTGGTGCGCCAGCGCTCGCGTCATCGCCTTCAGCGAGGAGGGCCTGGTCAGGGCCCTAGCCCGGCACCTGGAGACGTGCCCGGGGGAGGACTCCGGCCACGACGCCTAGCGGCGGTCCACCGAGGCTCTCGCGTTCTCCGCGGGAGCAGTCGTCCCGCGGGGGCGATGTTGCGCGTCCCGGTTGGTTGGTGCAGGTCGGTGTCCGGGCGGTGTCCCTGCCGCGATGGTGGGCTGACTCACCCGAGGAGGACACGTGCAGTACGACGAGTTCATCGCCTCCGTCGCCGAGAAGGCCGGCCTGCCCCGCGACGAGGCCGAGGCGCTGACGCACGCCACGCTGCGGGTGCTTTCCGAACGGATCAGCGGCGGCGAGGCGGAGGATCTGCGCGAGCAGTTGCCCAAGCCGCTGCGGGCGGACCTGATCCCGCCCCAGGAGGAGGCGCGGGGGTTCGGCGCGGAGGAGTTCGCCCGCCGCGTCGCCCAACGCACGGGCATCGACGAGGCGGACGCGGGCGCGGCGGTGATGGCCGTCCTCGCCACGCTCCGCAACGCGGTCAGCCCCGGTGAGTTCCAGGACGTGCTGAGCCAGCTGGGGCGGGAGTTCGCCGAGCTCCTGGAATCGACGAGCTGAGCCGGTGGCCTCGGGCACCGGCGAGGCGGGCCTCGGTCGGCCGATCGCCTACCTCGCGCTCACTGAGGGCGTGCCGGTGTTGGACGCGCACGGGCGGCGGATCGGCGTCGTGGACGAGGTGGTCGCCGACGAGCGCGCGGACGTCTTCCACGGCATCGTGGTGCACACGCACCCGCTGCCCGGTAGGCACCTGTATGCCGACGCCGACCAGATCGCGGGGCTCTACGAGCGCGGGGTCCAGCTCGCCGTCGACGCCGACGCGCTCTCCCCGCCGCCGGGGCCGCCCCGGCCGGCGTACCAACCTGAAAAGAGCCTGCTCACCAGCCCCGTGGAGAACCCGCTGGAGGCCGGGTTGCGCCGGGCCTGGGACTGGATCACCCGCCGCTGACGGGAGGCGCCGGGTGGACACCGAACGGTTCCTGACGCTCGTCGCCGAGTTCGCGAACACCGACCGCGAGGGCGTGTGCGCGCCACCGCGGCCGTGCTGACGACCCTGGCCGAGCACCTCTCCCGCGCGGGGCGCGGCAGCCCGACCCGCGGATGCGGGCGGCGCGCTTCGCGGAGCGGGTGGCGGAGCGCACCGGGCTTGACATCGTGCAGGCGGCGCACCTGATCCCCGCGGTGTTCGCCGTGCTGCGCGCCGACGTCGGCGACGAGTTCCTGGACGTCCAGGTGCAGCTCCCCGAGGATTACCGGCCGCTGCTCGGCGCCGCCCGCACCGGCTGCGGCTCGGGGCCTGTACTACGGGAGTGTCGGGCCGATGTCCTTGCTCCACTCGGACAGGCGGGACGCGTGTGCAGACGGCGGCGGGGCGCCCGCAGCGACTCTGTGAGATGGGGGTCCTCGTCCAGCAGCGGGACGGAGGCCAGAACCTCCATGAAGTTGCGGTACTCGACCGGCGGGATGCTGCGCAGCGCCCCGCTCGTCTGCTCGTCGGCACCGTTGCGCTCCGCGGTCGCGAGCAGGTCGTCCTTGGTGGCGGGATAGTCCGCGTCGACGAGCGCCGCGGCCAGGGCCTCCCGGGTGGTTCGGGCGTGCATTGCTCCTCCTCAGGTCGGCCATCACGGGCTACCCGACCGTGCGTGCAGTAGTCCACACCATCGCGATGGTGCTGAGGGCAATCAGGAGTAATCCGCGGACCAATGCGGGTCCGCCGCGCCGGGTAGCCAACTGTCGAGCGCCGGCGCCGCCCACGCCCACCCGGTGCCGCTCACCGTGCCTCGCCCCCGCAGCAAGGGCCGGTGCAGCCGGTCGAGCACCCGCACGTGTCACCGCTGCTGTGGCCGGTCCCGCCGTCGTGTCCCGGGTCATCGCTGTCGAGGTGCAGGGGTGTGCAGCACGTCTCGCCGCGCAGCGCCTCCCGACCTTCCCTGACCGCGACGACGGCGATGCCGAGGGCGACG
Source organism: Pseudonocardia aurantiaca (assembly GCF_039526725.1). Classification (NCBI taxonomy): domain Bacteria; kingdom Bacillati; phylum Actinomycetota; class Actinomycetes; order Pseudonocardiales; family Pseudonocardiaceae; genus Pseudonocardia; species Pseudonocardia aurantiaca. The sequence goes on from NZ_BAAAJG010000027.1 coordinate 362,381, forward strand.
ATCGGGTCGGCCCACGACCAGCCGAGCGCGGAGTTGAGTACGAGCCCGAGCAGCACGGCGGCGGACAGGTAGGTGCAGAGCAGGGTCTGTTTGGAGTCCGCGACTGCGCTCGCAGATCCCAGCTCGCGGCCGGCGCGGCGTTGCGCCCAGGACAGGAACGGCATGATCACGACGCTGATCGCGACAAGCACGATTCCCACAGTGGAGTGCTCGGCCTGGTCCCCGCCGATCAGGGTGCGCAGCGCCTCGAAGGTGACGTAGGCGGCGAGTGCGAAGAACGAGCCTGCGATGACCCGCAGCGCAACCTTCTCCCGGCGCTCGGGGTCCGGGCCGGCGAACTGCCAGGCCACCGCGGCGGCGGAGCTGACCTCGATCACCGAGTCGAGTCCGAACCCGATCAGCGCCACGGACGAGGCGATCGTTCCGGCCGTGATCGCGACGACGGCCTCGATGAGGTTGTATGTGATCGTCGCCGCGACCAGCAGGCGGATCCGGCGCCGCAGCACGGCCCGGCGATCGGCGGCAAGCGCGAGGCTGCTCACACCGTCACGCCCGCGTCATCCGCAGTACTTGTGGCACCAGTACTTGTGGCATCGCTTGCCGGCTCGGACGCCGGTTCGCCGTAAACCGGGCACAGGGCCACCGCGTCCCCGGTCTCGGCCAGCAGCAGCTCTGCGCTGCGCAGCAGGTCGATCAGCTCGGGCCGGGTCAGCGAGTAGAACGACTGCCGACCTTTGGTTCGGTAGTCGATCAACCGGCAGTCCCGGAGACACGCCAGATGCTTCGACACGGTCGACTGCGCCAGCCCGAGCGAGCGGGTCAGGTCGACCACACGGGCTTCCCCATGGGCAAGTTGCTGCACGATCGCCAACCGCGCCGGGTCGGCCAGAGACCGGAACAGTGCGACCGCCGGGGTCAGGTCGTGCCCGCAACCATCCATCGTCATACAGCGATGTTATCCCGAAGCCGGGATTTTCCGGAAGGGGCGGGCGGGCGCAGGTGGCCGAGCAACTCCTTGACGGGCGGTCATCCATCCGTCATGGCACCAGCCCCGTCCAGTAGGTCCAGAATCGGATCGTGATCAGCAGGACGATCACCAGGAGCCAGGACGTCACGAGCAGACCGTGGTAGGTCGCCAGGCGAGAGACCGCTCGCTGCCAGCGGGCGGGGACGGGCAACCTGCCGGCGGTGAGGTTGTGCAGGGTGGTGTAGCAGAACACGCTGATCACGACGACCCAGACGATCATGCAGTACGGGCACAGGGTGCCGATCACGTACAGGCTCTGGGCGATCAGCCAGTGCACGAAGACAAGCCCGCCGAGCGTGCCTGCCTGTAGCCCGAGCCACACCCATCGGGCAATCGTGCCGCCGGCGAGCGTGACGACGCCCAAGGTGGCCACGACCGGGAACGCGACGAGGCCGATCAACGGGTTGGGAAAGCCGAACACCTGAGCTTGCGGAGAAATCATCACCGAGCCGCATGAGAGCAGCGGGCTGATGTTGCAGCTCGGGACGAACGTCGGGTCTTCCAGCAGGGCGATGCGGTCGAGGATGAGCGCGAGCGCCGCAGCGGTCCCGACGACCCCGCCGATCGACATCACCCAGGCAGCGGCGCGGGCGAGGAAGGTGGTCTGGCTGTCGAGCGGGACGGGCGTGGCCGGTACCTGCTCGGCCGAACCAGGTCGACTGCCGCGGCTGGTGCGGGCGAGTTCGCGGGTGCGGATCCGTGTGCGTGTGCGTGTTCGGGACAACGCGGTTCCCTCTCCGGTTCCGGCTCGGTCTCTACCGGGCGAGCGCGCTGTCCAGCGCGGCGCGCAGATCGTCGAGCGACCGTGGCTCGATCAGCTCGCCGTTGAGGAAGAAGGTGGGGGTGCCCTGCACTCCGGCCGCTTGGCCGTCGCGCTGGTCGGCGCGCACCCGCTCGAGCGTGGCAGGGTCGGCGATGGTGCGGTCGTACGCCGCCATGTCGAGTCCGAGTTCGGCAGCGAACTGGCGGAACAGTGGGGCCTGGGAGACCTGCCGTTCGCCCCATGTGCTCTGCGTTTCGAACATGCGCTGGTACATGGGTTCGAAGCGATCCTGCTGGGCGGCGGCTTCGACCGCGACGGCGGCGTTCTCTGCGTTGAAGTGGCTGGAGATGGGGAAGTAGCGCGCAACGAACGTGACGCGTCCGGCGTACTCGGTGCGCAGCTGCTCGATGGCCGGGTATGCGGCTCGGCAGGCCGCGCACTCGAAATCGAGGAACTCGACGAACGTGGCCCGGCCGTCTGGAGCGGTGGACAGGCGGTGGCTGTTCTCTCGCACCAGGAGCTCGGCGGGAACCAGTCGCCCGGTGGCGGACTCCTGCGCGGCGGGTTCCGGCGTGCTCGGGCGGTTCAGGACCAGCAATAGGGCGAGGACGCCGACAGCGACGACGACGACAGTCAGCGTGGCCTTGAGATTCTTTGTCATGGTGCCTCTTCGGGGGCTCGCTGGGAGATGACGGCGCGGCTCAAGGAGCGCGCGGACGACGCTGGGCCCGGGCACGTGGCCGGGCTGCCGAAGCGGATGTCAGACGCGGGTTATGCCGATGGCGACGAGCTGGTGCCTGCCCGCCACCAGTCGTTGCGGGGCCCACGGAGGCGGCCCGGCCAGGCTACGGAAGCGGGCGCTCATCCGGCCACCGGCGCCGAACACGCCGCCGAGGCCGCTGGCGACCGCGAACGCGATGAGCACGCCGAGTGCATCGGGGGCAACGTCAGCTCGTCCGCCGCGGGCACCCGGGGTGCCGACGACAGCGGCTCCATACCCGCACAGGGTGTGGTGCCGAGGTGTTTCGTCGCAAGAGGACGCGACGACCGCATCGGGGCCGGCGGATGCGGGCGACGGCGAGAACGCGGCCTGGCACACGCTGCCCAGCGCCACTACCAGCAGAGCAAGCACAACCCACAGACCCCACCGATTCGCCCGGCGACGGGCGAAGTGGGCCGACTGTGGACGCCTCACGCTGCGGGACGATACAGCGCGCTTTACGCGCATGGCACCGCTCGACCCTATCGGGTGAGCACTTCTCCGCTGTGGATCACTACGCCGTCGGGTGATGGATCCGTAAAGGACACGCGGGCAGGCCGTGCGCGCCTGGCCGTCAGCGCCGCATCAAGATCGGCTGATGGTCGCGTAAATACAACATCATCCCGCGCCGCTCCCGGACCGGCGTCGAGGAAACTCGCGCGGCCTGTGTCCGCCGCGTCGGCGGGCCGTGTTCCGTAAAGGGGTTTCGATGGCCGATCTGGCCTTCGTGATGCTGGTGATTGCTGGTTTCGCGACACTGGCTCTGATCTTGCGGGGGTTGTCGGCGCCATTCTGCTGGTCCTCGCATTGGTGTGGAAGCCGTTGGGCGACTACATGGCGCGGGTGTTCACGAGTGAGAAGCACTGGCGCATCGAGGCCGTCTTCTATCGAATGTTCCGCGTCGACGCGACCAGCGAGCAGCGCTGGACCACCTATGCGGCCGGCGTGCTGGGCTTCTCCTTCGTCGGGATCGTCCTGCTGTACCTCCTGCAGCGGCTCCAGCCGCTGCTGCCACTGGGCTTCGACCGTGGGGTCGATGGCAACACCGCCCCACCCGCGATGGCGTTCAACACTGCAGTGTCGTTCGTGACCAACACGAACTGGCAGTCCTACGTGCCGGAGACGGTGCTGGGCCACACAGTGCAGATGGCCGGTCTGACCGTGCAGAGTCGACATCACCGGAGTCGACGGAGCACAGCACACCCTCCCGCTCGCCCATCGGTCAGCGGGAGATCCTGCGTGCCGTCTGGGGCCCTGAGCACGTCACGCACACGAACTACATGGCGCAACTGCGCCGCAAGCTGGAACCTCACCCCGCCCGTCCCCGCTATCTGATCACCGAGGCCGGAATGGGCTACCGCTTCGACGCCTGACCCGTGGGCCGTCCCGGCTGGGCCCTCCGGCGACTCCGGCCGGGCAGACGCGCTCGAGTCGGAAGTTCACGCGTTCGCAGTCATCGGTGTACTCCTTCCGGGGAGGCAACGGCCGTAGCGGAACCTACCGACCGAGTTGGCCTCCTCCGCAATGGTCTTCCCGCCGCGGGATATATCACTCGTTCGGACGCGAGACTCGTCGCAGGGTGTCGCGGATCTCCGTGCCACGTCTCGTAACGTGGAGGTTGATCGACGAACGCCGGAGAGCGGCAACCTCCTGGCGGTGTGACTCCGGACGCGGCGCGAGCGAGGATGCGGTGGTCGTGCTGTGCGCCGTCATGCATCCGAGAGCCGGTCCGCGACACCGGGGCGGAAGCGTTGGTGGCGACTGGCACGATGTGCCGTGAGACAAGTCGAGAGGAGGGATGTCCGAGGCACGCCAGCACTCCTCGCACACCTGTCTCGAGCGGCTGTCCACGCGCAGAGCGTGCGCCGTCCGGCCCGTGTGGTTCGCTCCCCGTCCGGCTCAGCCATCGAGGGAATCCATCCCATGCGCAACGCCCCCGAGTCCGCCATCGCCCCAATGCTGCGCGCCGCGCTGATGTCGGCGGGCTCCGCTCCGCAACGCCACCGGACTCTCACCGGTGGCTCGCCACATACCCCGTCCGGGGCAGCCGAGCCGTTCGCGCCGATCCTGGTGGTCGCCGTCGAGCTGGCAAAGGCGCTACCCGTTCTTCGGCGTGTTCCGTCCCGGTGCGCAGCGCCGTATTGCGGGGTTCGGGTGCTCGTGCTGCTCCATGACATTCCGATGGGAGTGGTGTGGCTCGATTTCGAATCGGACGAACTGGCGCCGAGCGCTCTCGCCGGCGTGATCCGCGACGAGCTCGGTGACCGCATCCGGGCGCACCTCCTCCGTGACGGCGCCGAGGCCGCCGCGGAGGACTCGATCCCGGTCGATTCGCTGGCGCAGGGTCTGGGCGGCGGCTGCACCGACGTCCCCTCCGTGCCGAGGGGGTCCAAAGCGAGCGTCGTGCTCGCGACGAGAGGCAGACCGGTCAGCCTTCCGCTCGCCATCGACGCCCTTCTGCAGTCCGACCACCCCGATTTCGAGATCGTGGTCGTGGACAACTTGCCCGCGGACGTCCGGACGGCGTCGCTCATCTCCGAGCGCTACTCGGCCGACCCGAGGGTCCGGCTCGTCGCCGAGCCGAACCCGGGCCTCTCGTACGCTCGGAACTGCGGGCTGCGCGCCGCCAGGGGTGACATCGTCGCCTTCACGGACGACGACGTCGTCGTCCACCCCTCATGGCTGAGCCGCATCGCCGCCGAGTTCGCCGACACCGCCGTCACCTGCGTCACCGGCTTGGTCGAGCCGGCGGAACTGGAGACGATGTGGCAATGGTGGTTCGAGACCGCCGCCGGGTTCGGGCGGGGCATCGAGCGTCGGGTCTACAACCTCGCCACCGCACCGGACTCGTCCCCCTTGTTCCCCTTCGAGTTGGGTAGCTACGGCACCGGCGCGAGCATGGCGTTGCGAAAGACGGCTCTCCCGACGGGATGGGCGTTCGACGAGGCACTCGGCGCGGGTAGCCCGGCTGCCGGCGGCGAGGACCTGGATTTCTTCCTGGACGTGCTCGCCCTGCGGGGCACCCTCGTGTACCAGCCGGCAGCAGTCTGCTTCCACCGGCATCGAAAGGACGAGGCGGGGCTGCACGCGCAGATGCGCGGCTACGGCCGCGGGCTGACCGCGTTGCTCGCCAAGCGACTGCTCATGCGTCCGCATGAGCGCGCACTTCTGCTCCGGAAGGCGGCCGCTGGGTTTGCGCACCTGGTGGGCCCGGAGTTCCGGTCAGCAACGAAGGACACGGTGCCAGCGGCACCGTATCCGCTTGCGCTGCGGCTCCAGGAAGCGCTCGGGATGATCGAGGGTCCGGCAACGTACCTGCTCGGCCGGCGGAGGGCGCGGCGACGGCAGGGCGCCTGGCGGCCCGCCAGTCAGTACCACTCCTCCCAGCGGTCGTAGCAGCCGGCCAGAGCCGCCCGGAACAGTCGGGGTGTGTCGATCCGGGTGATGAACGTCCGCGGGACGGTGCCGGCCGGTCGGGTCTCGACGGACTGCGCGTACACGGTCGTGTAGCCCGCCTCGGCAGCGGCCGTCCTCGCGGCGTCCGACCAGTTCCGGGACTGGCCGAAGGGGATTGCGAACTCCTTGACGGTCAGACCGAGCATCTGTTCCATCCGGTGCAGCGAGACCTCCAGTTCCTCGCGCGCGTCCGCCGCTCGGATCCGGCCGAAGTCGGGGTGTGTGGTGGAGTGGCTCCCGAGGCTGATCCCGTACTCCTGGAGCCGGGCCACGCCCTTCCAGTCCAACACGTGCCGGTGCTTCTCCGGGTGCCCCCCGTCAGCCCACCCGGTGACCACGAACATCGTGGCCGGGATTCCGTGGTGACGCAGCACGGGAGCGGCGTTCTCGAGGACGCTGGTGACGCCGTCGTCGAAAGTCAGTGCCAGCAGCGGCTTCTCGGGTTCGGCCATGACCTCGGCCGGCGTGGCGAAAGTCCAACCGTCGTCCACCGCCACCTGGAGGTGCCGCTCGAAGTCGCGCGGTCGCACGTCGTTCACGCCCCAACGGGGCGTGCCGATCGAGTGGTAGGCGAGGATCCGGGCGCGCCAGTTCGCCCGTGATCCGTGCGGCTCGCGCCAGCCGAGGGCCAAGCGCTCGGCCGTGAGCCGCGTGGTCACCGCACAGCCGTACGCGGCCTGCGCCGCACGGGAGCGGGCCAATGTCCTGCGGATCGACGCGCCGCTGATCGGTCCCCCGCTGGCCGAGGCCCCGCTGGCCGGTTCCGCGCGCATGTGGCAGTTCCCTTCCTCGTCCATGTCGTCGCCCGGAAGGCACTCGGGCGACCGGTCGGCGCTCCCGGGGTCGGCACCGGTGTCGCGGGGCGCAGCGTATGCCCGGACGGGCGTACGGCGAGACGGGGTCGCAGCGCACCTGGGCCGCTCCGGTCGGCCGAGCAGGGCCGCGCAGGGAGTCGGCTTACTTTGCGTCCTCTCAGCCATCGAAGGGCAGTCTTCGATCATGCCGACCACCCGCCTCCCACTGACCTCCGACCGCGCCCGGCGTCACCCGCCAGCGCGGACTCCGGTCGGGCGGGTGACCCTGGTCGTGGTCGCTGTGGCCTCCGTGCTGTCGGTCGTGCGCGCCTTCGGCCCGATGACCTACCCCGGCGACATCTGGCGCCAGTCCGACACCGCGACGATCGCGCGCAACTTCGCCACCGGTGGGATGAACCTGTTCTACCCGCAGATCAACTGGGGCGGAGCCGGACCGGGATACGTCGAGACCGAGTTCCCGCTCATGCCGTGGCTGTCCGCGGCGCTCTACCAGGCCTTCGGTGAGCACGTGTGGCTCGGCAGGCTGGTCTCGCTCGCGTTCATGCTGGTGGCCACGGCGGCCTTCTGGGGCCTCGCGCGGCGGCTGCTGCCACCGGCCGCGGCGCGCTGCGCACTGATCGCATTCGCGGTCTCGCCCGCGGTCATGCGCTACGGCACCGCCTTCATGCCGGAGGCGACGGTCCTGGCGTTCTACCTCCTGGCCCTGCTCGCGTTCTGTCGCTGGATGCAGGAGGACCGAAGGATCTGGCTCGCCGGGGCCGCTGCGGCCACATCGGCGGCGGCCCTGGTCAAGCCGACGTCCCTGCACATCGGCCTGGTCATGGGGATCTGGCTGCTGCTCGCCGCCCCGTCGCGCCTGCGGCGCCCGTCGGTGTACCTGGCCGGCATCGCGGCCCTGGTGGCTCCAGCGCTGTGGATGTGGCACGCCTCGCAGCTGCACGCGGAGTACGGCAACACCTTCGGCGTGATCTCCGGCGGCGACAGTAAGTGGGGCAGTCTCGCGCTGTGGACGTCACCGGCGTTCTACCTCGGGAACCTCCGGACCGAGATCATCTTCATCTACGGCGTGGTCGGCGTCCCACTGGCCGTGATCGGTGCGGTCCGGCTGTGGCGGGCACGGCCTGCGGCGTTCCCGCTCGTGGTCGCGGGCTCCGTCGCGCTCGTCCTCTACTACTTCGCGGTCGGCCGCTACAGCAGCTCCGACCAAGGCATCCAGTACCACATCTACTCACTGCCCTACGCCGCGACCTGTGTCGGCATCGGCCTCGCGGCGATGTCCGGATGGCTGCGTCCGAGACTGGCGCCTGCGGTGTTCCCGGCGGTCGCGGCGCTCGCCGTCGTGGCCTTGTCCGCAGAGTCGGTCAACGTCCTCGCCGGTTCGATGACGGACCAGTCGGGCGCCTTCGGACGGTGCGCCGACGCGCTCACCGAGGTCTCCCGGCCGGGCGATCTCGTCGTCGTCGGCACGACGAGCACCGCGGTGGTGGACGGCGTGACCAACAACTACCAGGAGCCGGTGATCTTCTACCTGGCGGACCGGAAGGGCTGGAGCCTCGCGGCGGACCAGCAGGATCCGGCGCTCCTGGCCGCCCACGTGCGAGACGGCGCCGAGTTCCTCGTGGAACCCGATCCCGCACTCGTGCCTCCCGGCAGTGCGCTGTCCGACTGGCTGGCCGCGAACGCCACCCAGGTCCGGTCCTTCGCGGCGGACGGGTGTGACGTGTGGGCGCTGCAGCCCGGCGCCGCGTCCTGATCGCCTCCGGCGGGTGGCTCGTACCACTCGATCGAGGGTTTGTACGATCACGCGGTGCGGGTCGGCGGCAATGAGTCTGTCGATACCAGAGCACCACTCCAGGTCGGGCCGCTCCGGCCCGAATCTCGGCCGGGCCCGTGCATGCAGCACGCCCTGGGCCCCGAGGGATCCGGAACAGGCTCGACTCGATGCGGGGGACTCCGGTCGGAATGACGCAGGGCGACGGCGACCGTTCCGGCGGTTTCGACGAGGAGACGACCCGGATCGTCGCAGTCTCCCGACCCGCCGCGTCCGGGTCCGGTGGCCCGCGCCGCCCGGGGGCGCGCAGGTTGTTCGGCGCCGGCCTCGAGCTGAACGCGATCGCGCTGATGATCACCTCGGGGATGACCGCGCTGTTCGGCCTGGTCTTCTGGGGTGTCGCCGCGCGTTACCCGGCCGAGGAGGTTGGCCGGTCCTCGGCCCTGATCTCGACCGCCATGATGTTGAGCGTCGTGGCCGGCCTCGGCGTCGGCCTCGTCTTCACCCGGTTCCTGGGATCGGCGGGCCCGCGGTCGCGAGCGATGGTCCTGACCGGGTACGGCGGGACGGCTGTCGTCGCAGCCGTCCTCGGCGCCGGTTTCGTGCTCTTCTTCGCCGACGACACCCTGTTCGGATCCGTGACCGAGCGCGCGGTGTTCCCGCTGGTCGTCGTCGTCCTCGCCTTGTTCGCGTTGCAGGACTGGGTGCTGATCGGCCTGCAGGCCGCGCGCTGGGTCCCGATCGAGCAGCTGCTGTTCTCGGGCGCGAAGCTGGCGCTCGTCGCACTGTTCGCCATCACGGCGATGCACAACGGGATCGTGCTCGCGTGGGCCGCGCCCGCGGCCCTGGCCGTGCTCGTGATCAGTCCGGTCCTGTTGCTGCGGGTGCTGCCCCGGCGCGTCTCCAAGGACGGTGCCGTCGCCCTGCCGACCAGGCGTGCGCTCAGCGGGCTGGTCCTCGGCGAGTACGCGACGGGCGCCACGTCGGTCATCGTGCCGCTGTTCATGCCGCTGATCGTGGTGGCGATGCTCGGTACCGAGGCCAACGCCTACTACGCCATCCCGTGGCTGGTCTGCGAGGCGATCACGGTCCTGTTGTGGAACGTCTCCTCGTCCTTCATCACCGAGGCGTCCAACGACGTCCGGCAACAGCACGCGCTGATACGTCGCGCGTGGCGGTTGTCGTGGCTCATCGGCGCCGCCGGTACGCCCTTCCTGATCTTCGGGGCACCGTTGCTGCTGTCCCTGCTGGGCGGCGGCTATGCGCAGGAGGGGACCACCCTGCTCCGGCTGATGGGCGCGGCTCTGCCCTTCACCGTCGTGCACAGCACCTACGTCGCGATCGCCAGGGTGAGGCAGCAGATGGGCCGGGTGGTGGCCCTGCAGACGCTGAGCGCTGCGATCGTGGTCGGCCTCGCGCTCGCCCTCGTCAGGCCGTTGGGCATCGACGGAGTGGGTGTCGCATACCTCACTGCAGAGGTCATCCTGTGCGCCATCACCGCCGTCCCCCTGGCCCGCATCTTCCGTGCGGCCCGGGATCGTGCAGAGCCACCCGGCCCGCAGCCCCAGCCCGACCCTGCGACCGAGCCGCTGCGCGCGGTCCGTGTGGAAGGAAGAACGTGAAACCGACCACGCCGGAAGGCGACAGCCAGGCAAGCCGTCGCCGGCGCATCCTCGTCGCCGTCCACCAGCTCGACCTCGGCGGCAGCCAGATGAACGCCGTCGATCTCGCGTGCGAAGCTGCTGACCGCGGCCACGACGTCATGGTGGCCGGTCCGGACGGCCCGCTGGTCGACGTCCTGCGCGAGCGCGGCGTGCGACACATGCACATCCAGCTCGACAACATGGACCGGGCTGCGCCCTCCTACCGCCGGCTTGCGGAGCTCACCCGTATGTTCCGGCCGGACATCGTCCACGCCTACGAGCTCACCCCGGCGTTGCTCGCGTTCTTCGGTCCGCACCGCAGCGACCGCGTACCGATGACGATGACGATCAACAGCATGTCGGTGCCGGACTTCATGCCCGGGTCGGTGCCGCTGCAGGTCTGCAACCCCGTGATCGCCGCGAGCGTCCGGCCGCGCAGCGGGCCCGTCGGCGTGCTGGAGATCCCCACGGACTGCGTCGGGCAGTACCCGGACTTCCCCAGCGATGGGTTCCGCGCAGAGATCGGAGCGGCCGACAACGAGCTGCTCGTCGTGGTCGTGAGCCGCTTCGCCCGGGTGCTCAAGCAGCAGGGGCTCGAGACGGCGATCCGGGCCGCCGGGCGGGTCGCGGCGCGCCACCCGGTGCGCCTGGTCCTCGTGGGGGACGGCCCGGCAATGCCCGACCTGCGCGCGCTCGCCGACGAGACCAATGCACGGGTCGGACGCGAGGTCGTCGTGCTGACCGGAATGCGCCCGGACCCGCGTTCGGCCTACGCCGCCGCCGACGTGGTGCTGGGCATGGGCGGGTCGCTCCTGCGCGCGATGGCCTTCGGCAAGCCGTGCGTGGTGCAGGGCGAGCACGGGTTCTTCCGCATCCTCGACGCCGGTTCGGCCCGTGAGTTCCGGTGGCGCGGCTTCTACGGCATCGGTGGCGGTGGCACTGGCGAGGACACGCTCGTCCAGCTACTCGACCGGCTGCTCGGCGACGAGTCGCTCCGCAAGGAGAACGCCGACTTCGCGCTGGCCCTCGTGCGGCAGTTCTACAGCCTGGAGCACGCGATCGAGCTGCAGCTCGACTGGTACGAGCGGGTCCTCGCCGAGTTCCGGCCGTCGCCGCCCCTCGAGTTCGCGCGCACCGCCACTGCCGTGAGTGCCTGGATCGCCGACCGTGCCGTGAAACGGCGCCGCGGCATCGCGCAGGAGGACTACTTCAACAGCGCGGAGCGGATCCAGTCCGGTTTCGTGTCGGGCATCCCCGACTGGTTCGACCCCGAGCCGGTCCGCTAGCCGGCGGCACGCAGCCCTGAGCCCGCGCGCTCATGGGCCGTGCCGCAGGAGGGACAGGTGAGGTCGTCCCCCAGGCGCTCGCCGCAGGCACAGACCCAGCCCTTGATGCGGGCCGGGTTGCCCGCGACGAACGCGTGCGCGGGAACGTCCCGCGTGACGACGGCTCCCGCGGCGGCGAACGCGTTCTCCCCGATCTCCACCCCGCAGACGACCACGGTGCCTGCGCCGAGGGTGGCGCCGCGGCGGACGGTGGTGGGCAAGAGCTCGTCGGCGCCGCGCTTGATCGCCGCGCGCGGTCGCAGGTCATTGGTGAACAGCACGTTCGGCCCGAGGAACACCTCGTCCTCGCAGGTCACCCCGGAGAAGACGAGCGTGCCGTTCTTGACCGTGACCCGGTCGCCGAGGACCGCGCCGTCCTCGACGAACGCCCCGTCGCAGATGTTGCAGTCGCGGCCGACGCGGGCGCCGGCAAGCACATGGGCAAAGGCCCACACGCGCGTGCCCGCTCCGACGTCGGTGCTCTCGCAGAGCCCGTGCGGGTGGACCTTCACCCCCGAGTCGGCGAGGGTCATGAGCGGACCGCCTCGGCCAGGACGGACACCACGCGCTCCTGCTGCTCCGGCGTGATCTCGGGGAACATCGGCAGGGAGATGATCTCGTCGGCGAGCTCCTCCGCGACGGGGAACGCCCCGGGACCGTAGCCGAGATGGGCGAAGGCGTCGGTGCGGTGTATCGCAACCGGGTAGTGGATGCCGGCGCCGATACCGGCCGCGTGCAGTTCCTTCAGCACCCGCCCGCGGTCGGCGACGCGCACGACGTAGAGGTGCCAGACCGGCTCGTTGCCCTCGGCCACCACGGGGGCGATCACGCCGTCGACGTCGGCCAGCAGCTCGCCGTAGCGGGCCGCCGCGCGCCGGCGCGCGGCGTTCCAGCCGTCGAGCCGGCGCAGCTTCGCGGACAGGACGACGGCCTGGAGGGAGTCGAGCCTGCTGTTGAACCCGAGCACGGTGTGCTCGTACTTGCGCGGTGAGCCGTGCTCACGCAGCATCCGGACGGCCTCGGCGAGGTCGTCCCGATCGGTGAGCACAGCGCCCGCGTCACCGTAGGCACCGAGGTTCTTGCCGGGGTAGAAGCTGGTGGCGGCGATGTCGCCGAGCTTGCCGGCGGGCACCCCGTGCCGGCGCGCTCCCTGGGACTGCGCGGCGTCCTCCACGATCGCGACGCCCTCGGGGAGCACCGCCCGGAGCTGCTCGATCGGCGCCGTCTGGCCGTAGAGGTGCACGGGCAGAACGGCACGGGTGCGGTCGGTGACGGCGGCGGCCACGGCGTCGACATCGATGAGTGCCGTGTCGGCGTGGCAGTCGACGAGCACCGGGGTGGCGCCCGCTCGCGCGACGGCCTCGGCCGTCGCGATGAAGGTGTTGGCCGGCAGGATGCACTCGTCACCTGCTCCGACGCCGAGGGCGCGCAGGGCGAGCTCGAGTGCGTCGGTGCCATTGCCGACGCCGATGCAGTGCCGGATCCCGGACCACTCGGCGTAGTCCTTCTCGAACGTCGCCACGTGCGGACCGCCGACGAACGCGGTGCGCGCCAGGACGTCGGCCCATCCCGCAGCGATCTCGGCGGCCACCTCGGCGTGGGCGGAGGCCAGGTCCAGCAGGGGCACAGGTTCGGCGGCGGGGAGCGTGCTCACGAACCCTCCTCGGTGTTGGTGGGGCGGATCAGCGGTAGGACGGGGACGGGGACGGGGCCGTCAGGCCGACAGCGGCAGCCAGGGCCGCCACGACGGTGCCCTGCTCGTCGTCGGTCAGGTCGTGGTGCAGCGGAAGGATCAGCGACCGCGTCGTGAGGTGCTCGGTGACGGGCAGGGGTCCGTGCGGGTGCCCCGCGTACGCCGGCTCCCGATGGGCGGCCATGATCCCGCGGCGGGCCGACACACCCGCCTCGGCCAGGGCGGTGAGCACGTCGGCGACCGGCGGCGCCGAGTCGGGGAGCACCACCCAGAAGGACTGGAAGTTGGACGTCCCGCCCTCGGGATCGCGCACCGTGGGGAGGCCGAGGGGAGCCAGCAGAGCCGTGTAGCGGGCTGCGAGCTCCCGGCGGCGGGCCACGATGCCGGGTAGACGGCGCAGCTGGACCAGGCCCATCGCCGCCTGGATGTCCGTGAGGCGGTAGTTGAACGCCGTCTCCGCGTACTCCTCCACGGAGTTGCGTCCGGCCGCATGCCGGTCGGCGGCGGAGACGGTCATCCCGTGCTCGCGAAGGCGTCGCAGCCGTGCGGCGAGCTCCGCGTCGTCGGTGGTGATCATTCCGCCTTCGCCGGTGGTGAGCAGCTTGCGGGGGTGGAACGACCAGGCCGACATCAGCGCGCCGGTGCCCACCGGCCGTCCGCCCCATGTGGACCCCATCGCGCAGGCCGCGTCCTCCACCACGGGGATGTCGCTGCAGGCCGCGCGAATTGCCGCCACGTCGGCCGGGACACCGGCCTGGTGCACCACCAGCACAGCGCGCGTCCGCGGCGTGCGGACCGCGGTCACCGTCTCGGCGGTCAGGTTGCCGGTCATCGGGTCCACGTCGGCGAACACCGGCACGGCGCCGCAGTACCGCACCGCGTTGGCCGTGGCGATGAACGACAGCGAAGGCACGACGACCTCGTCGCCCGGTCCGATGCCGAGCGCGTGCAGAGCCAGATGCAGCGCGGTCGTGCAGGACGACGTCGCGACGCCGTGGGCGGCGCCGACGGACGCCGCGATCGCCCGCTCGAACTCGGCCACGCGCGGCCCCTGGGCGACCCAGCCGGATCGTACGACGTCGGCGACGGCCTGGGCCTCCTCCTCGCCGAGCAACGGGCGCATCACCGGGATCATGGTCACCTCTCAGATGGCGTTCGACGGAAGACCGGTCAGCCGGCGGCCGGCGCGGCTGCTGTAGGGCTCCACCAGGCGACCAGGTCGGTCAGACCCTCCGCGAGGTCGATCCGCGGAGCCCACCCCAGGTCTCTCGCGGCAGCGGAGATGTCGGCAAGCCGCCGGGTCACCCCGTTGACCGCCCGTTCGGGCCCGTGCTCGGGGCGCAGGTCGGAGCCCATGGCCGCGAGCAGCGCGGCGGCGAGCTCGGCGAGGCTGGTCTCGGTGGCGGTGGCGATGTTGTAGACGGTGTCGGTGACGTCGGCGCGCGCGGCGAGCAGGTTCGCCCGGGCGATGTCGTGGACGTGCACGAAGTCCATCGTCTGGAGGCCGTCACCGAAGATCAGCGGCGGCTCACCGCGCGAGATCCGCTCCATCCACCGGATGAGGACCTCGGTGTAGACACCGTGGGTGTCCATGCGCGGGCCGTAGACATTGAAGTAACGCAGCGCGACGTAGTCCAGCCCGTTCATGGCGTGGAAGCTTCGCAGCATGCCCTCGTTGAAGGCCTTCGCGGCGCCGTAGAACGTGTCGTTGTTGTAGGGGTGGTGGCGCTCGGTGGTCGGGAAGGTCTCGGCCAGCCCGTACACCGACGCCGACGAGGACGCCACGACCTTCTTGACCCCGGCGGCCACCGCGGCCTCGATCACGTTGAAGGTGCCGTCGACCAGGGACTCGAGTGCGAGGCGGGGCTGCTCGGCGCACTGGGTGATGCGCAGCGCCGCGAGGTGGAACACCACGTCGATGCCAGCGGTGAGGTCCCGCACGAGTGCCGGGTCGCTGATGTCGCCGGTGACGACGGTGAGGCGCTCGCCGCCGGTGGACTGGGCCTCGGCGAGGTTGTCCATCCGCCCGCGCGCGAAGTTGTCGAGGACGACGACCTCGGCAGCCTCGGCCTCGAGGAGCTGGTCGACCACGTGGGATCCGATCGTGCCCGCACCCCCGGTGACGAGGATGCGCTGTCCGGCGAGCGGCTGGCCGGTGGTGGTCACAGGGAGATCTCCTCGGGGGAACGCGCGAGGTCGGTCAGTACGGGCATGGAAACGCCGCCCTGCTGCATGCTGGCCGTGGCGGCCTCGAGCAGGGCGAGGACCTTCAGTCCGGAGCGGCCGTCGGTGAGCGGCGCCCGTCGGTGCGTGATCGACTCGGCGAACTCCTCCATCACCGAGCGCAGCGCCTCCTTGTCAGTCAGCGCGGGCGCGACCATGTCTCCTGTGCGGTAGGAGACGATCGTGGCCGCACGGGCGTCGCGACCCAGCTCGGCGGGATCGGCGCGGTCGACGCCCCGGTCGTACACCGACAGCCGCTGGAGCGGGTTGAGGTCGTCCCACACCACGGTTCGTGCCGAGCCGCCGACCACGATGGTGCGGATCTTGGTCGGGGAGAGCCAGTTGACGTGGATGTGCGCCATGGCGCCTGTGTTCATCTGGATGTTGAGGTGGCCCACGCAGGCGCGGCCGGCGCCGACGGGGTCCGAGCCCTGCGCCGAGACGGAGACCGGCGATACGCCCTCGGGGAGAATCGACAGGAAGATCGACAGATCGTGTGGCGCGAGGTCCCAGAGCACATCGACGTCGCGCTGGACGAGGCCGAGGTTGATCCGTACGGAGTCGAGATACTGCAGGTCGCCCAGCCCACCGGTGCGGATCAGGTCCCGCAGGTACTGGGCCGAAGGCGTGTAGCAATAGGTGTGGTCGAGCATCAGGACGAGGCCGCGCTCTTCGGCCGCCTCGACGAGCTCGCGGCCCTCGACGAAGCTCGCCGCGAGCGGCTTCTCGACCAGGACGTGCTTGTCCGCCTCGATCGCGGCCATCACGACGGCGTAGTGGGTCGCGGCAGGGGTTGCGACGACAACCGCGTCCACGGCCGGGTCGGCCAGGACTTCGTCGAGTGATGCAGAGGCGCGGACGGTCGAGTACTGCCCGAGCACGCGGCGGGCGCGCTCGATGTCGATGTCACAGAGGTACTCCAGGCGGAACGCCGGGGTTGCTTGGGCGTTGCGCACCAGGTTGGGACCCCAATAGCCGGCCCCGACGACCGCGAGGCCGATGGGACGCTGTGCGGTCTTCACACGTTCCTCCTCCGGCGCTGTCAGCGGGCGCCGATCGCTCTCTCCTTGGCCACGACGTTCGCGCGTCGCGCACGACCGAACTCCGCGACGCGCAGACGCGCGCTCAGCAACCGGGAGACGCAGATGTGTTCGGACACCGGCGCGCTGGGGAGCTTCCCGGTTTTCCGCGGCGGGCCACCCGCCGCTGCTCGATCGCGCCTTCCCCGCGCTGATCGCTTCGGCCCGACGTTACAACGTCAGCTCAGGCACCCGCTGCCCGGCTCCTCTCGCCAGGCATCACGCCGGGCGCCCGCGGCTCGAGGACCGTCAGGAGGCGCAACAAGTCAGGGCGAGGGAGCGCAACGGCTGTTGCGTGCATGATGGCCTATCGGCGAGATCGGGACCGCGTTACCGCGGACAAGCCTGAGGTCTGCCGACAGATCGGGCTTCGCCCGACCTTGGACTCTGGCCCAGCGGATCGGTGCCGGACGCCTGTATCGGACGCGGGTGGCGAGGCCGTCCGAGATCGCGCCGAGGCGCGAGCGTCCTGCTGGGGGAGCGAAGCGCGGCATGCACGCGCCACCTACTTGCTCATTTCAGGAAGGAGGAGTTCTCCGCTCACCCGTGTTCGAGCGCCGCGATGCCCTGCAGGTCGACGCACCGGATCCCGCGGATCTCGACGATCACCGCCATCAGGGCCTCGCAGCTGCTGCACCGGGCGACCACGCCGGGCGCCTGCAGGTAGACCGCGAGCTCACCGAGGGGACGCATCGACCCGCAGCTCGCGCAGGTCCCCATCGCCGTCGTCATCTCCTGCCCGAACACGTCGAAGAGCTCGCCCGCGATGGCGTTGCCGTCCAGCCGCGTCGTCATGCCGAACCTCCTGTCCCGCCGAAGCGTTCGAGCCGGATCCGACCGGGCTCGTGCCCGAGTGCGACCAGGGCACTCGCGGCCGTCTCCACGAAGTCCGTCGGACCGCAGGCGTACACGAGGGGGCGTTCAGCCGGTGGCCAGGCGACCTCGGCGAGGAGCTCCTGGTCGATCCGGCGCCGGTAGCCGCGCCACCCCTCCGGTTGTTCGCGCGTGAGCGTGAAGCGGACGTCGATCTCGCCGTCCCGGGCGAACCGCGTCAGCTCCTCGCGGTAGACGACGTCGGGAAGCGTGCGGGCCGAGTACAGCAGCCGCACCGGTACTGTGCTGCCGTCCGTGCGGTGGTGGCGCAGCATCGAGCGGAACGGCACCACTCCGGAGCCGCCGGCGATGAGGAGCAGCGGGCCGCCGAGCGCCGCCTCCCAGACGAAGTAGCCGCCGACGGGACCGCGCAGCTCCAGCTCGTCCCCGATACGGAGCTCGTCGACGAGGTAGGGCGAGACCTCGCCGTCGTCGAGGCGCTCGACGGTGAGCACGAGCCGGCCGTCCTCGGGCGCCGAAGCGATCGAATAGCTCCGCTGCGCCTGGTAGCCGTCCTCGGCCGTCAGGCGCACGTCGACGTGCTGGCCAGCACGGTGCCCGGACCAGCCCGGCACGTCGAGGGCGATGCTCCGTGTCCGCGGCGTCTCCGCGACGAGCCCCTCGACGGTGCCGACTTGCCAGTTCAGTCGCCGGCGTAGCGCTGTTCTCTCCATGGGTCTCCGTAGTTGTGGTAGCCGTACCGCTCCCAGAAGCCGGGCTCGTCGTCGTCGCGCAGCTCGAGGCCGCGCACCCACTTCGCGCTCTTCCAGAAGTAGAGGTGCGGCACCAGCAGCCGGGCCGGCCCGCCATGTTCCGGCTCGAGCGGCTCGCCGTCGTACTCGTAGGCGACCCACGCCTTGCCGCCCGTGAGGTCCTCCAGCGGGAGGTTGGTCGTGTAGCCGCCGTCACTGAAGGCGAGCACGTAGTCCGCCGCGGTCTCGACGCGATCGAGCAGCGTGTCGAGCGAGATCCCGGTCCAGGACGACCCGAGCTTCGACCACTTGGTGACGCAGTGGATGTCGACCGTGACCGTCACGCTCGGCAGCGCGTGCAGCTCGTCCCACGTCCAGGAGACCGGCTGGTCGAGTGCCCCGCGGATCGCGAAGGTCCAATCCGCGAGCGGCGTATGGGGTGTCGGCCCCGCCGAGAGCACGGGAAAGCCGCTGGTGACGTACTGCCCCGGCGGGACGCGCGCCGAGTCGGCCTCGGCTTCACGCCTGCCGCGGAATCCTCGCGTGAATCGCATCAGCACACCTACTGCTCGGAGGCAGGGCGACGAGCTTGCGCAGCACCGCCCCCAGCTTGCGCGCCTCCGCCGCCTCGTGACAGATACGAGCGTGGGACACCCGGACCACGATCGCACCCGTGTTCACCCGAGTGCGACACGGGACGCTGCCGGGTCAGTGACGGAGCCGGCGCCGCGAGGTGATGCCGAGCTTGGTGAGTGGTGGTCCTGGTCGAGCACGAACTTCCGCGGATCCAGCGTGCCTCGTGCGTGGTAGCTCGCCGGGTGTCGGGGTCGAAGACCCGTCAGCGTGGTGAGGACCGGGCTGTCGTTGGAAGGGCCTCGACGACGTCGGCGAGCTGGTTCAGCGCGGTCAGCGTCAGGACCTGGTGGGAGGCGGTGCCGGTGGGGGCGATCAGCCACAGCCGGTGACCGTCTGCGGCCATCTGCTCGGCCAGTAGGTGCAGCAACTGGACGCCGGCGCTGGCCAAGTGGCTCACGCTGGTGAGATCGACGGTGAGCGGAAGCAGCCCGCCCCGGCTGGTCTCCCGCAGGTGCTGGTTCAGTTCGGCAGCAGTACTGAGATCGATCGGCCCGTGTACCGCCATATGCGGCGGGCTGTAATCGATGATCTCGACGCGGAAACCGGCCTCGCCGGACGCGGCGGTGCCCGGCGGGCTGGGGCGGTCGAGGCCGACGGTGGGCCGGCGGCTCAGCTCGCGGTCCATGAGAACGGTTGTGCCGGTCTCGGTGCTGTCGATCTCCACTATGTCCATGGAGCCGCGGATCAGCGCGAAGCCCCGTCCGCGGTTGCCTGGATGGGGCGATGGGTGTGTCCAGCGACCGGTGTCCGTGATCGTCATGCAGGCCCGTCCGGCTCGGTCGAGCAGCCCCTCCACACGCACCGATCCCGTGTCGTCACGGTATGCGTGTTCAAGGACGTTGCTGACGGCCTCGAGCACGGCGAGCTGGATGGCGAGCGTGTCCTCGTTGCTTCCGCCCAGCGCGTTCAACCAGTCGTCGAGCCGTGGTCGCAATGTGGCCAGTGCGCCGGGGAACGCCGGCAGATCAGCGTGGAACTGCTGGGGCCGGGTGCCGGTCCACCCGACCGCCAGCAGGGTCACGTCATCGGTGTGGCCGTCGCGGGTCATGCGCTCCGCGGTCAGCTCGCAGACGCGGTCAGTGGCGGCAGCGGCAATCGTTGGCTGCGTGTCACAGGTCCGCAGGTCTTCCACGACGACCCGCAGCTGATCCATGCCCTGCTGCAGCGGTCGGTCGGGGCGCTCGACCAGGCCGTCGGTGTAAAGCAGCACCATGTCGCCGGCCTGCAGCCACACCGACTGCACCGGGACCGGGGCGGTGGTAGCGGTGACGCCGAGCGGGCCCCCGCCACCGACGGGCAGGTAGCGGGCCTGCCCGCGGGCGGCCAGGACCAGCGGCGGTGGATGCCCGCAGCTGGCGTAGTCCAGCCGGCCGTCGGCGGGGTCCAGCACGGCCAGACACACGGTGCTGGCCGCCGCTCCCGGCACCCGGGTGACGAAACGGTCCAGCCGGGCCAGCACCTCGGGGAGCTCGGAACCCTGGAGCAGGAGCTCCATCAGCACCGCCCGCAGCTGGCCCATCACCGCCGAGGCCCGCGGGCCGGAGCCGACAACGTCGCCGACGACCAACCCGACCCGCCCGTCGCCGAGCGGCACCGCGTCGAACCAGTCACCGCCGGCGCCCTGTTCACGCTCGGCGACCAGGTAGTAGGCCGCGATCCCCAGCCCGGGCAGCACCGGCAACCGCGCCGGCAGCAGATTGCGTTGCAGAGCCATCACCACATCCAGCGCCGGCTGGTAATGCTGTTCGAATGCGGTGGCCTGAGCCTCAGCCGGCTGTCGGGCGGACGCCACGTCGGTCACCTGCATCGCGTGAACCACGACCCCGCGCGCCGTCCCGTCGTCGGGACGGGTGGGCACCACCGTGATGTCCAGGTAGAACTCCTCGCCCCGACCATCACCATTGTTGTCCGCCAGGACGCGCAACTCGCGCCCGGAGACCGCGTTCCCGCTGGTGTAGACACGCTATTCCCTCCGGTCGGACCCACCTCGAACCTGATCGCAGGTTCGCTCTACGCCCTCCCATACCCGGCGGGCCTGCGGATCCTGAGCGATCCAGATCGCCGCCGCCGCAGCCGCCCCCGTGTCGCCGTGTTCGGCCAGAACCTGCAGTTCCACGAGACGATCGATCCACTGTGGGTGGACCGGCTCGTCGTTCACGAGCTCCGTGGTCGTGCGTGCGGCGAGGTCGTCTCGGTTCATTGGTTCCTCTCGTGTTGGGTTGCCGACATCGTTCGTCCATCGATCGAGGTCGGGTCGGGGCCGGCCGGGCGGGCACGCGCCCGCCCCGCCGGCCCCATCGACGTGGTACCGGAACCGCGTTCAAGGTCTGCAGTTCGAGTGCCACCAGTTACCCGGTCGGCTGCGGTGCCTCGCTCCGTAGTCGGTAGATGAGCGGGCCGGTCTGGTCCGGCCGAGCCGGCACGCGCTGGGGCGCGGGGATGTCGTCGGTCAGTGTTTGCGGCGTGACTACTCGGTCGGCGTCCAGTGGCATCCCGAGCAACACGAAGGCGCCGTAGGTTCGCTGAGTGCGGTCAACGGTGGTCCGCCCCCGTAGCATCGGTCCCCGGTGGACCTGCTGCACTGGCGGTTGCTGTAGGGGCCTACGGTCGTGGCCATACGTCGTGTACTCCGAGGGTCTGTCGGTTGCGCACCGGACATCAGGTACGACCACCCTGGGTTGCTCGGGGTAGACGCATCAAGGACCGCTCGCTACAGCATTGTGTAGCTGAGCTTCACGACGCCACCGCACCACTCGATTGCATCCGCGCTTTCGTTGACGAAGCCCGTGGGCAATGGAAGCCTCACCCGTGATCGCTGGACCGCCACCCGGCGCGGGCGGCGGTGTGCACGGCCAGCTCGGCGAACTCCCAGATCCACACGTTCCGCGCAAAGACCGACCACATCGGTGCCAGCCAGAACGGCGGCAGGCCGGTGAGCGGCACCAGCACTATGTCGGACCGCAGCAAGGCCGCGGGAACCCGCGTGGGGGTGATGTGGGCGATCTTCTCGTGGGCCACAATCGTGAGAGCCTCCTCCAGAAAGCCGTCGGTCATCCGCCGCACCCGGTGGATCGGTCGCCCAGACGGAGTGGCCGGCGGGGTCCAGGCGTCGGCGAACCGCCGGGTCACCGGGGGTGGGTAGAGCAGGTCGTGGTCGGCGAGCTCCTCGATGTCGACCACGTTGTGACCGGCTAGCGCGTGCTCGGTCGCGACCAGCACCGATCGCGGCTCACGCAGGATCACCGGGCCGACCTGCACCCGCGGCAGACCCAAGGCGTCGGGCTGGGCTGGGAACCAGCTGACGAACACATCGTCGCGCGGCTGGTCGCACCATTCGCGGTGATGCAGCGACGGATAGGCGTAGCTCACGAGCGTGACGTGCGTGTGCTTCTCGGCCCAGCCGCGCACCAGGGCCGCGACCACCTCTTCGCGCAAGGAGTTGGCGAAGAGGACCTGCAGACTGCCCTGCGCCTCCCGGCCGGCCGCGCGCTGGGCTCTGCGCACCGCATCTTCCAGCTGTTGGGAGGCCGGGCGCACCTCCTCGAACAGGGTCTGGCCCAGCGCGGTGAGCTGCACTGTGCGACTGGTCCGCTCGAACAGTGGCGCGCCGATGCGGCGCTCGAGGGCGCGAATCGACTGGCTCACCCGCGACGTCGTCAGGTGCAGTCGCGCCGCGGCCCGGCCGAAATGCAGTTCCTCGGCGACCGCGAGGAACACCTCGAGCTCCCGCGTCTTCTCCATCCCCATCACGGCCCTACATCGGAGCACATCGTCCCATGGGGATACCCAACCGTGAAGCTCGGCGACACGAGGCTGTAGCGAGCCGGCCGCGCGCGACCCCAGTTTTCCTCCTCCTGACAAAAAATGGCAGCTTTGCTCGCACAGCATCTGCGCCCGTGCCAGGTTGGGCGTGGCGCTCGTGTGGGCGATGCTCCGCTCGCGAGCACCCGGGAGGAGAGCCATGAAAGGCTCGGTGCGCCTTGGTTTGATCACAATTCTGTTCGCGATCGCCGGATCGCTCCTGGCCGGCTGCGCGGGTGGCGACAAGGGTGCGCAGTCGAACTCCCGCGGCTCGATCAACGTCGCGATCGTCGCCAACCCGCACACAAAGGATCTTGCGCGTCTCACGCCGTCGCTCTTCACGGCGCAGAGCCACATCAACGTGAACTACACGATCCTCGACGAGGGCACCTTGCGTGAGGTCATCACGAGCCGTGGGCCGGCCGGGGGCCCCCGGTTCGACGCCGTGATGATCGGCCCGTACGAGGCCCCGCAGTTCGGCAGAGACGGTCACATCAGGGACCTCACACCCATGGCCTCCTCGGACCCGGCCTACGCCCTGGACGACATCATCCCGTCGGTACGGAACGCCCTGTCGTATCAGGGCAAGCTGTACGCAGCGCCGTTCTACGGGGAGTCGTCGTTTCTGATGTATCGCAAGGATGTCCTCGCGGACACCGGCATCGAGATGCCGGCACATCCCACCTGGACGCAGGTGGCCGACATCGCGCGGAGGATCGACACGCCCGAGAGGGCCGGCATCTGCCTGCGCGGCAAGCCGGGCTGGGGCGAGCTCGGCGCTACGTTCGGCACCGTGCTGAACACGTTCGGTGGAACGTGGTGGTCTGCCAAGCCGGACGGCTCGGTGGACAAGGCGATGGTCGACCAGCCGGAGTTCCGGGAGGCGCTCCAGTTCTACGTCGACCTCGTCAGGGAGGCGGGCGAGCCCCGCGCCGCCACCGCGGCCTACAGCCAGTGCCTCGAGCAGTACCTGAGCGGCAAGGTGGCGATGTGGTACGACGCGACCGTCGCCGCCGGCCTGCTCGAAGCCGACAACAGTGATGTGAAGGGGAAGAACGGCTACGCCGCCGCCCCGGTCGAACGGACGAAGGCGTCGGGATGGCTCTGGTCGTGGGCGCTGGCCATTCCGACATCGTCGATGAACACGGACTTGGCGTGGAGCTACATCGCATGGGCGGCCGGACCACACTACGTCAGAGAGGTGGGGACGCGGATTGCCGGCGGGTGGGCTGCCATCCCTCCGGGCACGCGCCGCTCGACCTACGAGATCCCCGAGTACCAGAAGGCCGCCCGCGCGTTCGCCTCCTCGACGCTGGCCGCGATCGAGTCGGCGCCGGTCGACAACCCGGGCACCACGAAGCGGCCGGGCGTGCCGGCAGTCAGCGGTGTCGGCATCCCCGAGTTTCCGGACGTCGGCAACCAGTGCACCGAGCAGTTCGCGGCCGTGATCGCCGGCAGGTCGTCGGTCGATGCGGCGCTCGCAAACTGCCAGGCGATCGCTTCCCGGGTGGGTCGGTGACCCGTGCGCCCGCGACAGATTGCACTGGTGGCGCTGATTCTGGCGGTGGCGGTTGCGGGCTTCATCGTCGCGCGCATGCTCGCTCCTGACAAAACAATGGCAGCTTTGCTCGCACAGCGTCTGCGCCCGTGCCAGGTTGGGCGTGGCGCTCGTGTGGGCGATGCTCCGCTCGCGAGCACCCGGGAGGAGAGCCATGAAAGGCACGGTGCGCCTTGGTTTGATCACAGTTGTGTTCGCGATCGTCGAATCGCTCCTGGCCGGCTGCGCGGGCGGTGGCGACAAGGGTGCGCAGTCGAACTCCGGCGGCTCGATCAACGTCGCGATAGTCGCCAACCCTCAAGTGCAGGATCTTGCGCGTCTCACGCCGTCGCTCTTCACAGCGCAGAGCCACATCAACGTGAACTACACGATCCTCGACGAGGGCACCTTGCGTGAGGTCATCACGAGCGGCGCGCGGGATGGGGGCCACCAGTACGACGTCGTGATGATCGGCCCGTACGAGGCGCCGCAGTTCGGCAAGGACGGCTACATCACCGACCTCACGCCCATGGCCTCCTCCGACAAGGCCTATTACCTCGACGACGTCATCCCGTCGGTGCGGAAGGCACTGTCGTTCAACGGCAAGCTTTACGCGTCGCCGTTCTACGGGGAGTCGTCGTTCTTGATGTACCGCAGGGACATCTTGGTCGACGCCGGCATCGAGATGCCGGCTCATCCCACGTGGACCCAGGTCGCGCAGATCGCCCGGAGGATCAACACGCCCGCCATGGCCGGTATATGCCTGCGCGGCAAGCCGGGCTGGGGCGAGCTCGGCGCTACGTTCGGCACCGTGCTGAACACGTTCGGTGGCACGTGGTGGTCGGCCACGCCGGACGGCTCGGTGGACAAGGCGATGGTCGACCAGCCTCAGTTCCGGGAAGCGCTCGAGTTCTACGTCGACCTCGTCAGGGAGGCGGGCGAGCCCCGCGCGGCCACCGCGGCCTACAACCAGTGCCTCGCGCAGTACCTGAGCGGCAAGGTCGCCATGTGGTACGACGCGACGGTGGCCGCCGGCCTGCTCGAGGCCGCCGACAGCGACGTGAAGGGCAAGAACGGCTACGCCGCCGCCCCGGTCGAACTGACGAAGGCGTCGGGATGGCTCTGGTCGTGGGCGCTGGCGATTCCGACATCGTCGAGGAACATGGACTTGGCGTGGAGCTACGTCGCGTGGGCGAGCGGACCGCAGTACATCAGCGAGGCGGGGACGCGGGTTCCTGGCGGGTGGGCGGCCATCCCGCCGGGTACGCGCCGGTCCACATACGATATTCCTGACTACCAGAACGCCGCCCGCGCATTCGCCCAGCCGACGCTCGACGCCATCGAAACTGCGCCGGTCGACAACCCCGGGACGACCAAGCGGCCCGGCAACCCCGGCGTCTTCTACGTAGGCATCCCCCAGTTCCAGGACGTCGGCAACCAGTGCACCGAGCAGTTCGCGGCCGTGATCGCCGGCAGGTCGTCGGTCGATGCGGCGCTCGCAAACTGCCAGGCGATCGCTTCCCGGGTGGGTCGGTGACCCGTGCGCCCGCGACAGATTGCACTAGTGGCGCTGATTCTGGCGGTGGCCGTTGCGGGCTTCATCGTCGCGCGCACGCTCGCCGAGCGAGACGTGCAGCGCGACTCCGAGCGCCGCGCCGAGGTCGCCGCGGCACAGATCCATGGCCGGATCGCGCAGGCGGCGTCGCTCACCGAAAGCCTCCGCCGGTTCATGCTGGACGCCAGCGGTGTAGGCGTCACAAGCGACCAGTTCGCGAGGAATGCGTTCAGGTGGCTCAGCCCGGCGGACTTCCCCGCCGCTGCATGGGCCGAGCCGCTTCCCGACTCACAGCGTGCGGCGTACGAGCGGCGAATCGGCCAGCCGATCGTGACACCCGACGACGGACACAGCGTCGTGCCCGGCGGATCGCGCTCCTCCTATCTGGCGGCGACGCTGGTGTCCGGCTTCCCTCCCCTGGCCCTGCCCGGGATCGATCTGGGCGGCGAACCCGGTATGGCCGCGGCACTCGATCGCGCGACCGACCTCGATGGCGTGACCGCGACGCCTGTGGCCGGCCCGGACACCGGGACGAACGGCCTCTTCCTGGTCGCACCGGCGCCGAACCTTGTCGGGGAGTCCCTGCGCCCGGGGTACGTAGTGGTCTTCGTGCCGGACCTGACGCTGAGCGCGGCGGCGGACACGCCGGGGTTGCAGCTGGCGGTCGGTGGCACTGTCACCGGCGGACCTCCCGCCGGTGAGCAGACCGTCCGCACGTCGTTCACCGAGGCAGGACAGCAATTCGACGTCATCCTGCCGAGGGGCCCGGTCCACGGCGCCGCGACGGCCTTGCCGTGGATCATCCTCGCCTGCGGCCTCGTTCTCGCCGGCCTCGCGCCGGTGCTCGGGATCAACGCGGCGCGGCGAGCGAGGGCGCAGAACGAGCTCGACCGCATCTTCAATCTCTCGCCCGACCTGATCACGGTGGCCAACTTCGAGAGGCACTTCACGCGGGTGAACCCGGCCGCGGAGCAGATCCTCGGCTACACGCAGGACGAGTTGCTCGAGCGACCGTTTCTCGACTTCGTGCACCCGGACGACCGCGAGCGGACAGCGGCGGAGTCGGCCGCGATCGGTCAGGGCAAGACGGCGATCTCGTTCGAGAACCGCTACGTCCGCAAGGACGGCTCGTACCGGGTGCTCGAATGGACGACGACGCCGGTCGTCGAAGAGAGCGTCATGTATGGGGTGGCGCGCGACGTGACTGAGCGCCGGCGGGCCGAGATCGAGCTCGAACGCCTGGCTGGCGAGCAGGCAGCGCTGCGGCGCGTGGCCACGCTGGTCGCCGACGGAGCCAGGCCGGAGGAGGTGTTCGCCGCGGTCGCCACGGAGGTCGGCCGGCTGCTGGAGGTCGAGGTCGCGGTCCTGAACCGGTACGACCCGCAGGACATGATCACGGTCGTCGGCATGTGGACCAGCACGGGTGCGACCGGGGCGACCCCGGTTGGCAGCCGGTTGCCGCTTGGCGGGCAGAACGTGACCACGCTGGTGTGCCGGACGGGCCGGTCGGCGCGGATCGACTACGCCGACGTCTCGGGTGCGATCGGTGAGATCGCCATCCGCGACTGGGGACCGTGCTCGTCGGTGGGCGTGCCGGTCAGCGTTGAGGGCCGGCTGTGGGGCGTCATGGACGTGGCGTTGACCCGCGATGAGTTGTTGCCGGCGGGCGCCGAGGCGCGGCTGGCCGGCTTCACCGAACTCATCGCAACTGCGGTAGCCAACGCGCAGGCCCGGGTGGAACTGCGGCGCTTCGCCGACGAGCAGGCGGCGCTACGGCGGGTGGCGACGCTCGTCGCCCGTGGAACGCGACCGGAGGAGGTGTTCGCCGCGGTTACCGCCGAGGCCGGTGGCGTGCTGGACGCCGACTACACGGCGATGGCCCGGTACGACCCGGACGGCGGGGCCACTTCCCTCGCCCAGTGGGTAAGAACCGGGGCCGCCTTGCCCGACCCGGTCGATACCTCACTGGCCCTCGGCGGGCGGAATGTGCACACGCTGGTGTTCCGGACCCGCCGGGCGGCGCGTATCGACGACTACGACGCGGCCTCGGGCGCGGGCGTCGAGGCCGTCCGCAAGCTCGGCCTCCGCTCGGCGCTCGGCGTGCCGATCAGCGTCGCGGGCAGGCTATGGGGCGTCATCAGCGTGGCGTCCTCGCGGGAGGAGCCGCTGCCCGCGGACGCCGAGGCGCGGCTGGCCGGGTTCACGGAGCTGGTCGCGACCGCGATCGCCAACGCCCAGGCCCGGCTCGAGCTGCGCGGGTTCGCCGAGGAGCAGGCGGCGCAGCGCCGGGTGGCGACCCTGGTGGCCCGGGGGGCGCCGCCGGGGGAGGTGTTCGCCACGGTCGTGGAGGCGGTCGGCCGGCTGCTGACGGTCGACCATACGATCTTGAGCCGGTATGACCCAGACGGCCTGGCGACTGTCGTCGGCCACTGGGCCAGCACGGACCCGGGGCGCCCGCTGGCCATCGACCTGCGAGTGAAACTGGAGGGGCAGAACATCCACACGGGGGTGTTCGACACGGGCCGTTCGGCGCGGATCGACGACTACCGCGCCGCCTCGGGCGCATTCGCCGACGTCGCTCGGGACTGGCAGTTCCGGGCGTCGGTGGGCGTGCCGATCTGGGTCGAGGAACGGCTGTGGGGCGTCATCATCGTGGGATCCCGCTCCGGACCGCTGCCGGCCGGCACCGAGTCCAGGTTGACCGGGTTCACCGAGCTGACCGCGACCGCGATCGCCAACGCCGACGCTCAGGCCGCGCTGGCCGCCTCACGGGCCCGGATCGTAGCCGCGGGCGACGCTGCCCGCCGACGGATGGAACGCGATCTGCACGACAGCGCCCAGCAACGGCTGGTGTCCCTCGCCCTGCGCCTGCGCGCGATGCAGGCGACGCCTCTCGAGGCCGGGGAACTCAGCTCGCAGCTGGACGAGGTCGTTGCCGAGCTGACGGGTGCGATCGACGAGCTGCGCGAGATCGCGAGTGGCCTGCACCCCGCCGTGCTCGCCGAGGGCGGGCTGCGCCCGGTGCTGAAGACGCTGGCCCGCCGCTCGGCCGTCCCGGTCGGCCTCGACGTCGGCGTCGATGGTCGGCTGCCCGAGCCGGTCGAGCTGGCTGCGTACTACGTCGTTGCCGAGGCGCTGACCAACACCGCCAAGCACGCCGATGCCTCCGGCGTCGACGTCACCGTGACGGCCGGTGAGGGCGTGCTGCGGGTCGCCGTCCGCGACGACGGCCGCGGCGGCGCGGACCTCACCGCCGGCTCGGGCCTGGTCGGGCTCACCGACCGGGTTGAAGCGCTCGGCGGCCGGCTCTGGATGCACAGCCCGCCCGGCGCCGGCACCACGGTTCAGGTCATTATTCCGCTGACCGCATCCGGCAGCCCGAGGCTGCGGGCAGCAGGCACCAGCCCACCGTCCGGCCCCGGCCCTGCACGTCCGGCCGAACCCAACCGTGCCGACAAGGCATGAGAGTTGACAGCGGCCAGCTCTCCTAGGACGTCGGGGGCGTCTGGACCGGCGGAATGCCGGGGCAGCCCGTCCGGACGCTGTCGACGATGGGCTTGGCCGCTGCCTCGACCTGGGCCACGGACGTGGTGAGGGTGCCGAGCTTGGCCGACAGGTTGTCCTGGTCGCCGATCCCGGCGATCGTGTTCTGCAGCGAGGCGACGGACTGCTTGAGCTCGGCCACCTGGGGCCTGAACTGCGCCTCGGCCGTGGTCACCAGGGCCCGCCCGGCGTCCGCGAGAGTCTGCAGCGCGTCCTTGACGCCCCCGGTGCCGATCTTGGTCGCGTCGAGCTGCGAGACCGCGTTGGCCGCTGTTTGGAACTGCGCCGCAGCGGAACATAGCTCGGGGGAATACGTGCCGGGCGCGGCGACCGCGGGCGCCGCCGCAGGGGGCGGCGGGGTCGAAGGCGGCGTGCTCGGCGCCGAGCACCCCCCGACGACCGCGACGCCGAGCAGGGACGCCCCGGCCGCG
This sequence comes from Pseudonocardia aurantiaca, assembly GCF_039526725.1. Classification (NCBI taxonomy): domain Bacteria; kingdom Bacillati; phylum Actinomycetota; class Actinomycetes; order Pseudonocardiales; family Pseudonocardiaceae; genus Pseudonocardia; species Pseudonocardia aurantiaca. The sequence goes on from NZ_BAAAJG010000027.1 coordinate 392,004, forward strand.
CGCACGACGGCCCCGCCGATGGTCCTTCGTCGGGACCCGATCACGATGCGCACCATGGACACCTCCAGGACTTGGTGCGGAAGGGCCGACCTGCAGCCCGGGGCGGATTGTTCGCGGTCCCGAGGGCCGGGACGCCGCCCGCGCGGGGTGAACCCACCCGACCGTCTCCCTCGTCGGTGGACGGCAGACGTGCCGTCTGACCGCGATCCGCAGCAGCACCTTTCAGCGACCCGTCCGCCTCGGCCTGTAATAGGGCCGACACAGAACGCAAGTGGCAGGTCAATGCGCACCCCTCACGTGCGTCATGGAGGCCTGATGAAGGCGATCGTGCAGGAGCGATTCGGCCCGCCGGACGTCCTGGAGCTGGTCGACACCGACCTGCCCGAGGTCGGGCCCGACGAGGTGCTGCTGCAGGTGCGTGCCGCCGCGCTCAACCCGTATGACTGGCACATCCTGCGGGGTGACCCTCGCATCGCGCGGCTCATGGGCGGCGTGGGGTTGACCAGGCCGAAGGCCCGGGTGGCCGGGGTCGACGTGGCGGGCCGGGTGGAGGCGGTCGGCGCGAACGTGGGCGGGCTGCGGCAGAGCGATGAGGTGTTCGGTTTCTGCCGGGGCGCGTTCGCCGAAGGTCGTCGTCACCGTGACGTGAGGCCAGGTGCGTGAGCCGGCGGCGTGGTCCCGGGCCCGAGTCGGCCGCTGACCGAGCCGACGCCAGATGATCGCGGGTGGCGTTGGATGGACTTCGCCGCACCGGCAACGCCCACCTCGACGTGAGCCGCCCGACGCCTGTGGGGCGGTGGCGCCGTTTCCTCTTGTGCTGTCAACACCAAGCCGTGCGGAATTCCGTGTCCGCGGCACGTGGCGGCCCGCCTCGGGCACTCATAGCGTGCCGAACTAGGCCGCGATGAGCGACAGAGCTGAGCGCCGAGCTGAACGCGGCGAGCTGATTACGGTCGACGGCGAGAAGCGCCTGTACCAAGCGGGGACGCTTTGCGTGGGCCAGTATGAGGAAGAGGGCTGATGTTCGACCCGAGTACATACAAGCCGATCTCTGCCGAGGTAACGGCCGAGGAAGTCGGTGAGTGGACGCAGGAGTGCCGCCGGCAGACCGACGGACTGGGTTTGCGGGTGGGCAACAGGGCCGAGTTCACGCTGATCGCGCCCGTCATCCAGCCCGACGGGCCGGCGATCTTCCGCGAGCGCGTGCAGAAGGCGCAAGTCGAAGCCGGCTACTGGGAGGGTCGCCTGGGAACGGTGCACGACCTGCGCATCGGCTTGATCAACGATGACACGCAGCTCTTGTTCGCCGCGACCTACAGTGACGAGTTCAAGCCCTACCTGCTGGACGTGATCCGCTTCGCGACACCATGGATCGACCACATCTTTTCCGGTGTCGCGGCGGGCTTCCCCGGCCTGAAATCGGACGAGGCGGTCCCGTACATCGAGAAGTATCAGGTGGAGGCCGCCTTGTGGTACGGCTCACCGAATCCGGACCTCACGCCTCGTGACATCACCAAGGCCGAGCGCGTGTCGCACGCCTTCGACCAACTGCTCGACGCAGCAGAAGGGTGAGCGCTCACCACGTCCGCACCGTCCCGGAGCTGGACTTCGACGACATCCAGGGGACGCTGCTGCGTTATCGACCCGATGTCTACTACGGCGTCTACATGATGTTCCGGATCGACGACGCGGAAGCGGTCAAACGGTCGCTGCGCACAGTCCTGCCGAAGGTCACCACCGCGGCTGATTGGGAGTCGCCCCGGCCGTTCACCTTGAACATCGCATTCACCTACAGCGGTTTCGAGGCCCTCGGCGTGCCGCCGGACTCGCTGGCCTCCTTCGCCGACGAGTTTCGCGAGGGGATGGCTGCCCGCAACGTCGTGCTCGGCGACGTCGGAACCAGCGATCCGCAACACTGGACCGCACCGCTCGGCAGCCGGGACGTGCACATCGGCGTCATCATCTCTGCGCACTCCGTCGAGGCGCTGGACGAGCCCGTGGGTGTCGCACAGCAGCTCGATGGCGTCACGATGATCTACCAGCTGGACGTCGGGGTCCTGCCGACCGGACGGGAGCACTTCGGATTCCGCGACGGCATCGGCAATCCGCATGTCATCGGCAGCACCAACCAGCCACGTCCCGGCCAGGACGAGGTCATGCCGGGTGAGTTCATCCTCGGCTACGAGGACGAGCTGGGGAAGCTGCCGGCGAGCCTGACCCCCGACGTCCTCGCCCGAAACGGCACCTACCTCGCATTCCGGCAGCTGCATGAGGACGTCGCAGCTCTTCGTCGCTTTCTGCGCGACAATGCCCGCTCACCTCAGGACGAGGAGCTGCTCGCCGCGAAGATGGTCGGCCGGTGGCGAAGCGGGGCACCGCTTGCGCTGTCGCCGGACCACGACGATCCAGAGCTCGGGGCCGACCCACAACGTAACAACGACTTCAGCTACTACGACGATGATCGGGGCGGGCGCCGGACGCCCCGCGGCTGCCACATTCGCCGGGGAAATCCGCGCGACAGCCTCAAGGACTCCATCGTTTCGACCAATCTCCACCGGGTCATGCGCCGCGCCGCGGTGTACGGCCCCATGTTGGCGGATGGGGTTCTGGAGGATGATGGCGCTGATCGCGGCATCGTCTTCATCTTCATGGGAGCCGGCCTCGCGCGGCAGTTCGAGTTCGTGCAGCAGGTCTGGATGAACGACGGTGACTTCGCCGGTCTGGGCAATGAGAAGGACCCGCTGATCGGCGACAACGACGGCAGCGGCACTTTCACGATTCCAGCGAAACCCTTGCGGCGGCGCCTGTCCGCGCTTCCGAGGTTCGTCACCGTCCGTGGCGGCGAGTACTTCTACCTGCCTGGTATCGCAGCGCTCACCTGGCTTACCACGCTGCCGGCAACGGAGCGCCAACCACACGTCCCACGATCGGAAGGCGCCCATCGTGTCTGACCATCTATCCAGCCCGCGTGCCCTGCAGGACCCGGTAATCGACCTTACCGACCTGTACTTCTTTCCTGTGCCCGACTCGCCGGGGCGTTTGGCCGTGGTGGTCAACGTCTTTCCGCTCGCGAGGCCCGGCGCGGCCTTCTCCGACGCGGTCGGCTACCGCGTCCGCCTCGCTCCCGCCGAGACCGGTGCGGATGGGGTCATCCGAGCCAAGCGAGCCGATCAGGTCACCCTGGATGTCACGTTCGGTGACCTCGACCCGGCGACCGGTACCCAGGCCGGTTCGCTCCGGCACGGCGACAAAGTCACCTCCTTCCGCACCGGCGACGGCGGCGCGGTCGAGTCGGACCAGGTCAGCGTGTTCGCCGGGCTTCGGAGAGACCCGTTCTTCATGGACGTGCGGCACGAGGTCGAAACCCGCGCCACCCGGCGCATCGCCTTCACCGATCCGGGTGTCGATGCGGTGGCAGGCCAGAACGTGCTCAGCATCGTGATCGAGTTCGATGCGGGTCACGTACTCGGGACGGACCGTCCAGCCGTGTGGGTCGTCGCGGCCGAGACCGTGAGCCGAGGCGTGCCGAACGCCCGGTTCGAGCGGCTCGGCCGACCAGAGGTCAAGAACGTCCTACTCTCCGTCAACGGAAACGACACGGTCAACAAGACCGTCGACCTCCGCGATCTCTACAACCTCGAAGACGCGTTCGCGGTCAACCCCGCCGCCGCGGCGGCCTACCGGGCGCGCTTGGACGCGAACCTCACCATGTTCGATGAACTTGACGACGCGATTACGTGGCCTTTCGCCCCGGGGCGCCACCACCCGTTGACGGAGATGTTTGTCAACGACCATCTGGTCCTTGACACGACGAAGCCGTTCACTGAGCGCGGCTACCTCGATCTCGAGCGCGCCGCGCTCTCCGGAAAATCCCCCGCCACGTGCGGCGGGCGCTGGCTCAACGAGGATGTCATCGACGTCCTCTACTCCGTCATCATACGGGGCTGGGACGGTGTGCCGATCCGAGACGGCGTCGACCACGCGACCATTCCGGCGTCACCGAAATTTCCGTATCTACCGGCCGGGAATCCGAACCCACCCGTTCCGGATCCCGGGGTGCCGGCGGGCAAGGGCTGATCTGCACATGGAGTTCGCGGTTCCGTTGCCCTTGTGTACGTCGGAGACGATCGCGCTGTCGAACCTCGACATCCAGCTGAGTAATCTGCGGCACTGGTACGCCGAGACCCGCCGGGTCGATGCCGGAACCCAGCTATTGGATGGCATCTTGAGCCGCTACTCGGTAACAGCCCGGGATGCCGACCTCCGATATGCCAAGGCGCTGGCGCAGGCGCTGGTCGAACAGGCCCCCCGGGACCAACGCTCCTGGATGGCTTTCGCCCAGGTCAGCGCCATGCTGCACCGACCGGCTGATGCCGGGGAGGCCCTGGCGAAGGCGACAGCCAACGCCGCCCCGCCGGTTGACGTCGCCGAGGTGCAAGCCGATCTGCTGGAGGCAGTTGGTGACCATCGCGCAGCGCTGGAGATCCGACTCGCGAACAGCCGCGGGCTCCCGTCGGCACCACGGCAGTTGCGCATCGCGTGCTGTCAGCTGGCGCTCGGCGCCACCCGCGAGGCGGTTTCCACGTTCGCCTCCGCAATACGCTGCTACGCCGACGTATCCCCGCTCCCGCTCGGCTCCATGCTGTTCAACTGGGGACATACCTGGGAACACATCGGCGGCCGCGCCCGCGCAGAGCGCGCTTACCACGCCGTCATCAGGTACCTGCCGAGTCACGTGCGCGCCCGTCGCGCCCTTGCTGAGCGCTCGATGAGGTCGAGCGCACGGGGCTAGGCCCACTCTTCGACGGTGACGGCGAACGCGTTGGGCCGCGGCCAGGTCGTGCAACTCCTCCAGGAGCAGGCGCCTGATCTGCTGGATCGGGTGTACGCCCGGATCCGCGTGGACGTGCCGTTCTACGCTGCCGGTGGTGTTGTCGACGCTGCTGAACTGCGCGAGTCACTGCAGGCCAACATCGAGTATGTGCTCGGCGGCCTGCTCGGCCGCGATACCACGGACGTCACGGCGCCAGTGGCCACCGGCCGTGCCCGAGCGGTCCAAGGGGCACCGCTGGTGGAGATGCTCGCTGCCTACCGCGCGGGTTTCGCGGAGATCTGGACGGCACTCGTCGCGGCGGCACGCGGCCTGCCGGAAGTGAGCGATGCCGTGCTGGTCGAGTTGGCTGGTGACATGTTCCGGCTGCACAGCACCTATGCCCAAGCCTCGGTCGGCGGCTACCGGGACGAGTACCGCGAGATCGTGCGTAGTAATCAGCGTGAGCACAGCGCGCTGGTCGAGGCCGTGCTGGCCGACTCGACGGGCGAGGGCTCGTTCTGGGAGGTCGCGGAGGCGCTGCGGCTGCCGCTGGCGGGCCAGTTCCTGGTCGTCGCCGCCGAGGCGGTCGAGCTGGGCCGAGACCCGCTGCCGCGGGTGGAGCCGGCGCTGGCCGCGCTCGATGTCAGCTCGGTGTGGCGCCTGCAGCCCGACCAGTCCGTGGGAGTTGTCACGTTACGCCGGGCTGCCCAGGCCGTGAGCGTGCTGGGAACGTTGTCGCGGCATGCCCTGGCGCGGGTCGGTGTGAGCCCCGTGTTCACGCGCTTGCGTCAGGCGAGATCTGGGCTGCGGCTGGCCAGGCTGGCGCTGGACCGTCAGGGGCCGGGTGCCGGGGTCGAGCAGTTCAGCGACAGCCCGCTGTCGATGCTGGTGGCGTCGGCACCGGACGCGGCGCTCGACGCCGCCCGGTCGATCCTCGGATCGCTGCTCGATCTCCGCGCGGAGGATCGCGATCTGCTGATCAACACGCTGCTCACCTGGCTGGACGTTGACGGCTCGGCCAGCGCCGCCGGGGCGGCACTGTCCGTTCACCCGAACACCGTGCGCTACCGGCTGCGCCGGATCGAAGAGGCCACCGGTAGGTCGCTCAGCGCTCCGGCACAGATGGCCGAGCTCGTCACCGCGGTCCGAGCGTGGTCGGAGCTGCCCTGCCACAGCTGACCACCGTCTGCCCGGCGACCCGATCCACCGTTTCCGACTATCCGAGATGCGGCTGCACGGAGTGGAAGCGCCGGGGATTGCGCACGGATGTACTCACCTCGTTGTCACCGAGGAGCGCCGAGCCGAGTTGGTCGCAGGCGCGGAGCGCGAGTTCGAGGTCGGATCGCCGGTCGGCGATCGGGGTCGGGAGCAGCTCCCCCGCCTTGCGGAGGCGGTACTGCACGGTATTGCGGTGGAGGTTGAGGGCCTCCGCCGCGGCCACGTAGCTGCCGCCGGTCTCCAGAAAGACGCGGAGGGTCTCGCGGAGGAGCCGGTTGTTGTTCTTGTCGGTCGCCAACGAGCCCAGCGCCTTGCGGACCCAGCTTCGGGCGGCGTCCAGATCCCGGCACATCAGCGCGATCGGCCCGACCTGCTCGGCAAGCGTGACGCGGCGCGACGACTGGACGGCCACCGCCATGTTATGCGTGGCGATCGCTTGCTGGTGGCTGGAACGAAACCCTTCGATCCCCTTCTCGGGCTCGCCGACGGCCACCCGGATGGTGGGGTCGGTCGCTCCGACGATCGCCTGCAGCTTTCCCTGGTCGACGTTCGGGCGGGCCCCGAAGGGCAGCCAGATCCACCCAATGGATTCGTCGAAGGGCACAAAGAGCGGACATCCTGCAGATCCCAGGTCAGCCAGCGCACGCGCCAACCGGTCGAGGCGCACGAGCCCTTCGCCGGCCTGGGCCGGCTCGGGCACCCACGCGACAACGGCCACATGGAACTGGCGCAGCCGATACCCGATGGCAGACTCGGCGGTGTCGAGGTCGAACTCCTTGCGGGCCAGTAGGTTCTTGATCCGCAGCGTATTCTGGGTGAGTAGCCACCGGTCACGTTCCAGTTGATAAGCGCTGACCACCTGCTCGGATACTCGGTCGACGTATGCGAAGCTCAACTCCAGAATGCGGTTCGTGATGGCCTGCAGCAACCGCGGGTCCGCTTCCTGCTCGGAAACCTCCCGAAGACACCATTCCAGGAACAGGGCATGACCGATGCGGTAGGCGCGCGCCAATGCGATCACGCTTACACCGCGCTGGGCGAGCCGCCGGGCGTATTCGGTGGCCGCGCTGGGTGCGGCGACGTTCTCCATCGAGATCTGCAGCCCGAGCAGATGCAGCAGTGCGCCGATATTCTCGTCGACGCTGGCATGCAACAATCCCTCGAGAAGTGCGTCCCCGCGCAGATTGGGGATTTCGGAGAGTAACAGCTTGGTGAAGTCCCGACTGATCCGGTCGAACCCGTCGGCGGCGATGGCCGTGATGGCGAAGAGCCTCGCGTCGATGGACTCCTCGTCGGCCCCCTTCAGATCACGGTGTCCGACGTCGGTCACCTGTCCACCCCCGTGGTGGCTAGCGGGTATGTGTCTGCTATCGGCGATGTGGCCGCCGTGTCGCAAGCCCGCGTTCCAGACGCCGGTCCCACCCGAGCTGATCGTCATGCTGTAAGCCTTCCAGCGATCGTCTCGGCGGGACTGGTAGCGCGGGCACCAGCGCCCGATCACGGGCGCAGCCCTCCACCTGTCCGGCCACCCGTCCGGCACGGACAAGTCATTGTGAAGACCTCGCTGACACCAAGAGCTCCATATTCCGCAAAACCCGCATTTTCTCGATCTCTCAACTCGCGATCCGCAACCGGACGCTGGAGCCGCAGCCGTACGAATCACCTAAATTTCCGATCAGGCCCTCACTGATCGACCCGGCCGGAACAAATTTCGCCGGCGCAGTGTTTACTTTCGGCGGTACGCGCCTTGTGTCGGTCTTTGCCGTTGTTCCCGCAGACAACCACGGGGCGCACCGTGCTGTCCGCGGCCACGTACCGCGATCCCGACTCCGCACCGAGGCTGTACTGCTGTGACCACATGTCAGCACCGTCGCTGGCTTGTACGTATGCCTCACGAACGGAGCACAAGTGACCCGCAATTCTGCCATGCTCGGCGCTTTTCTCAGAGCTCGGCGGGGACAGGTAGTTCGTGGCGAACTCGGGCTGCCCCTGATTGGGGGTCGGGCCTCGGGCCTGCGCCGCGAGGAGGTCGCCTACCTGGCGGCTGTCAGCGTCACCTGGTACACGTGGCTGGAGCAGGGCCGCGACGTCGCACCGTCCCGGCAGGTGCTCGACGCGCTGGCGCGGACGCTGCTGCTGTCCACCACCGAACACGCCCACCTGCTGTCGCTGGCCGGTTACTCCGCCCCATCTCCGGTCGCCGATCCGGTCGCCCCGACGGTCCCCGGCCACGTTCGGCAGTTCCTGGACTCGCTGGAGGAGTTTCCGGCGTATGCGATCGCCCCGGACTGGGGGATCTTGGCGTGGAACGCCATGAATACGGCGGTGTACCCGAACGTGCCGACCGTCGCGGGGTCGGATCGCAACATGTTGTGGTTGATGTTCACCGACCCGTACCTGCGCGATCTCCTGCCGGACTGGGAGCGCACCGCCCGGTCGTATGTCGCCGCGTTCCGGGCCGAGGCCGGTCCGCGGCTCACCGATCCGCCGTTCGCACTCCTGGTCAAGCGGCTGCTCGAGGCCAGCGAGTCCTTCCGTGAGATCTGGGAGAGCCATTCGATCGACGTGCTACCCACCCGCGAGCGTTTGGTGCGCCATCCCGTCCTCGGCGACCTGCACCTCCGGCAGCACAACTTCACACCCGCGGATCATCCCGACCTGCATCTGGTGATCTTCATGCCTGTCCTCGGGACGGACACCTCCAACCGACTGCATAGAATGCTCGACAGGGAAGCCGCCACCCCGCTCCGCAGCGATTCGCTCGGCGTCCTCCACTGACGATCCGAGGCGGGCCCTCCGCTCACGTTAATACTGCCGTGATCGGCGAAGACGGTGCTGGTGGCGTCGCTGCTAGTGTCTGGTGGATCTTGAGCGGCTGGGCCACGGAGCCAGATCTTGATCGAGGCGACGTCGATGGTCCCATGGAAGATGTACTCGCGTTTGTCGGTGCGTGTCGCGACCGCGCGGAAGGTCTTGAGCTAGTTGAAGGCGCGTTCGGCGGTGTCGCGCTGCTTGTAGGCCGCGGTGTCGAACTTCGGTGGTCGCCCGCGCGGTCGCGCGCGGCATGTCCTGATTCGTGACTCGTCAGCGTGTTCGGCATGTTTTGCGGTCGGTCGTTCGACTCGACCATTTGCCGGGATCGGGCGGATTCGATGGGCGGCCGCGTAGTCCCGTTGTGCTGTGAACACCGATCGGTTCCGAATCCTGTGCCCGCGGCACGGTGGAGGTCGGGCGCTGGAGCCCGCGCGCATTCGACTCGCGGCACGAGCTCACCGACGTCCAGCTGACCGCATCGCTCGAGGCCGCCCGCTGGGCACCGAGCGCCTCCAACACCCAGCCGTGGCGCTTCGCCGTCGCGCGCCGCGGGAGCACCGCGCACGCAGCCGCCTTCGACGCCCTCGCGCCGGGCAACCAGGCGTGGGCGCACGCCGCGTCCGCGCTGATAGTCGCGGCCGCCGAGACCGCCGGGCCGGACGGCGCTTCGGTTCGTGGTCCCACTCAGCCGCAGTACGCGAAGTTGGGTTGATCCACCGCTGATGCGGCATGCCCGACTACGGGCATGCCGTATCGGGCGAGGAGTACGGGGCGACCGGACACCGAAGATTGGCTCGGGTTCCCGGCTACACAGGACCAGCGTCGATGACAACTGCGAGGCCGTCCGCGTCCGGGGTGAACCACGCCCGGCGAACGTGACGGGGAAGGGACGATCAGATGCACATGCCAACACCGCGAGGCGCCGAGGGCCTGTACTCCTCGTCGAACTGGCCGCCGGGCCAGCAGATGTGCATGCATCAGCGCTCCGTCAGCTCGCGAGGTGCGTCGGGGCCGCTGACAGCGCGTCGGTCAGCAACACGACGAGCGCCTCGTGTTGCACGTCGGCCGAGGATCCGACCTCCTCGAGCCGTCGAGCGCCTGGGCGGCGAGGCCGGCCTTGCTGTCGATGGCGATCCGTGCGTCGATCGTCTGCGCGGCGATGATCTCCACGTGACAGGGAACGAACGGCTGATAATCGGCGGGTGCGCCGGGTGCAGTGCACCCGTACTCGGCGGCGGTAGTCGTCCCGGTTGCGGAACCCGCAGGCGGCGCGTTTCACCTGCTTGGTCGAGATCGGTCGACTCGTGTTCCCCGACCGGGGTGCGCGCTGGCGTCGCCTTGCTGTTTCGAGCAGGTGCGCGAGGCGCCGGCTCCCGCCCCTGATGCGGATGACGTCGGCGTGGCAGGCTCGGGCCCCGTGGCTGCCTCTGACCAGCCGGGTGTCAGCGTGGGGCTGGCGCCCCTGCTCGCGGTCTGCTGCGGCTATTTCATGGTCATCCTGGACGTGACCATCGTCAACGTGGCGGCGCCCGCGATCGGGCGTGACCTGGCCGCGTCCCTGACGGACCTGCAGTGGGTCGTGGACGGCTACACCGTCGCCTTCGCGGGGTTCCTCCTCCTTGGTGGCGCGCTGGGCGACCGTTGGGGGCACCGCCGGGTGTTCTGCCTAGGGGTGGCCTCGTTCACCGTCGCATCCCTCGGCTGCGTCGTCGCGGGGGATGTCATCACGCTCACGGCGTTCCGTCTCGTCGAGGGCGGTGGCGCCGCCCTGCTGGTGCCGGGCTCGCTGGCGTTGCTGCAACAGGTCTACCTCACGCCGACGGCCAGGGCACGGGCCTTCGGACTATGGGGTGCGATCGCGGGCGTAGCGGCCACGGCCGGCCCGCTCGTGGGCGGTGTCCTGACCACCACGGTCGGGTGGCGCTGGGTCTTCGTCATCAACCTGCCCGTCGGACTGCTGTGCCTCGTGCTCACCATGGCGACCGTCGGGCCGTCCCCGCGCGACCGCGGGCGCATCATCGATCCACTCGGGCAGGCCGCCGTCGTCGTCACCGTGGCTGCCCTCATCACCGCTCTCAACGAGGTGGGCCGCCAGGGCATCCGAGGGCCGGCGGTCATCGGCGGCGTCCTCGTCGCGGCCGTGGCCGCAGGCGTCCTGGTCCTGCGCGAGCGGTTCGGCCCCAACCCGCCGCTGCCCAGGACCATGGTGGGATCGCGACCGTTGACAGGCGGAACCGCCATCGGTTTCCTGTTCAACTTCGGCTTCTACGGCATGATCTTCGCCGCCAGCGTCTACTTCCAGCAGCACCTGAACCTCAGCGCCGCACTGGCCGGGCTCGCTCTGCTGCCCGCCATGGCCGTCACGATGGTGGCGTCCGCGCTGTCGGGCCGGCTGTCCGACCGCTTCGAACACCGGCGCCTCATGTTCATCGGGCTGCTGACCGCATGCGTCGGCCTGGCAATCTGGGCGGTAGCCGGCGACGCCCCAAGCTACGCGGTACTCGTGGTCGCCATGCTGGCCTGCGGCTTCGGCACGTCGTTCACCCTCACGGGAGCGACCTCCACGGTCATGGACGCCGCCCCGACCGGGTACGCCGGAACCGCGTCGGCGACGCTCAACACGGCCCGGCAGACGGGATCGGCTGCGGGAGTCGCGATCAGTGGGTCCCTCATCGCGGCGGCCGGGCTGACCACCGGCGTCTCGACGTTCATGGCCGTCGGTGCCGCCGGGTACCTCCTCGGCGCGGTCCTCACTCTGCTCTGCGTTCCCCACACCCGGGGTAACGGCCCAAGCCTCTAGCCTCCGGCTTCCTCGTTGCGCTCTTGGGGGCGCGATGGACCGACCTAACCACTGTCCGCGAGTGCCGCATCTGTCCGGTGGTTCGCGGCGACGATCTTGTTTCTTCTTGGTTCCAGCGAGTGGCGGGGTAGAGCGAGTGCGAGCAGGCTCGATAGAACGAGCAGGACGATCGAGGTGATCACGGCGCTGGTGTAGGAGCCGGTCCTCTCGAACTGCGCCGACGTCAGATACGGGCCCACCGACGCGCCGACGGGGCCGAAGAGCGCGTAGCCCACGGCATACAGCTGACCGTACGAGCGCAGCCCGAAGTATTTCGCGACGAGCATCGCGACCGTGTCTCCTTCCGCGCCGAGCGCGAGCCCGGCGGCGAAAGCACTGATCAGCCACAGCCCCGATGCCGCCGGCACCAGCAGGAGCGAAACCGCGGCCGCGGTCACGAGGAACAGGACGACGGCGATGAGGGTCGGGAAGAACCGGTCCATCAGCGCGCCGACGCCGGCGCGCCCGATGATCACGCCGAGGCCGGCGAGTGACACGGCGGAGGCGGCTTGCAACGGAGACTGGCCATGGCTCTGCAGGATGGGCGAGAGCTGAACGAAGATCGCGGTCGTCCCGATGCAGCTCACCATGAACAACGCGACCATCACCAGATACGTGGGAGAGCGCAGCGCGGGCCAGGCGTCCCAGCCGGCTGTCTCGCGGGCGCTCGACGCGGCCCCCGGCTCGCCCTTGTCATCCTGGCCATGGCCGGGGTCCCCCGCGCGGTCCGAGCGCACGAGCAGAAGCACGAGTGGTAGCGCCAGGAGCGCGAGACCGGCCAAAGTGGCATAGCCCGCCCGGTATCCGCCGGACTGGATGATCAAGGTCAAGGGCGGTGGCAGGACGAGCCCGGCCAACCCGAGGCCGGCCAGGGTGAATCCGAGCGCCTTCCCTCTCGCCAGGACAAAGTGGGCGCTGGCGATGCGGGTGTAGATCGTCGGGCCCGCTCCGACCCCGAGCACCGTCGTCGCCACCAGGATGGCCTGGAAACCCCAGAACGGCCCGCGATACAAGGCGCACGCGGCAATGCAGGCGGCGAACAACGGGATGCCGAAGATCGCGACGCGTTTGGGCCCGACGTGGTCCACCAGACGACCGAACGGGTACGCGCAGGCGAGAGCCAGCGGCACGGCGTAGAGCCCGACGATGGTGATCTCGCTGGTGGGAACGCCGAAGGCCTTGCTGACGGGGCCGAAGAACAGGCCCTGCGTGTAGAACCAGAGCCCGGCCGCGCCCAGTCCGGCTAACACCGTCCTCGCCGCCGGATGCCGGATCTCTCGGGCCCAGAGTGCCCGCCATCCCGGACGACGTCTTCCTCCATCTACCTCTGGGTGAGGCGGATGTCGCCCTCACCGGCCGGGCGCTGCCCTTTTTCCGCGAGCGGCTTCGCCACGGACCGGACGATCCCCATTGGAAGCCCCTGGACTTCTCCGGAGTACTCGAGTCGTCCGGGATCCCCACACTGCTGATCGACGGCTGGTTCGATTACCACCGGACCTATATGTACCAGGACTTCGAGCGGCTCGGCCGCAGCGGAACGCCCCGGCGCTGGGTGGTCGGACCGTGGACGCATTCCACATTGGACTATGCCGTGGTTGCGCGCGAAACGCTCACCTGGTTCGACCGGTGTGTCCGCGGCCATGACAGCGCCGGGCGGGTCGTCGACGGCGCCCAGGCCGAGGCGTTGCTCCTGCTGACGCCCGGTGGGGAACCGTTCGAGCCGAAGACCTGGCCTCCCAGCACGCGAACGCTCACTCTCCGCCCTGCACCCGACCTTTCCCTCTGCATGGACGACGATCGGGAACACAGCCGGCCTGCCGAGACCCACCGTGAGCAGACCCTCGGCTTCAGCTACGACCCGGCTGACCCCACTCCGGCGGTCGGCTTGTCCGCCTTCGGAGACCACGGTGCCGGCGGATGCCGCGACAATTCCGACCTCGAGGCTCGCGACGACGTACTCACGTTCACCACGGACCCTCTCGGCGCCGATCTGGTCTGCGTCGGCCAGGTCGACGCCACCCTGACCGTCACATCGACCATCGCCTGCTGCGATCTGTTCGTACGAATCTGCGAAGTGACTCCGGACGGTGAGTCGCTGAACGTCATCCACGGCCTGGTCCGCCGCGTGAACAGCGCAGGTGCGCGACACGACGTGACCATCGACCTCGGCCCGATCGGACACCGATTCGCCCGCGGACGTCGCATCCGGCTCCAGATCTCCGGCGGAGCACATCCCTTCTACGACCGCAATCTCGGCTCCGGCGAGCCATGGCTCACCGGAGTGACGGCCTTGCCGTCCACCCAGCACCTGCTCCTCGGTCACGACAGCAGCACACGCGTAACCATCCCCGTGGTGACCTCATCGCCGTGAGGATTGCGTGCCAAACGATCGTTATGCCGAGTGCGCGAGGGCGCCGTGATCCGCAGTCCGTCGATCTGTCCGAAGGAGTACGACGTCGATGAGCCGTCTGGTCCGGCGTTTGCAGCGTCTCTCCCCGCCGTCGACCCGGGACGTGGTCGTCGAGCGAACAACTCGTGCGCGACCAAACCGCCGAGAGGCATCTGCTCCGGACTCGTGTGCAGGGACGGCGTGTCCCAGTGGGACTTGAACCCCCACGACGTGACCAGCGCTAATCGCGCCACGGCACGTAGCCCGGCAAGAAAATCGCTGGTCAAAGACTTGATCTGATGTCCGAGGGGGACTCGGACACGGAGATTGGCACCACCTGCGCAATGCAGGCGTTCATGTTCGCGTGCTACGAGACGCGGCATGGGCCGGCGGATCCAAGGATCGGAGGCCGCTCGCCCCGTCAGCTCGCGAGGTGCGTCGGGGCCGCTGACAGCGCGTCGGTCAGCAACGCGACGAGCGCCTCGTGTTGCACGTCGGCCGAGGACCCGACCTCCTCCTCCGAGCCGTCGAGCGCCTGGGCGGCGAGGCCGGCCTTGCTGTCGATCAGCTCGGCGATCCGGGCGTCGATCGTCTGCGCGGCGATGATGCGCCACGCGGTGACCGGCTGCGCCTGGCCGATGCGGTGGCTGCGGTCGATGGCCTGGGTCTGCTCCGCGGCGGTCCAGGAGAGCTCGGCGAGCACGAGGTTGGAGGCGACTTGGAGGTTGAGGCCCACGCCGGCCGCGGTCAGCGAGCAGACCGCGATGGCCACGTCGGGGTCGCCTGTGAAGTCGTCGATGTTCCGCTGCCGCGACGCGGGCGTCTGGTCGCCGCGGATCGACGAGAAGCGGACCCCCTGCTTGGCGAACGTCTCCTCGGCGACGTCCATCACGTCGACGTGCTTGGCGAAGAAGACCACCTTGCCCGCGCTGCGCGCGAGCTGGGCCGCGTAGTCGGCGGCGAGGCCGGCCTTCGCCTGGCCGATGCGTCGCATCATGCTGAAGACGTTCTCGCCGGTCGTCGAGGTGGTCGCGTCCTTCTGCTCCCACCTGGCCACCTGGCGCACGAGGTCGTGGTCGATGCCCTCGACGACGGCACCGGACCGGCGGCCGGCCAGTGCCTCCTCATACCGGGCCACCATCCGGCGAGCGAGGTCGCGCTCGGCCGCCCGGATCGACCGGCCGGCCGGCCCGTCCAGCTCGACGGGGAGGTCGGCGATGCGGCGCGCGGGGATGTCGGCGGCCACGTCGACCTTGCGGCGACGGACGATGCCGCGATCGACGACGCATTGGCGCGCCGCGGGGTAGAAGCCCGGGTCGGCGGGTGTCAGGCCGGTCTCGTCGAGCGCGTTCATCAGGTCGGCGAGCGGCTTCGTCTCGTTGATCCAGCCGAGGAACTGCCAGATCGCGAGGAAGTCCTCGATGTCGTTGATCAGCGGGGTGCCGGTGAGGGCCATCAGCAGCGGGCGCGCGGTGAAGGACCGGATGCGCTCGGAGAGCGCCAGGACGTGCTGCGACCGCTGGGAGGCCTTGTTCTTGATGAAGTGCGCCTCGTCGACGACCATCCCGCGGAAGCCGAAGTCGCCGAGCCACCCCACGTGACGGTCGAGCACCTCGTAGTTGACGACGACGATGTCGGCGAATCCGTCGATGGAGTCACCGTTGCCGTGGATCACGGTGGCCGAGCGGCGGGGTGTCCACATCCCGGCCTCGCGCACCCAGTTCGTCTTGACGACGTTCGGCACAACGACGAGCAGCGGGTAGGCGTTCGCGGCCTCCGCGGCGAGCAGCGCCTGGGCCGTCTTGCCCAGCCCCGGCTCGTCGGCGAGCAGGAAGGTCCGGTGGCCGGCCGCGGCCGCGGCGACCAGCCGGGCCTGGTGCGGCATGAGCTCCAGGCCGCGCGGGGTGTACCGGGAGGTCGGCGCGGGGAGGGCCATGCACGCCGAGGCTCCGCCGCCGGCGCGCTCGAACGACCTGAGCAGCGGGCCGAGCAGCTCCCAGGTGGCCAGCCGCGTCGGACGGGGTGCGCTCGGCCGGGCGGCCGAGAAGTCGGGGGCAAGGAAGGGGTTGGCCAGATGCCGCGAGACGACCGACTGCGGCACCACCCGGGGCTTGGTGGCGGCGGCCGGGAGCTCCACCGGCGGGGGCTCGTCGCCGCCCGGCTCGATGCCCGCGGTCTTCAGCATGTGCCGCTTGAGCGCCCGGGCCTCGTCGGAGACGACGGCGTCCTCGGCGAGGAGCGCCAGGAGCCCGGAATCACGGACGGCGCTCTTCGCGAGGATGGTCGCGATGTCGTCGAGGCGCTTGAGCTGCTCGGCCCGGTGCGTCTCGCTGCGGGTCTCCTCCGCCCGGACCCGGGCGCGCTCATCGCGCAGTAGCAATGCGACGGCCTGGAACTTGGTGCGCGTCGCGGGCGTGACCCGGCCGCTCCGGAGGGCTGCTTCGACCTCCCGGACGGCGCGGGCGAGCACCGAGTTGACGTCGTCGCGGTCGCGGCCGCGACGACGGTCGCGCGGGGCGGTACGGCGAGCCATGGTCTGGGGCTGGCCTCGTCGAGCCACTAACGTCCTCCTCCGGGGTGCCCGGCACGGCCGCCATGGCAGCCGCGCCGCGCACAGTGCTGTGGTCGGGCGATGGGCGTCGTGGGGGAGATGGCCGAAGTGGCTCCTCCGAGACGCGACCCGGACCCATGTGTCTGCGGGAGACCGACGCTGCGAGGCCGGACAGCCCGCCCGCAGACGGGAAGGCCTGGCCACTGATCGACTGCCGTCGACGGCCGCGGCACCCGGCGCACAAGACCAGCCGTCGCCAGACGAGCGGCGTCCGCCGGGGTCGGTTCTCCCGTTGATGGTAGCGCCTGACGAGAAAGCGCGCCGCCGACGACTTGCCGATCATGAACCAGCTCCGGCCGACGCGGCACTGCCGGGGAGAGCCACGACACGCGGACCGTGTCCTGGGGGAACGGTCGCGGGCCATGGACACGCTTGACACGAATTGTTTTCAGTGTCCGGAGGGGGACTTGAACCCCCACGCCCGTTAAAGGGCACTAGCACCTCAAGCTAGCGCGTCTGCCATTCCGCCACCCGGACCTGCTGCGTGCCTCTCGGCTGCGCGGAGAGAAGGATAACCCACACGTTCCAGCGGCCCGCGACGGGACCGGCGGTGGTAGGAAGATCCGCGTGACCACCGCAGGGGCAGCCGAGGACGAGGTCGTCGACCTGGCGTCCGAGCTCATCCGGATCGACACCACCAACACCGGCGAGCTCGAGACGACCACCGGGGAGCGGGAGGCGGCCGAGTACGTCGCCGGGAAGCTCACGGACGTCGGGTTCGACGTGGAGGTGCTCGAGTCGGGGGCGCCGGGGCGACACAACGTCTTCTGCCGGCTCGCGGGTGCCGACCCGTCGCGGGGCGGGCTGCTGGTGCACGGGCACCTCGACGTGGTGCCGGCCGACCCGGCGGAGTGGTCGGTGCACCCGTTCTCCGGGGCCGTCCAGGACGGGTACGTCTGGGGCCGCGGCGCCGTGGACATGAAGGACATGGTCGCGATGACGCTCGCGGTCGCGCGGCGCTTCAAGCGCGACGGGGTGGTGCCGCCGCGCGACATCGTGTTCGCGTTCGTCGCCGACGAGGAGGCGGGCGGCAAGTACGGCGCGCAGTGGCTCGTCGAGAACCGCCCCGACCTGTTCGAGGGCTGCACCGACGCGGTCGGGGAGGTGGGAGGGTTCTCCCTCACGCTCGCCGAGGACCGCCGGGTGTACCTCATCGAGGCCGCTGAGAAGGGCATCGCCTGGATGCGGCTGCGGGCCCGCGGGAGGCCGGGGCACGGGTCGTTCCTGCACGACGACAACGCGGTGACGAAGGTCGCCGAGGCGGTCGCGCGGCTGGGCAACCACAGGTTCCCCATGGTGCTCACCGACACTGTCCGCTCCTTCCTGGAGCAGATGGCCGAGCTGACGGGGCTGGAGTTCCCCGAGGACGACCTGGAGGGGTCGCTCGCCAAGCTCGGGCCGCTGTCGCGGATCGTCGGCGCCACGATCCGCGACACCGCCAACCCGACGATGCTCTCGGCGGGCTACAAAGCCAACGTGATCCCGTCGACGGCCGAGGCCGTGGTGGACTGCCGGGTGCTGCCCGGGCGGGAAGAGGCGTTCCTGCGGGAGGTCGACGAGCTGCTCGGCCCGGACGTCACGCGCGAGTGGGTGACGAACCTCCCGAGCGTCGAGACGCCCTTCGGCGGGCCGCTCACCGACGCCATGACGGCCGCGCTGCTGGCCGAGGATCCCGGCTCCACGACCGTCCCGTACATGCTCTCGGGCGGCACCGACGCGAAGTCGTTCCAGAACCTCGGCATGCAGTGCTTCGGGTTCGCGCCGCTGCGGCTCCCGCCCGACCTGGACTTCGCCTCGCTGTTCCACGGCATCGACGAGCGCGTGCCCATCGACGCACTGAAGTTCGGCACGCGAGTGCTCGAACGCTTCCTGAGGACGTGCTGATGGATCTCACGGGCAGAGCCGCGCTGGTCACCGGCGGGGCGTCGGGGATCGGGGCGGCCGCGGTGCGCCGGCTCGCCGCGGCCGGGGCCGTCGTGGCGGTCGCCGACCGCGACGAGGCGGGGGCGCGCGCGGTGGCCGAGGAGGTCGGCGGGCTCGCGCTGCCCGGCGATGTCGCCGACCCCGACGGCATGGCGATGGCGGTCGACGTGGCCGAGGACGCGTTCGGCCGGCTCAACATCGTGCTGCTCAACGCCGGGGTGACGGCGGGGCAGTCGGGGGTGGAGAACCTCGACCTCGCGGGATACCGGCGGATCATGGGTGTGAACGTCGACCACGTGGTGTTCGGGCTCACGGCGGCGGTGCCCGCGCTGCGCCGGGCGGGCGGCGGCAACATCATCGCGACGGCGTCGCTGGCCGGGCTGGTCGCGATGCCGGGCGACGCGCTCTACACGATGACCAAACACGCGGTCGTGGGGTACGTGCGGTCGGCCGCGCCAGTGCTCGCTCCGGAGGGAATCCGCGTGAACGCGGTCTGCCCGGGCTTCGCCGACACTCCCCTGATCGCGCACGCGAAGGCGCAGTTCGGGTCGTTCCCGCTGCTCACGGCCGAGGACGTGGCCGACGCGATGGAGGCGGTGCTCGAACGTGGGGAGCCGGGGGAGTGCTGGTTCGTGCAGCCCGGCCGCGAGCCCGAGCCGTACGGGTTCCGCGGCGTGCCGGGCCCGAAGGGCAGCACCCCGCCGCCCGCCCTGTCCTGGGAGGACCACTGATCAGGCCCGCCTGACCGGGAACCCGTGGGTGCGAGCGCCGAGCACGACGGCCAGCACGGGGGCGAGCAGCACCAGCACGGTCCACGGGAACGAGGCCGGGCCGAGGTGGTCCAGGAGGATCCCGCCGGCCACGCCGCCGCCCGCCATGGCGGCGTTCCACAGCGTGACGAGCACGGCCTGCGCGGTGTCGCCCGCCTCGCCGCCCGCGTCCCCGGCGGCGGTCTGCAGGAGCGAGGGCACCCCGCCCCAGCCCAGGCCCCACAGTGCGACGGCGAGGTAGACGAGCACGGCGTTCGCCGACAGCGTCGCCAGCAGGGCGGCTCCCGCGGCGACGAGCACCGTGGCGGCGATCGTGAGGGTGCGCAGCCGCCGGTCGACGTGCGCGCCGACGATCCCGATGCTCAACATCGACGCCACGCCGAACACGAGCAGCACGAGGTCGACCGAGCCGCCCATCCCGAGCCGGTCCAGGAATGCGGCGACGTAGGTGTAGAGGGTCGTGTGCGCGAGCACGAAGACGAGCGTCACCGCCATGACCGGCGCCACGCCCGGCACAGCGAGCGCCCGCCGGATCGGGATCCGGGTGCCCCGTTGCTGCCCGGGGTGGCTGGGCACCAGCAGCGCGATCCAGCCCACCAGCACGACGGCGAGCACGGACATGACGCCGAACGCGAACCGCCAGCCGAGCACCTCGCCGAGGAACGTCCCGGTCGGCACGCCGAGCGACAGCGCGAGCGGGATGCCCGCCATGACGATCGCGGTGGCCTTGCCCTGCAGGTGGGCGGGCGCGAGCCTGCGCGCGTACCCGGCGAGCAGCGCCCAGACGACTCCGGCGGCGACCCCGGCGGCGAACCGTCCGGCCATCGTGAGCGGGAACGACGTCGAGATCGCCGTGACGGTGTTGGCGACGGCGAAGCCCGCGACGCCGGTCAGCAGCAGGCGACGGCGCGGCCACCCGGCCGTTGCGGCGGAGAGCGGGATCGCGGCGAGTGCAGTGCCGATAGCGTAGATCGTCACCGACTGGCCTGCGGCGGACTCGGTGACGGCCAGGTCGGCACTCATCGCCGGCAGCACGCCCGCGGGCAGGGCCTCGGTGAGCACGGTGACGAAGGCGGCGGTGGTCAGTGCGGTAAGGGCGGGCAGTGGTAGCCGCCGGTTCTCGACTGCGACGGGAACGGACATGCTCGTATGCTCAAACCCTCACACAGATGTGAAGGTCAAGCCGGACGACGAGGAGCGGGACACATGCGCATTGGGGAGCTGTCGGCGCGCACGGACACGCCGCGGCGGCTGCTGCGCTACTACGAGGAGCAGGGCCTCATCCTGTCGAGCCGATGCGCTAACGGCTACCGCGCCTACGACGAGCAGACCGTCGACCGGGTGGTCCAGATCAGGGGGCTGCTCGACGCCGGGCTGCCGACCCGGATCATCAAGCAGATCCTCCCGTGCCTCGACAAGCCGCGGGTGATCCACTTCTCGGACGCGACGCCCGAGATGCTCGCGACGCTGGAGTCCGAACGGGATCGCATGTCCGAACGGATCGCCTTCCTGACTCGCAACCGGGACGCGATCGCTGAGTACCTGGAGGCCGTGCGCGCCGGCTAGGAGCCCCTAGGTGGAGAGCTCCGGCAGCATTCTCGAGCTGCGCCTTCTGCGCAGCACCACCTTCCGGACCCCACCGGGGTAGAGGCGCACGCGGGACAGCTCCCAGCCGCCGAACTCGGCCTGGATCGCCAGCCGCACCGCCGCGGTCATCCGGGAGACGTCCCCCGGGAGCTGGACCGGGCGGTACTCCCAGTCCCCCTCGACGAGATTCCCGTCGATCAGATCTCCCTCGGACGTGCCGGTCGGGCTGCCTCGCCTCACCGGCTCACCTCCTGCCCTTTTCCGGGTGCCACCCAGCGCACTGGTGAGCTCCAGGTGGAATCCCCACACCATAGGCGCGCGTCCCACGCCGTGCCAGGGCGCGCGACGGGTCGCCGGCACGGCTCAGCCTGCGCTGACGTCGTCGAGGGCCGCCCGGATCTCTGCGGGCAGCACCACCCCGTCGGCCGCCGTCGATGCCGCGAGCTGCGCCGCGTCTCGCGCCCCGACGATGGCAGCGCCCACCCCCGGCCGGTCCCGCACCCAGGCCAGCGCGACCGACAAGGGCGACGTGCCGAGCCCGTCGGCGGCGGTGAGCACGGCCTGCACGATCCGGGCGGAGCGCTCGTTGCGGCGCGCCTCGACGTAGGGGGCGAGGGCGGGGGAGGCGCCGCGGGAGTCTGCCGGGGTGCCGGCGGCGTACTTGCCGGTGAGCACCCCGCGCCCGAGCGGGGCCCAGGCCAGCAGCCCGACGCCATGGTGCACCGCGGCCGGGAGCAGCTCCGGCTCCGGGTCGCGGCACAGCAGCGAGTACTCCACCTGCGCGGAGACCGGCACCGTGATGCCGCCGAGCGCTCGGCCGCGCTCGGCGACGGTGGCGAGCTGCCATCCGGCCGGGGCGACGAGCCCCGCGTAGCGGGCCTTGCCGGCCATGACGGCCACCTGCACCGCCGAGAGGGTCTCCTCGAGCGGAACGGTGGCGTCGAAGCCGGGGAGTTGCCACAGGTCGAGGTGGTCGGTGCCGAGGCGCTTGAGCGTGGCGTCGAGACCGAAGAGCAGGGCCCCGCGGGCCGCGCCAGGGCCGTGCGGGCTGCCGGGCGGGCCTGCGGGGAGCGTCGCGCGGGCGGCGATCACCAAGCAGTCACGGGGCACGGTCGCCGTGAGCACCTCGCCGAGCACCTCCTGGGCGGCGCCGTCGCCGTACCCGTCGGCGGTCTCCACGAGCGTGCCCCCCGCGTCGACGAACGCGGTGAGCTGGGCCGTCGCGCCCTCGACGTCGGTGTCGGCCCCCCAGGTGAGGGTGCCGAGGCCGAGTTGCGATACCTCCAGCCCGCTGGAGCCCATCCGCCGCCGTCGCACAGCTGAGAGCCTAGGCCCGCGAGCGCTCGTCCCCTGGGAGGTTGAGTACGGTCGCGGCCGTGACGTGGCTGGAAGTCATCGTGCTCGGGATCGTTCAGGGGTTGACGGAGTTCCTGCCGATCTCGTCGTCTGCCCACCTGCGGATCGTCTCGGAGGTCTTCTTCGGGCGAGACGCAGGCGCCGCCTTCACCGCCGTGACCCAGCTGGGCACCGAGGTCGCGGTGCTCGTCTACTTCGCGCGTGACATCGGCCGCCTCGCAGCCACGTGGTTCCGGGGGATCGTCAGGCCCCAGGTACGGGCCACCCCCGACTACCGGCTGGCCTGGCTGGTGATCATCGGCACGATCCCGATCGGTCTGCTCGGGTACGTCTTCGAGTCACAGATCCAGACCGCGGCCCGAAACCTGTGGCTCATCGCCACCACCCTGGTCGTCTTCGGCCTGCTGCTCGGCCTTGCGGAGATGGTCGGCAGGCAGCGCATCGAGCTGCACCAGCTGAAGGTGCCCGACGGCGTGTTGCTCGGGTTCGCGCAGGCCATGGCCCTGATCCCGGGCGTCTCGCGCTCCGGGGCGACGGTCACCGCCGGCCTGTTCCTCGGCCTCACCCGGGCGACGGCGGTGCGGTACTCGTTCCTCCTCGCGATCCCCGCCGTCGTCGCCTCGGGGATCTTCCAGCTCTCGGACGTCTTCGCGGGCGACGGGCCGACTGTCCCGCAGATGGTCGTCGCCACCGTGATCGCGTTCGTCATCGGCTACGCCTCGATCGCCTGGCTGCTGCGCTACGTGGAACGGCACAGCGTCTACCTGTTCGTCTGGTACCGGGTGGTGCTCGGCGTGGTGCTGTTCGTGGCGCTGTCCGCGGGCTGGATCGCCGCGACCTGACCGACCGGTCCCTCCGCACGTACGCTCGCTGATCGTGACGACCCTGATCCTCCTCCGCCACGGCCGCTCGTCGGCCAACGTGAGCGGCGTGCTGGCCGGGCGCAGCCCCGGCGTCGAGCTCGACGACACCGGCCGGGCCCAGGCGGAGAAGCTGGTCGGGCGGCTGGACGGGGTGCCGGTCTCCGGGATCGTGTGCTCCCCGATGCTGCGCTGCGAGCAGACGGTGGCACCGCTCGCCGCCGCCCACGAGCTCACCCCGGTCTCTGAGCCGGAGCTCGCGGAGGTCGACTACGGCTCGTGGACGGGCAGCGAGCTCAAGAACCTGGTCAAGGAGCCGCTGTGGAAGGTGGTGCAGGCGCACCCGTCAGCGGCCGTGTTCCCCGACGGCGAGGGGCTGGCCGGGATGCAGGCCCGCGCCGTCGCGGCCGTCCGCAGGCACGGGGCGCGCATCGCGGCCGAGCACGGGCCCTCGGCCGTCTGGATCGCGTGCACGCACGGCGACGTGATCAAGGCCGTGCTGGCCGACGCGCTGGCCACCCACCTGGACAACTTCCAGCGCATTGTCGTGGACCCGGGGTCGATCAGCGTCGTGCACTACACCGAGACGCGCCCGTTCGTCGCGCGCGTCAACGACCTCGGCGGCGACGTGGCCGGGCTGATACCGCCCAAGCCGAAGCGCCGCCGCAAGGCCGCGCCGCGCAGCTCTGACGCCGTCGTCGGCGGCGACACCGGCGCCTGACATCGTGACACGCAGCCGAGGTGCCGCGGGCGCCCCGGCGGTCTACTCTCGGTGTCGCCATGTCACGCGTCATACATGTCTTCCGCCAGCCGGAGCGGTTCGTCGCCGGCACCGTCGGCGAGCCCGGCGACCGCTCCTTCTACCTGCAGGCCATCGAGGACGCCCGCACCGTGAGCGTGCTGCTGGAGAAGCAGCAGGTCTCGGTGCTCGCCGACCGGATCAGCGCGCTGCTCCAGGAGGTGGTGCGCCGGTTCGGCTCAGAGCTCCCCGACGAGAGTGACGGCACCGACCTCGACCCGCTCGCCGTGCCGCTCGAGGAGGAGTTCCGCGTCGGCACGATGGGCCTGGGCTGGGACGCCGACACGAAGTCGATCGTCGTCGAGCTGCTCGCCGTCACCGAGGAGGAGGTCGACGAGTCAGTGGTGCTCGACGACACCGAAGAGGGCCCCGACGCTCTGCGGGTCTTCCTCTCCCCGATGCAGGCCCGCGCGTTCGCCGACCGCGCCGAGCGTGTCGTCTCGGCAGGCCGCCCGCCGTGCCCGCTCTGTGCGGAGCCCCTCGACACCGAGGGCCACGTCTGCGTCCGGCTGAACGGCTACCACGAGCGTTCCCCCGCCGGGGACTGACGCAGGAAACACGTTGGACCCTCGTGACCCGGCTGTGCCGGGACTGCTGCGGCGCGGCCGCATCGACATCACCGGACGGCTGGTCGACGCCTCGAACGCCACGCTGTTCGGCACCATCGCCCTCGACGGTGTCGAGGCGCAGTGCGTGTACAAGCCGGTGCGCGGTGAGCGGCCGCTGTGGGACTTCCCGGACGGCACCCTCGCCGGGCGGGAGGTCTCGGCGTTCCTGGTCTCGGAGGCGGGCGGCTTCGACGTCGTGCCGCCCACCGTCCTGCGTGACGGGCCGTTCGGGCCGGGGATGGTGCAGGTCTGGGTCGACACCGACGACGAGCGCGAGCTCGTGGACGTCTGCGCTCCCGGTGACGTGCCGCACGGGTGGCTCGGGGTGCTGCGCGCCCGCGGTGGCCGCGGGGAGCCCGCCGTTCTCGTCCACGCGGACGTGCCGGAGCTGCAGTCCATGGCCGCTCTGGACGTCCTCACCAACAACGCGGACCGCAAGGGCGGGCACGTTCTCGCCGGTGTCGACGGCAATGTCTACGGCGTGGACCACGGGCTGTGCATGCACACCGAGGACAAGCTCCGCACGGTGCTGTGGGGCTGGGTGGGGAAGCGGCTCCCGGACCAGGTGCTGGACAAGGTGGAGCGGCTGCGCGCGGCGCTCGACGCGGAACTCTCCGACGAGCTGTCCGAGCACATCACCCGGCGGGAGCTGCGCGCGCTCCGCCGGCGGGTGGACCGCCTGCTTGCCGACCCCTGCTACCCGGAGCCGTCGGGCTATGGCCCGGCAATCCCCTGGCCCGCGTTCTGACCGCGCACCTGATCTCATCAGGAGGTGCGGCGCGCACCTGGCTGGCAGCATGGCCGCCGTGACTGCGGGAACGGGTGGGGCAGCGAAAGCCGGTGGCACAGCGGTCGTGCTCGGCGGCGGCGGCGTGCTCGGCGCCGTGCAGGTCGGCCAGATCGCGGCCCTGCTCAACGCGGGCGTGCGGCCGGACCTGGTCGTCGGCACGTCCGTCGGCGCATTGAACGGGGCGGTGCTGGCGGCGTCCGACCCCACCGAGGTCGCGGAGCGGCTGGAGACGGTGTGGCGGTCTCCCGACGCCGCGGCGGTGTTCGGCACCGGCCCGGTGGCGCGGCTGCGCGAGCTGGCGCGCACGGGCACGGCCGCGCACTCGCCGGAACCGCTGCGCCGCGCGCTCGCCGCGCAGGTCGGGGACCGGCTGATCGAGGACCTGCCGGTGCGGTTCCAGTGCTGCGCCGCGAGCATCGAGGACGCCGCTGAGGTCTGGTTCGACCGCGGCCCGCTCGTCGAGGCGGTGCTGGCGTCGTCCGCGGTGCCGGGGCTGCTGCCACCGGTCCAGCTCGACGACCGGCACTACCTGGACGGCGGCCTGGTCAACAGCATCCCGCTCGGCCGCGCCGTCGAACTCGGTGCCCGACGGGTGTTCGTGCTGCAGGTCGGGCGGATCGACACGCCGCTGCGGCCGCCGCGCCGGCCCTGGGAGGTGGCGATGGTCGCGTTCGAGATCACCCGCAGGCACCGGTTCGCGCGCGACCTCGCGGAGGTGCCCGACGGCGTCGAGGTGCACGTGCTCCCGGCGGGGGTGGGTGCCGCGCCGCGCTGGGACAGCCGCGGCACCCTGCGCTACCGGGACGTGGCGGGCATCCATCAGCGCATCGAGACGGCCCGGCAGGCTTCGGCGGAGTACCTCGAGACGGCCGTCTGATGGGCCTGCCGCCGCGCTGGGTGCGGCGCGCGGTGCTCGCGCCCGCGATGGTCGGGCTGACGGTTGCGGTGCTGCTGACCCTGCCGGTGTGGCTGCTCGCCGCCGCGGCGGTATCGCCGCTCCTGCCCGGCAAGCTCCGCGCGCTGCGGGTGCTGTGGGTGGTGGTCGTGGCGCTCGTGCTGGAGAGCGTGGCGCTGCTCGGGCTGTTCGTGCTCTGGGTGGCGTCCGGGTTCGGGCTGGCGATCCGCACGCCGCTGATGCAGCGCCTGCACTACGAGCTGGTCGCCTGGTACTTGCGGGTGCTCTACCGCGAGGCCGTGCGCGTGCTGCGGCTTCGGGTGGAGATCGAGGGCCCGGACCCGGACGAGTACTCCGGCCGCCCGCTGCTCGTCTTCTCCCGGCACGCGGGCCCCGGCGACTCGTTCCTGCTGGTGCACGCCCTCGTCAACTGGTACGCGCGCGAGCCGCGGATCGTGCTCGCCGCCGCGCTGCAGTGGGACCCGGCACTCGACGTGGTGTTCAACCGGCTGCCGGCCAGGTTCCTCGCCGAGCACGACGTCGGGCGGGCGAACTCCGACGGCGACGCGGCCGAGCACCGGATCGCGGAGCTCGCCACGGCCCTGGACGGCGACGACGCGTTCGTGATCTTCCCCGAGGGCGGCAACTTCACCGAACGCCGCAGGCTGGCCGGCATCCGCAGGCTCCGCGAGGGCGGGTTCGAGGAGATGGCGCGCCGGTCCGAGGCCATGCGGAACGTGCTGCCACCGCGTCCGGGCGGGGTGTCGGCCGCACTCGCCGCGGCGCCCGAGGCCGACGTCGTGTGGGTGGCGCACGCCGGGCTCGACCGCCTCTACAGCGTCGCCGACATCTGGCGGGCGCTGCCGCTCGACACGACCGTGCGGATGCGGTGGTGGCGCGTGCCGCACGACGAGGTGCCGCGGGACGCGCAGGTGGACTGGCTCTACGACTGGTGGAAGAAGATCGACGACTGGGTGGACAGCACCCGGAGCGGGTCGGGCGGCAGCGTGGTGTGACCTTCATCCTGGGTACGGCAGTGCCAGGTTCGCGGGCTCGGTGCGGGTTAGCGTCGATGACAGTTGCCATCGCGCACGTACCCGAGGAGACACCGTGGACATCGGTCTGCACATTGCGGACTTCACCTTCCCGTCCGGCCCTGCGGCGCTCGCCGACGACCTGACCCGGGTCGTCGTCGCGGCCGAGGAGGCCGGGTTCGCGCGGGTCAGCGTCATGGACCACCTGTGGCAGATCAGCATGCTCGGCCCGCCCGAGCACGAGATGCTGGAGGCGTACACGACGCTGGGCTACCTCGCGGCGCGCACCGAGCGCGTCGAGCTGCTCGCGTGGGTCACCGCCGTCACCTACCGCGAGCCCGGGATGCTCGCGAAGCTCGTCACCACGCTCGACGTGCTGTCGAAGGGCCGGGCGTGGCTGGGGATCGGCGCGGCGTGGAACGGCGAGGAGGCGACCGGGCTCGGTCTGCCGTTCCCGCCCACCGCGGAGCGCTTCGAGCGGCTCGAGGAGACGCTGCAGATCTGCCTGCAGATGTGGAGCGACAGCGACGCGTCCTACGAGGGCCGCCACTACAAGCTCGGACGCACCCTCAACTCGCCGCAGGCGCTGCGCCGCCCGCACCCGCCGATCCTCATCGGCGGCGGCGGGGAAAAGAAGACGCTCCGGCTCGTGGCCCAGTACGCGCAGGCCTGCAACCTGTTCGCCGGCCCGGATCTCGAACACAAGCTGGACGTCCTGCGCGGACACTGCGAGGCCGTCGGGCGGCCCTACGAGGAGATCGAGAAGACCGTCATGCTCGGGCTCGACCCCGGCGAGAAGGGCGAGAACGTCGACGCCCTGCTCGAGCAGCTGCGCGGGCTCGCCGCGCTGGGCATCAGCGAGGCACACGGCTGGATGCCGCGGGTCTCGGAGATCACGCCACTGGAGGTCCTCGGCCGCGAGGTGATCCCCGCGGCCGCCGAGTTCTGACGAGCTAGGAGCGCGCTGAAAAGCTCGGGCCTACTGCGCGCCGCCCAGGTGGCCACCTCGCCGCGTTGTCGTCGGGCCCGATACAACAGCGGTATCGGACCTCTCCTGCGCCTTGCGATGCGGCCACCTGGACGCCGCTCGCTACGGCCGGAGCTTTTCAGCACCCTCCTGGGCGGGGGCGGGGGAACACGGTCGCCGGACAGCCCGTTGCCCTGGCGGTAACCTGCGCCACCGGGGCGAGCGAGGGAGAACGATGACCGTGCCGAACGCGAACAGGCCAGACGCGAAGAGCCGCATCGGCGTGACCGGGCTGGCGGTGATGGGGGCCAACCTCGCCCGCAACATCGCGCGGCGCGGCACGCCGGTCGCCGTGCACAACCGCACCACGGCCCGCACGCGGGAGTTCATGGAGGCCTACGGCTCCGAAGGGTCGTTCACCCCCGCCGAGAGCCTGGAGGATTTCGTCGCCGCGCTGGAGCGGCCGCGGCGCATCATCGTGATGGTCAAGGCGGGGGCGCCCGTCGACGGCGTGATCGAGGAGCTCGCACCGCTGCTCGACGAGGGCGACATCATCATCGACGCCGGCAACTCCCACTTCCCCGACACCAAGCGGCGCACCGAGGAGTGCGCGGCCCGCGGCCTGCGGTTCATGGGCGTCGGCGTGTCTGGCGGCGAGGAGGGCGCACTGCTCGGGCCGAGCATCATGCCCGGCGGCGACCCTGCCGCGTACGCCGAGGTCGAGGGGGTCCTGACGAGCATCGCCGCGCAGGTGGACGGCACCCCGTGCTGCGTGTACGTCGGGCCGGACGGCGCCGGGCACTACGTCAAGATGGTGCACAACGGCATCGAGTACGCCGACATCCAGCTCATCGCCGAGGCGTACGACCTGCTCACGCACGTGGCCGGGCTGGACGCCCCGGCCATCGGCAAGATCTTCGAGGAGTGGAACTCCGGTGACCTCGAGTCGTTCCTGATCGAGATCACCGCCGAGGTCCTGCAGAAGGCCGACGAGCGGACGGGCGGCCCGCTCGTCGACGTCATCCTCGACGAGGCCGAGCAGAAGGGCACCGGGCGCTGGACCGCCATCGACGCGCTCGACCTGGGGGTGCCGCTGACCGGCATCACCGAGGCCGTCTTCGCGCGCACGCTGTCGGCGCTGCGCGACGAGCGCAGGGCCGCGTCCACCACGCTCGCCGGGCCCGTCCCGGGGGCGGGCGAGGACCGGACCGACCTCGTCGACGACATCCGGCAGGCGCTCTACGCCAGCAAGGTCGTGGCGTACGCCCAGGGCTTCGCGCAGATGCGCGCGGCCTCGAAGGCGAACGACTGGGACCTCGACCTCGGCGCTATGGCCACCATCTGGCGAGGTGGCTGCATCATCCGGGCGCAATTCCTCAACCGCATCCGTGACGCCTACGCGGAGCACGGTGAGATCGAGAACCTGCTGATGGTGCCTTACTTCACCGAGGCCGTGGCGAACGCGCAGCACGCGTGGCGCCGGGTCGTGACGACGGCGACGCAGCAGGGTGTGGCGATCCCCGCCTTCGCGAGCTCGCTGTCCTACTACGACGGCTACCGGCGCGAACGCGGCCCTGCGAACCTCATTCAGGGCCTGCGCGACTTCTTCGGCGCCCACACCTACCGCCGGGTGGACGCCAAGGGCTCGTTCCACACGCGCTGGGCGCAGGACGGCTCCGAGGTGCGCACTGACGCCTGATCCTGTGTCGGGACGGGGCAGGACGTGCCCGCCGAACAGCGGAACCGGAACGCCACAGCACGGGTAATCTCCGAGCGATGGCAGGCGGCCGGTCGGGCGTCCGGGACATCTCTCGAGGATCTGTCTGGCCGCAGGGTGTTCCGCGACGGCCCTCGCACGGCGCGGTCCGTGCCCGCCGGGGTGGGGCATCTGCCGTCCTGCTCGCCGGGGCGCTGGCGCTGCTGGCCTGTACCGCCCCCGCCCCCGCCGCCCCGCCACCGGCTTCCATGACCGCCCCGACGCCTGCTGCCACCACCACGACCGCACCCGCGGTCGAACACATGGCAGCGCTGCCGTTGATGCCGGCGGTCACGGACCCGAGCAACGTCTACGCCGCCGCCGGTCCGGGGATGCTGTCCGCGGCCGTCGAGAGCGCGAAACCGCTGGTGTACGTGCCGCACACGCGCACAGGCCAGGTGTGGGTGATCGACCAGGCCACGTTCGAGGTCGTCGGGAAGCACCGGCTGGGCCGTGAGCTGCAGCACGTCATCCCGTCCTACGACATGACCACGCTCTACGCCAGCGACGATATCGGCAACACGCTGACCCCGTTCGAACCCAAGACCGGCCTGCCGGGCCCGAGCATCCCGGTGGTCGACCCGTACAACCTGTATTTCACGCCCGACGGGCGCTCGGCCATCTCCGTCGCGGAGAGGCTCAAGCGACTGGTGTTCTACGACCCGCACACGTGGCGGGAGCAGGACACCCTGCACACCCCGGACTGTGCGGGCATCGATCACGCCGACTTCTCCGCCGACGGGCGCATCGCCGTGTTCAGCTGCGAGTTCGCCGGCCGGATCCTGGTCCTCGACGTGGCCACGCACAAGATCATCCGCATGATGGACATGCCCGTGCGGAACACCAGGATGGGGCCGCAGGACGTCAAGCTTTCCCCGGACGGCTCGGTGTTCTACGTCGCCGACGCCGATCAGGGCGGGCTATGGGTGCTCGACGGGGCCGCGACGACCGTGCTGCGGCAGATCCCCACAGGGCATGGCGCGCACGGGCTCTATCTCTCCCGCGACGCCACCAAGCTCTTCGTCACGAACCGGCACGAGGGCACGATCAGCGTCCTGAACTCCACGACCGGTGCCGCGATCACGAAATGGAAAATCCCCGGCGGGGGAAGCCCGGACATGGGCAACCTCAACGCCGACGGGACGCAGCTCTGGCTCTCGGGCCGCTACAACCAGGCGGTCTACGTGATCTCCACGGCGGACGGGAAACTCATCCGCAAGATCCACGTCGGCGACGGGCCACACGGCTTGTGCGTGTGGCCGCAGCCGGGGCGCTACTCGCTGGGGCACACCGGGATCACCCGGTAGCTAGGGTCAGGCGACGGCGGCGGGCGAGCGCAGCAGGGTCACGACCTCCCGCGCCGCCGCCTGGCCCGCGCGGTTGGCGCCGATCGTGCTTGCGCTCGGCCCGTAGCCGACGAGGTGGATTCGCGGGTCCGAACGGACGCGGGTGCCGTCCACGGCGATCCCGCCGCCCACCCCGCGCAGCCGCAGCGGTGCCAGGTGCCCCAGGGCGGCCCGCCACCCCGTCGCCCAGAGGATGACGTCGGCCGGGACACTCGTGCCGTCGGCCCAGGCCACCCCGTCGGGCGTGATCCGCTCGAACATCGGCAGCCGGTGCAGCACCCCCGACGCCTGTGCGGCGCGCACCTCGGACGTGAGCGCCAGCCCGGTCACGTCCACGACGCTCTGCGGCGGAAGACCCGCCCGCACCCGCTCCTCGACGCGCGCCACGGCGGCCCGCCCCAACCCGTCGCCGAACGGGCCCTCGTGGAACTCCGGCGGGCGCCGCGTCACCCAGGTCGTCGCGGCCGCGAACGGTGCGATCTCCATCAGCAGCTGCACGGCGGAGGTGCCGCCCCCGACGACGACCAACCGCAGGCCCGTGAACTCTTCGGGGCCGCGGTACTCCACGGTGTGCAGCTGGCGCCCCCGGAATCTCTCGGCGTCGGGGTACCGCGGGCGGAACGGGCGGGTCCATGTGCCGGTCGCGTTGATCAGGGCACGGGCCCGCCAGGTGTCGGAGTCGGTCTCGACGAGCAGGTCGGGGGCCGCGTCGCGCACCGCGCCGACGCGCACCGGGCGGCGCACCCGCAGGTCGAACCTGCGCTCGTACGCGTCGAAGTACGCCGGCACAACCTGCGCCGCCGGGAGAGTCGGATCTGCGGGCTCGAACGGAACCCCCGGCAGGCCGGAGATGCGGTGGGCGCCGTCCACCCGCAGGGTCGGCCAGCGGTGGCGCCACGCGCCGCCCGGACCGGCCTCGCCGTCGAGGACGACGAAGCCCGTACCCGGCTGCAGCCCCGCCCGGCGCAGCCCGTACGCGGCCGAGAGCCCCGCCTGCCCCGCGCCGATGACGACCACGTCCACGAACTCCACATGGGACGGAACAGCGCAACCGGGGGCCCCGTTCCAAGCGCCCGGACCTCAGCGGGGTGACCTTGCTGACGTTGAACGTCAGCGATGCCACCCCGCTGGAACTCGGAGCCGGCCGTCAGGCCACGGGCACTCGCGCCGGGAACGGCGTCGCCGCGAAGCGCTCCACCCAGCCCGCCACGTCCGAGGCGGCGACGTTGCCGCCGCAGACGACGAACCCGAGGTGCGCGTCCGGGCCGACGCGGTCGAGCACCTGGTGCGCGGCAGGCACCAGGCACCCGGCTGCGGGCTCGGCCCAGACCTTTCCGTTCTCGGCGAGCGTGAGCGTGCCGCGCACGGCGTCGCCGTCCGACACGACGATCACGTCCTCCACCAGCTCCCGGACGTGGTCCAGCGTGAGCTGTGAGACGAACGGAGCGCTCAGCGTGGTGACGATCGAGCTGGGCGTGATCGGCGCCGGCGCACCCGCGGCCAGCGCCCGGGACATCGCCTCGGCGCCCTCGGTCTCGACGCCCCACACCCGCACACCCGGCAGGAGCGCCCGCACCGCGGTGGCCACACCTGCGATGAGCGCGCCGCCGCCGACGCTGACCAGCACGTCGGTGACGTCGGGGGCGTCGGTGGCCAGTTCGAGCCCGACGGTGCCCTGCGCGGCCAGCACCGCCCGGTCGTCGAACGGGTGCACCAGGGTCAGCCCGGCTGCGACCAGCTCGTCGAGCAGGGCGAACGCGCTCGCCATGTCCGGGGTCAGGCGCACGTCAGCGCCGGAGGTGCGGGCCGTCTCGATCGAGCGCCGCGGCGCCGACTCGGGCATCACGACGGTGGCGGCGACGCCGAGCGAGCCGGCGACGTCGGCCAGCGCGAGCCCGTGGTTGCCGCCGCTGACCGCGACCACACCCGCGGCGCGCTCAGCGGGGGAGAGCCCGAGCAGCTTGTGGAAGGCGCCGCGCGGCTTGAACGAGCCCGAGCGCTGCAGCAGTTCGAGCTTGCACGTGACCGGCACGCCGAAGTGGGCGGCGAGGCCCGGGCTCGGCACCGTCGGTGTGCGCAGAACGTGTCCGGAGATCCGGTCGGCCGCTGCTGTGATGTCGTCGATCCCGATCAAGTCACCCACTCGCGCCACGCTACGCGCCGTCACACCCTGGCGGATCTGCGCCGGGGGTGGTGGGCTGACGGCGTGCTGCGAGCGTCACGGGTGGGGTTGTTGAGCACCCGGTACGAGATCAGCCACGACGAGGTTGTGCTCTGCACCTGGAAGCCGTCGGCCTTCTTCGGTGGCGGTGCCTTCGTTCTCGACGGCCGCTGCTTCGAGGTCACCCGCGGCGGGTGGACGGGCCGCCGCTACCGGCTGCTCGACGAGACGGGCGATGCGGTCGCCGTCGCCGACGGGGTGGGGCGCCTGGCCTGGACGCTGGAGACCGGCGGCGTGACCCACGACTTCGAGCGCACCTCGCTGTTCCGCAACGAGCACGTGCTCCGCGCCGACGGCGAGACAGCAGGGACGGTGCGGCGCACCAGCGCGTGGTTCGGCGAAGCCGAAGCGGACCTCCCCGGCCTGCCACTCCCCGTGCAGGTGTTCGTGCTGGTCAGCCTGCTGTCGGTATGGGACGAGGACTGACCCCGACTCGCGCGCACTCAAACCCCGACTCGCGCGCACTCAAACCCCGACTCGCGGGAAGCACGACCACCACTTCCGCGAGTCGGGGTCTGGGTGCGCGCGAGTCGCGCTCTGGGTGCGCGCGAGTCGCGGACGTCAGACCACCGGCACGACGTCCGGTGCGCCCATCCGGGCGGAGTCGGCCGTCTCGTCGTCGGGCATCATCTGGCTCTGGCGCTCGGCATCCACGCGCTTGCGGTAGTGCTCCACCTCGCGGTCGACCTGCGCGTCGCTCCAGCCCAGCACCGGCGCCACGAGCCGCGCGACCTCCTCCACCGCGCCGATTCCCCGGTCGAACGTCTCGATCGAGATCCGTGTGCGGCGGGCGAGGATGTCGTCCAGGTGCCGCGCGCCCTCGTGGGACGCGGCGTAGACGATCTCCGCGCGCAGGTGGTCGGGTGCCCCGGTGAGCGGCTCGCCGAGGCTAGGGTCCGCGACGACGAGGTCGAGCACCTCGTAGATCAGCGATCCGTACCGGTGCAGCAGGTGCTGGATCCGGGCCTCGTGCAGGCCAGAGCGCGCGGCGAGGACCTGCGAGGAGTTCTTCAGCGCCTCGTAGCCGTCCGCGCCGAGCAGCGGCACGTTCTCCGTGACCGACGGCGGCACCTTCGTGTGCAGCGCATGCACAGCCGCGTCGACGGCGTCCTTCGCCATCACCCGGTAGGTCGTGTACTTGCCGCCCGCGACGACGACGAGGCCCGGCACCGTGTGCGCGACGGCGTGCTCCCGGGAGAGCTTCGACGTCTGCTCCGACTCGCCCGACAGCAGTGGCCGGAGCCCGGCGTAGACCCCCTCGACGTCCTCGTGCGTGAGCGGCTGCTCGAGCACCTGGTTGACGTGGTCGAGCAGGTACTCGATGTCGGCAGCGCTCGCCGCCGGGTGGGCGAGCCCGAGCTTCCAGTCCGTGTCGGTCGTCCCGATGATCCAGTGCCGCCCCCACGGGATCACGAAGAGCACGGACTTCTCGGTGCGCAGGATCAGCCCGGCGTCGCCGCGGATGCGGTCGCGCGGCACCACCAGGTGGATGCCCTTGCTCGCCCGCACGTGGAACTGCCCGCGCTCGCCGACGAGGCCCTGTGTCTCGTCGGTCCACACGCCCGTGGCGTTGATGACCTGGCGGGCGTGCACGCGGATGGTGCGGCCGGACTCCAGGTCGTGCACCTCGGCGCCGGTGACGCGCTCGCCCTCGCGCAGCAGCCCCACCACCCGCGCCCGCGAGGCGACGTGCGCCCCGTACGCCGCGGCCGTGCGGGCGACGAACATCGTGTGCCGCGCGTCGTCGACCTGCGCGTCGTAGTAGAGCAGGGCGCCGGTCAGGGCATCCTTGCGCAGCGACGGCATGATCTTGAGCGCCCCGCGCCGCGACAGGTGTCGGTGGTGCGGCACGCCGCGCCCGCGGCCGGAGAGCAGCGCGAGCGTGTCGTACAGCGCCAGGCCGGCACCGGCGTACAACCGCTCCCATACGCGGTGGGAGAGCGGGTAGAGGAACGGCACGGGCCGCACCAGGTGCGGCGCGAGCTTCTGGATGAGCAGCCCGCGTTCCTGCAGCGCCTCCGCGACGAGCCGGAAGTCGAGCATCTCCAGGTAACGCAGGCCGCCGTGGATCAGCTTGCTCGACCGGCTCGACGTGCCGGACGCGAAGTCCCTGGCCTCGACGAGCCCGACGGTGAGGCCGCGGGTGGCGGCGTCGAGGGCGGCTCCGCTGCCCACGACGCCGCCCCCGACGACGAGCACGTCGAGCTCGGTCGATCCCATCGCGTCGAGCGCGGCCTCACGGGCCTCAGGCGAGAGCGGGACCGATCTCATGGCTGTCCTTCCTTCGTGTTGCGAAGTCCGTTCTCCGGAGTGTCAGTCGACGTCGACCCAGTCCAACGTCCTGGTCACGGCCTTCTTCCACCGTTCGTACCCGGACGCGCGCTGCTCGTCGGACCACTGGGGCTGCCAGCGCTTCGACTCGTTCCAGTTGGTGCGCAGCTCGTCGGTGTTCTTCCAGAACCCGACGGCGAGGCCTGCCGCGTACGCCGCGCCCAGGGCCGTGGTCTCCGCAACCACGGGCCTGCTCACCGGGACGCCGAGCACGTCGGCCTGGATTTGCATGCACAGCTCGTTGGCGGTGACGCCGCCATCGACCTTGAGCACCTCCAGCACGACGCCCGAGTCCTTCTCCATCGCCTCGGCGACGTCACGGCTCTGGTAGCAGATGGCCTCGAGCGTGGCCCTCGCCAGGTGCGCGTTGGTGTTGTAGCGCGAGAGCCCGACGATCGCCCCGCGGGCGTCGGAGCGCCAGTACGGGGCGAACAGCCCGGAGAACGCGGGCACGAAGTACACGCCGCCGTTGTCCTCCACCTGCCGGGCGAGCGACTCGCTCTCCGAGGCGCCGGAGATGATGCCCAGCTGGTCACGCAGCCACTGCACCGCCGACCCGGTGACGGCGATCGAGCCCTCCAGGGCGTAGACCGGCCGGTCGTCGTTGAACTGGTAGCAGACAGTGGTGAGCAGCCCGGCCTTCGAGCGCACCAGCTCGGTGCCCGTGTTGAGCAGCATGAAGTTGCCGGTGCCGTAGGTGTTCTTCGCCTCACCGGGCGCGAAGCACACCTGGCCGACCGTGGCGGCTTGCTGGTCACCGAGGTCGCCGGTGATCATTATTTCGCCGCTCAACGGCCCCTTCAGCAGCGTGGTGCCGTAGCACTCCGGGCACGAGCTCGGCTTGATCTCGGGCAACATCGACCGTGGGATGCCGAAGAAGCCGAGCAGCTCGTCGTCCCAGTCGAGCGTCTCGAGGTTCATCAGCATCGTGCGGCTGGCGTTCGTCGGGTCGGTGACGTGCACACCGCCGTCCTTGCCGCCCGTGAGGTTCCACAGCACCCACGTGTCGGTGTTGCCGAAGATCGCGTTGCCGCTCTCGGCGGCCTCCCGGGCGCCGTCGACGTTCTCCAGGATCCACTGGATCTTTCCGCCCGAGAAGTACGTGGCGGGCGGGAGGCCCGCCTTCTGCCGGATGACGTCGCCCTTGCCCTCGCGTTCGAGGGCGGAGGCGATGCGGTCGGTGCGGGTGTCCTGCCAGACGATCGCGTTGTAGAGCGGGCGCCCGGTCCGCTTGTCCCACACAACGGTGGTCTCGCGCTGGTTGGTGATGCCCAACGCCACGAGGTCCGATGCGCTGAGCCCGGTCTTGACGAGCGCGGTCTGCAGCACCGATGACGTGCGCCCCCAGATCTCGACGGGGTTGTGTTCCACCCAGCCCGCCTGCGGAAGGATCTGTTCGTGCTCCAGTTGGTGGCGGCCCACCTCGTTGCCGGAGTGGTCGAAGATCATGAATCGGGTGCTCGTGGTGCCTTGGTCGATGGCACCGACGAAGTCGGCCATTGGGTTTCTCCTTAGCGGGGCACGTCGCGGCCCACGGGGGTGGGCACTGTCTCGTCGGCGGGGATGTAGCGGGCGACGGTGAACTGGAACAGCGCAGCGCCGATGAGACCGCCGACGATCGGCCCGACGATCGGCACCCAGAAGTAGGGCGTTCCGTACTGGTCGAGGAACGCCGTTTCGTAGCCCGTGATGAACGAGGCGAGTCGCGGTCCGAAGTCACGGGCCGGGTTGATCGCGTAGCCGGCGTTGGCGCCCCATGCCATTCCGATCCCGACCACGAGCAGGCCGATGACCACCGGCGTCAGGTTGGACAGCGGCGGGTTGTTGCGGGCGTTGATGAGCGCGAACACGACGAACACCAGGATCGCGGTGCCTGTGATCTGGTCGAAGAAGGCGGTCGTGACACTTACGCCCGCGACGCCGTTGCCGGGCAGCGTCGAGAAGATCCCCTGCGACTTGATCGTGTGCTGCGGGTCGAACATGTTGATGAGGTCGGCGTAGACGAACCGGACGATGAGCGCTGCCACGAACGCGCCCGCCGTCTGCGCGAGCACGTACGGGGCCACCTTCCGCCACGGGAAGCCCTGGAACGCCGCCAGCGCGATCGTCACCGCAGGGTTGATGTGCCCGCCGCTGATCCGGCCGGAGACGTATATGCCCAGGATCACGCCGATGCCCCAGGCCCAGGCGATGGAGTCGTGGTTGCCCACGTTCCCCGGGGGGACCGAGGTTACGACCTGTGCCACCACGCCGACGCCGAACAGGATGAGGATCATGGTGCCAAAGAATTCGGCTACCAGTTCCCCGAAATACGAGTTCCTCGCCATCGAGTCCTCCCGTTTCGGAACACGCCGTTCCGCGGCGCGTCCAGCGGACGCTATGAAGGGTCGGACCACGGGTCAACGCCGGGCGTTCGACATTGTCGAACCACCGATTGGGTGAAGGTCACATTCGGGCCTCCGCGAGTCGTAGAGTCGGGGCCGTGCCGGGCTCCATCCAGTCGATCGAGCGGGCAGCGGCGATCCTGCGGCTGCTCGGCAGCGCGGACCGGCCACTCGGGCTGGCGGAGCTGGCGGCCGCGCTGGACCTGCCCCGGCCGACGGCCCACGGCATCGTCCGGACGCTGCGTGAGGTCGGTTTCGTCGACCAGGACCTCGCGACCGCGCGCTACCGGCTCGGGACGGACCTGCGCGAGCTGGGCAGCGGGGGCTGGGACCGCCACGACCTGCGCGGACACGCCATGAACTGGGCCGACTCGCTCGCCGGGAGCACGGGGCTCGCCGTGCATCTCGGTGTGGTCGCGGGGCGGTCGGTGCGGCTCATTCACCATGTGTTCCGGCCCGACGGCAGCCCCCAGAACATCCGCACCGGGGAGGAACAGCCGCTGCACGCCACCGCGCTCGGCAAGTGCCTGTTGGCCTTCGCCCCCGTCGCGACACCTCCAGCTCGCGACCTGGATCTGCAGCGCTGGACCGGCCGCACGTGCGTCACGGTGGCGGCAGTGGAGGCACAGCTCGCGCTCGCACGGCGGCGCGGCTGGGCGAGCGAGACGGGCGAGTACGAGGCGAGCGCCGGCGGGGCCGCCGCACCGCTGCGCGCGAGCGGCGGGATCGTGGTGGGCGCGCTGGGCGTCGTCGGGCCGATCGAGGAGCTCTACGGCCTGGGTGGCGAGCTGCGCCCGTTGCTGGCCGAGCAGCTCGTCGGCGCGGCCCGGGAGATCTCCGCCGACCTGGTGGTAGGGCCATGAGGGAGCGGGTCGTCGCGGCCATCGACCAGGGCACCACATCCACGCGGTGCCTGCTGTTCAACCGCTCCGGGCGCATGATCGCCGTCGCGCAGCGCGAGCACCGCCAGCACTACCCGCGCCCCGGCCTCGTCGAGCACGACGCGGCAGAGATCTGGCGCAACGTCACCCGGGTGGTGCCGGCGGCCCTGCGCAGCGCGGGCCTCACCCCGGACGACATCGTCGCGCTCGGCATCGCCAACCAGCGCGAGACGACCGTCATCTGGAACCGGCACACCGGCATCCCGCTGGCACCCGCGATCACCTGGCAGGACACCCGCACCGACGGCATCGTCGCCCGGCTGGCCGATGACGGGCACGCGCCGCTGATCAAGGACATCTGCGGCCTTCCTCCCGCCACCTACTTCGCCGGTCCGCGGCTGCGCTGGCTGCTCGACCACGTGCCCGGCGCGCGCGAGGGCGCCGAGGCCGGGGACGTCCTGTTCGGCACGATGGAGAGCTGGCTGATCTGGCGGCTGACCGGTGGTCCCGACGGCGGCAGGCACGTCACCGACGTCACGAACGCCAGCCGCACGATGCTGATGGACGTCCGCTCGCTCGAGTGGTCGGAGAAGCTGCTCGACGTGCTGCGGGTGCCGCGCCGGATGCTGCCCGAGATCCGGCCCAACGCCGAGGTCTACGGCATCTGCACGTCCGTGCTGCCGGGCGTGCCGGTGGCGGGAGCGCTCGGCGACCAGCAGGCCGCGCTCGTCGGCCAGGTGTGCTTCGCACCCGGCGAGGCCAAGTGCACCTACGGCACGGGCGCGTTCCTGCTGATGAACACGGGTCACGTGCTCGCGGAGTCGACGCACGGCCTCATCCCGACCGTCGGCTACGTGCTGGGCTCCACTCCGGTGTACGCGCTGGAGGGCGCCATCGCGATGACCGGCTCGCTCGTGCAGTGGTTCCGCGACTCGCTGGGGATGATCCACACCGCCGCCCAGATCGAGACGCTCGCGAGCACCGTCGCGGACAACGGTGGCTGCTACATCGTCCCCGCGTTCTCCGGGCTGTACTCCCCGCGCTGGCACCCGGACGCCCGCGGCGTCATGGTCGGACTGACGTCGTTCATCAACCGCGGCCACCTCGCCCGCGCGGTGCTGGAGGCCACGGGCTGGCAGACGCGCGAGGTCGTCGACGCGATGAACGCCGACTCCGGCGTGCCCGTCACCCGGCTGAAGGTCGACGGCGGCATGACGGCAAACCACCTCCTCATGCAGTTCATCGCCGACGTGCTCGACGTGCCGGTGGAACGGCCGCTCGGCTCCGAGGCCGTCTCACTCGGCGCGGCATACGCGGCAGGCCTCGCGGTGGGGTACTGGCCGGACCTGGAGGTCCTGCGGGCGAACTGGCACCGGGCGGCGGCGTGGGAACCGGCGATGGACGACGCCCTGCGGCGGCGGGAGCGGGAGAACTGGGGCCGAGCGGTGAACCGCAGCTACGGGTGGGTGCAGACGCCGGCGGGGGACGGGTGAAGTCCCAGCGCCGCCCGTCGGCTCGCTGCCCGTCCGGGCTCTCGAAGTCCGCACCCGCAGGCGTGACGACGAGCCGGGCGGTCGCCGCGCGGAGATCGTGCCGGGCGCGCAGGAACGGGCTGCCGCGGCGGTGTAGTTGGGCTGAGCCGTTGCCCGCGACGCCGTCGGGCGTGGTGGACCTGTCCCTCCCGGGCTACGCCGCGCTCTGCGCCGCGGCGGGCGGCCATCCCGCGGAGCCGCTCGTGCAGCCCGCTGACGGCGGTGGTGGCCACGTCGGTCCGCGGGAGCATCGGCGGCCACGAAGGGGTGCTGCACAGCGGCAACCCGCCCGGATCCCGTCGGACCCGTAGGCCATCCCCACTGCCACCCGTCGCCCCCCACGTGACATCGAGGCGATCATGCTATCCGGGGGGCTCCCCGGCGCGCGCCCGTTTCGCCGAACCGTGATCCGTGATCGACTCGAGCGTCGACGGGCTGAAGGGCGGTCAGGCCGCCCGGGACGTGGACCACACGTCGCCGGCGCGCAGCGCCTCGCCGAGCGCCGCGATGTCCGGCACGACGAGCCGCGCGCCGTGCAGCTCGCCCGGCTCGGCGTAGCCCCACGCCACGCCGATCGTCGGGACGCCGTGCTCGGCCGCGCCGTCGACGTCGTGGTGGCGGTCGCCGACCATCACCACTGGTTGCCGGGCGGGGTCGACGCGCAGCCGCTCCAGCACCGACTCCACGACGGCCGCCTTGCCCACGCGCCCGGCCACGTGGTCGGCGCCCCCGACGAGCTCCAGGTGCCCGGCGAGCCCGACCCCGGCCACGATCTTGCGGGCCATCTGCTCCGGCTTCGAGGTGGCGACCGCCAGCCGCAGCCCGGCTTCGCGCAGCTGTTCGAGCAGTGCGGGGATGCCGGGGTAGACGGGTGTGACCTCGGCGGCCACGACGTCGTACGACGAGCGGTAGGCGACGATCGCTGCGGCCGTCTGGTCGGGGGTGAGCCCGAGCTCCGGCAGTGCCGTCTCGAACGGCGGGCCGACCAGCTTGCGGAGCCGGTCGGCCGCGGGCACCGCGAAGCCCACCTCGGCCAGCGCTGCCGTGAGGTGCTCGACGATCGTGGTGGCCGAGTCGACGAGGGTGCCGTCGAGGTCGAGCAGGACGGTTCGCACTGATCGCATACTACGGCGGCGGGTCCCCGGTGGCCCCGGGCGGTGCGGTGCGGTACGTCTTCATGGTGCACGACTGGGGGTGGCGGGCTGTCGTCCGCAAGATGGTGGTCCGGGCCGCGATGCTCGTCGAGACCGTGGTGCAGGCCGGGGTACTGCTCGCCCTGCGGGTCCGCGGGCGGCATCTGCCGATGGTCGTGCCGTTCATCGGGCACGGCACCACGCGCCGGGTCCGGGTCGGCGGGCGGGTGGTGCTCGGCAGGCCGGCGGCAGCTGCGCCTGCGGCCGGGGTGCCGGATGCGCCCGCGACGCCCGCGACGCGCAGGGCCGTGCTGCGGGCGAGCGTGGCGCGCTTTCTCACCGTCGAGGTGCCGGGCGCGGTCGTGGCGATCAGTTGGCCGGGCGGCTCGGCCCAGGTCCGCGCGGACCGCGACGGCTACGTCGACGCGGTGCTGGAGGTCGACGCCCTCGACCCGGGCTGGCACGAGTTCGAGATGAGCCTCCGCGACGGCTCCGCCGTCTCGGCGCAGGTGCTGGTCGTGGATCCGGACGTGCGGATCGGGCTGGTCAGCGACGTCGACGACACGATCCTCGAGACGGGCCTGAGCCGTGGGATCGAGTTCATCCGCGCCACGCTCCTCACCCCCGTCCGCGACCGGGCTCCGCTGCCGGGGGCTGCCGCGCTCTACCGGGCGCTGGTCTGCCCGCCCAACCAGCCCCGGCGCCCGGTCTTCTACGTGTCGACCAGCCCCTGGAACCTGCACGAGATGCTGCTGGAGTTCATCGCGCTGCGCCGGTTCCCGCTCGGGCCGCTGCTGCTGACCGACTGGGGGCCCTCCCGCAGCGGGCTCTTCCGGATCGGGGCCCAGGAGCACAAGGTCGGGCTGGTGGAGCGGACCCTCCAGGAGCACCCGCGGCTGGGGTTGGTGCTCGTCGGCGACAGCGGACAGCTCGACCCGGAGATCTACGCGACGCTGGCCCGCCGCCACCCCGACCGCATCCGCGCGGTCTACATCCGCCGCACGCGCCACGCGTTGCCCGGCAGGCTCACGGAGGTCGACGCCCTGGCGGCGGCGGTCACCGCGGAGGGGGTGCCGATGCTCGCGGTGGACAACAGCCTGCAGATCGCCACCCACGCGGCGGCCGTCGGCCTGCTCGACGCCTCCGCGCTCACCGAGGTCCAGGCCGACTGACGGCTGGTCAGCCCCGCGCCGCCGTTCTGATCTTCACGAGGTCGAAGACGCGCGTCCGGCCCGGCTTCGTGGCCGCGCAGGTCAGCGGGCGGCCCGCCGGCACCGTGCGCTCGCGCAGCATGACGGAGCATTCGGGCTCGGCAAGCTCGATCTGCCAGCCCACGACGTCTCCCGGCTGCTCCTCGCGGGCGCTGTGGACCAGGCGCAGGGCGTCGACGCCGAGGGCTCCGGTAGCGGCGCGGGCGTGGTGCTGCGCGGCCTGCACGGCAGGCGGGAGGGCGGAACGGCCGCGGACGTACCGCGGTTCGATC
This sequence comes from Pseudonocardia aurantiaca, assembly GCF_039526725.1. Lineage (NCBI taxonomy): Bacteria > Bacillati > Actinomycetota > Actinomycetes > Pseudonocardiales > Pseudonocardiaceae > Pseudonocardia > Pseudonocardia aurantiaca. The sequence goes on from NZ_BAAAJG010000027.1 coordinate 435,344, forward strand.
ACACCCTCGCGGTAGGCGTCCGCGACGGCGGGAGCCCGGGCCGCCGGGACCCTGCCGAGGACGTAGCCGTGAGGGAGCAGCACGACGGCCGGGGCGAACCGGCAGCCGCCGACGTGGCTCGTCTCCCACGTGGCCGCCGGGTCCGCGCCGGCCAGCGCGGCGGCGACCGGGCGGCCGCGGACCGCGCAGCAGGTGTCGTGGCCGCCGTGTGTGCAGACGAGGAACAGTGGCCCGCCGTACGGCTCTCCCGGCGCGTGGACGGCCGTGACCAGCTCAGACTCGTCCGCGAACGTGCCGGTGCTGACCGACTCGTGGCCGGGGCGGGAGTCGACGCGGAACCAGCGCCGCGTCCCGCTCGCGTCCGCCCGGCCGGGCCTGCGCACCAGCACGACCCGCCCGTTCGCGGCGGACGCCCACGTCCCGAGCGCCGCGACGGCAGCGCGGTCGATTCCGGACTGGGTCAGCGGCACCCGGCCCCAGGGCCCCGGGTGCTCGACCGCAAACCAGCGGTCGGCGGGGGGTGCCGTGCCTTCCAGGGGATCGCCCGCCGCCTCGGCGACGAACGAGCAGCGGGGCCAGGTGGGCGGGGCCGTCACGAGCTCGCGGCCGGCACCAGCACACCCTCCCGCAGCAAGCGGCGCACCAGCACGAGCTGGTCGGCCTCGTCCATGCCGGGGAGGCTACCCACGGCGCATGGGGTTCCGCTGAGCAGCGTGCGGAGCGCCTCACCGGTCGCGGCGGGGAGCGTGATGCTCCGGTCGGGGAGGTCGACCACCAGCTGCCCGTCGCGCTCGGCGGACCGGTGCCGCAGGCCGGTGCGGCGGCGCACGGTGTCGCCCGCGGCGAGGCCGTCGGCGAACGCCGCCGCGGCCACCGGCCCCACCGGCTCGGGACGGGTGCCCGACCAGACCCGGCCGCGGACGCGACGGGCGACGTCCTCGGCGCTCACCCGCTCGAGCGCGGCTGCGAGCGCCGCGCGGACTGCGTCGAGGTGCGGGGCGAGCTGATCGGGGTCGGCCACGTCGACGCCCAGCGGGAGAGACGTGCGCAGCTCCTCGTCCCCGGCCACGAGCGCGGTGAGCGCCTCCACCAGCGCGAACCTGGTCACGACGTGCACCCCGACCGTTAGGTGCGCCGACACCTCGCCCAGCGCCGTGGCGGCGTGCAGCCAGCCGCGGGGGAGGTACATGACGTCCCCCGGCTCCAGCACGGTGTCGACGGCGGGTTCGTCGTCGCGGGCGCGGGCGGCGACGGCTCCGGCGTGGTCGTTCCACGGCTGGGTGCGGAGCGGGTCGGGGTGCACGGGTGCGTGCACGGTCCAGTGCTTGCGGCCGGCGAGCTGCAGCACGAACACGTCGTGCACGTCGTAATGCGCGGAGAACCCGCGCGACGACGGCGGGGTGACGTAGGCGTTGGCCTGCACCGGGTGCCCCAGCTCGGCGGCGAGGAGCGTGCAGAAGTCGATCACCGGAGGCCACGTGCGGTGCAGGGCCTGCAGCACCACTGTGGTGCCGTCGGCGAAGAGGGCGGCGACCCGGTCGTCGCGCACCTGGTCGGCGATCTCCGCGCCTACCCCGCCCGGTCCGGTGAACGACGCCGAGTCCACCACCGCCCCGTTCCGCGCGAGCCGCACGAACGGGGTGCGCAGCCCTCGGCGCGAGAGCAGCTCGTCAACGCCGTCGAGGTCGAGCAGGTCGCGGAAACCGCCCGGGTCGGCGCCGCGGACGAGCAGCGGTTCCCGGCCCCAGTGCAGGTCGGCGAACCCGTCGGCCGCGGCGCCGATGGCCCGGGCGAGAGCGGTGGTGGAGCCCAATGCAGCGGCGGTGCGCTCAGCCGGCACCGCTGTCCGCGCCTCCGTCGGCTCCGCCGTCGTGCACACCCGGCCGCCCGCCCGCGCCGGCGTCGGCCGGGCCCCTGGCCCCGGAGTCGGCGGCGCCCCCGTCTGCGCCGGCGTCCGCACCCCCGTCGGCGCCCCCGTCGGCACCTCCGTCGGCACCTCCGTCAGCCCCGCCGTCCTTCGCGCCCGGCGTGCCGCCCGCGCCTGCGTCCGCCGGACCCGCCGCTCCGGAGTCGGCGCCGCCGTCGGCGCCGCCGTCCGAGGCCCCGCTGCCAGGCGTGGTGGTCATGTCGTCGTCGTCGAGTGCCATGGCTCCTCCTGCGTTCGTGTCACCTGGCGGTGACGGCCCGGGACTACCCGTTTGGGGCCGGGGTAGACCCCCGAAGTGGGATACGGCACGGAACCGATCAAGGGACGGAGCCGTAGGGTAAAGCGTAGGTAATGGATCCTGGGCGGGATCCCGATGTGCGGAGGTGGACATGCTGGAGATCAGCGGGCTCACGTGGGCGTTGACGATCGGGCTGGTCGTCGCGCTGCTCGCGATCGATCTCCTGCTCGCGGCGGTGCGGCCGCACCGGGTGGGCTTCCGGGAGGCCTCGGCCTGGTCGATCTTCTACATCGCGGTGGCCGTGCTGTTCGGCCTGTGGTTCGCCATGAACTACGGCTGGGATTTCGGCACGCAGTACTTCGCCGGCTACATCGTCGAGAAGAGCTTGTCGGTCGACAACCTCTTCGTCTTCGTGATCATCATGACGACGTTCGCGGTACCCGAGGAGCACCAGCACAAGGTGCTGACGTTCGGCATCGTGCTGGCGCTCGTGATGCGAGGGATCTTCATCGCGCTCGGTGCCACGCTGCTGTCGCTGTTCTCGTTCATGTTCCTGATCTTCGGCCTGCTGCTGATCTACACGGCCGTGCAGATGTTCCGGCACCGCGACGAGGACCCGGACGTCGAGGACAACGCCGTCGTCCGCAGCGCGCGCCGCCTCCTCCCGATCACCGAGGACTACGTCGGCGGGCGGATCGTCACGCGTGTGGACGGCAGGCGCATGGTCACGCCGCTGTTCGTCGTGCTGATCGCGATCGGGAGCATCGACCTGCTCTTCGCGCTCGACTCGATCCCCGCGGTGTTCGGCGTGACGTCCGAGGCCTACATCGTGTTCGTGGCCAACGCGTTCGCGCTGCTCGGCCTGCGGGCGCTGTTCTTCCTGGTCAAGGGCCTGCTGGACCGGCTGGTGTACCTCTCCACCGGGCTGTCGGTGATCCTCGGGTTCATCGGGCTCAAGCTGATCCTGCACTGGGCGCACGTCGACATCAGCCCGGGCGTCCCCGAGATCTCCACGCCGGTGAGCCTCGTCGTGATCGTGGCGATCCTCGTTGTCGTGACGGTCGCGAGCCTCGTCAAGACCCGCCACGACCCGACGGCGAAGGCCCACGCCGGCTCACTGCGGGCCCGGAAGCAGACGACGGAGCAGGAGCGCAGCTAGTGCCCCGCGCCGCAAGTCCACCACATATCTCGACGACCCAGCTCCCCGCTGGGCGCACCGGCGCACGGCCCGAGTACGCCCGGTACGAGGACCGCGCCCCGGCACACCCAGCGGAAACCTGGATCCGCCGATATACGCACCGGACTTCCGGCGCGGGACACGAGCCGCGCGCAGCTAGCCGCGCGGCATCCCGGTGCCGCCCACCGGGAGGAGCTCGATCAGGTCGGGCGGGGCGGCGAGCAGGTCCATCACGTCCTCGATGCCGATCTGGCCGAGCTCGCCGCCCAGCGCCGCTATCGACGCGGCCTCGTCCGACCACATCTCGGTGATCCAGACGACGTCGGCCTCGTCCACGGAGCGGTTGATCAGGTACATCTCGCAGGCAGGCGACTTGGCCATGTTCTCGGCGACCCGCAGCAGGGTGTCGGCGAGAGCGGTGCCCCGGCCCGGCAGCGCTTCCATCCGCACGTACCGGCCGATGCGGCGGGACTCCTGCTCGGCAACCATTCGCAGACCGTAGCGGCGCGGACCGTGGTTGCCCGGTGCGGGTTGCCCTTGACCAATTAGTGCAACGGCTGCCTTCCGGTGCCGCAGGCCCGCGCGGCTCTCGACGCCCGCCGCGACGAGTTGGCCCGCCGCGCCGAGGAGGCCGGTGCCGCACTCGCCGCAGCGGCGCGGGAGGTGCCGTGGCTGCTGCTCGTGGAGCTGGAGTTCGAAATCGCCCGGTTGAGCGCCGAGTGCGAGTGGGTGCCGGGCTCGTCGCCGACATCGGCGCCGGACGGCTCACGTGGCCTGACGACGTCCGCGACCTGCCGGGGGTGCCCCCGATGACGTGACCCGCAGCGGTCCGGGCGGCGACGCGGCCACGTCCCCGCCCGGACCGGAACCGCTTCGGCGACGGACTCCGCGCACGTCCACAGCTCGGAACTGCGTGCACGAGCCTAACCGTGGGGTCCGTTCGCGTCCTGCTCATCGCACGGGAGGAACAACCATGTCCGTATCCACCGACCGAACCCCGATCGACACCGTCCTCGCGGACCTCGCCACCGCCTGGGACGCCGGCGACGCCTCCGCGTACGCCGCCCTGTTCACCCGCGACGCCATCTACGTCGTCTTCGACGGCACCGTCCCTGCGCGGCGCGGAGGCGATCGAGAACGTCCACCGCTGGCTCTTCGAAGGCCCGTTGCGGAACTCGCGTCTGGGCGGGGCGAACTCGAGCCCGCCCGCCGAGGTCCGTTTTCTCCGGCCTGACGTAGCGGTCGCACTCGTCGCCGGCGGGGTCCGGCCCGAGGGCGCGACCGATCTGGCGCCGGAGCGGGAGTCGGTGGTGTCCCTGGTGCTCGCCGACACCGCCGAGGGCTGGCGGATCGCCGCGTTCCAGAACACCCGCGTGCAGGAGCGCGGGCGATGAGGCTGCTGTTCGAGGCGACGGCCCGGGTGCGCGCCGGCGCCGGCGAGGTGCGGGCCCTCATCGACGGGGAGTGGGTGCTCGACGCGCTTCGGCCCGGAGGCGCCCGGTCACTCGGATTCGGCGGGGGCGTACGTGGATTTCAAAACAGGATGAATCTGCGCATGATTGCTCCATTCGGTACCGCCCGATGAGGTTGCCTGCTGGTTGAGCAGCTTGCGGTCTGCGTGCTGTGAAGCGCAACTGCAGACTTGCGTTCCTGAAGTCGGGGATGAACTGTCGTGTCCGTTTCTGGGGTTCCGTGCATCTAGGCATGATTCGCCAGGTAACGCAAACTCTTATTTGCCGCACAGGATTTCCATAGACAGCCGTGGCAACTTCGTTCCGGTGACTCGCACGTGGCTGTGAGTTGCGGATCGGACCTCGCTCCCCGAGGTGCGAAACGTAAGGAAAGGGACAACATGGGTAAGTTCAGCTTGACCCCGCAGAAGGCTTGCAAGGAAGCACCGAAGCCGGCGCGCGACACGGACGACGATAAGGACACCCGTCCGGTGAGGTGGAACCACAAGCGCACCAGCAGCGACTCGGACAAGAAGAAGTCGAGCTGCGGCTGCGGCTGAGCTTTCTTGACTGCACGACGGCCCCACCCGCCACGCGCGCGGGTGGGGCCGTCGTGCCGGAGGTTTCTCTATGACCGCTATGTCGGCCGATGCCACGTCTGCTGGCGCGGTGTCCGAGACCGAGCCCGCGGACCGGGATGCTGACGGGGGTGCAACGTCGCTGGTCGAGCCAACCCCCCGGCTCAAGGTTCGGACCATCTTCCGCCGGTTCTGGCCCGAGACCCGCCCGTTCCGGGGGCGCATGGGGCTGAGCCTGCTGTTGGCCGCGGTCGGGCCGGCCCTGGCGACGGTCAGCATCTGGCTGTTCAAGATCCTTGTCGACGACGTGTTGACCCCGCACGATTACCGGCTGTTCCCCCTGGTGGCCGCCGCGTACCTGGGGATCACCCTGCTCGAGGGGCTGGTGAACTTCACCGACCAGTACATGTCGGCGTGGGTGGGCGAGCGATTTGTGCTGAATCTACGGGTTCGGCTCTTCGCGCACATGCAGCGGTTGTCTCCGGGGTACTTCGAGAACAACCAGCTCGGGGACCTCATGTCGCGCCTCACCGGTGACGTCGGTTCGATCGAGTCGCTGGTCCTGACCGGCGTGAACGTGGGTCTGACCTACGCGGTACAGATCGGCTTCTTCACCATCGCCATGTTCTATCTGAACTGGCAGCTGGCGTTGGCCGCGTTCGTCGCCGCGCCGGGTTTCCTGCTGCTGGCGCGGGTGTTCTCCCGGCGCATCAAGGACGCCTCCCGGGAACGGCGGCGCCGTTCGGGTTCGATCAGCGCGGTCGCCGAGGAGACCTTGGGCAACGTCGCGCTGGTCCAGGCCTACGACCGTCAAGACCATGAGGTGCACCGGTTCCGCGAGGAGAACCTGGGCAGCTTTCGGGCCCAAATGACCGCCACCAGGCTCGAAGCGCTGTTCTCCCCGTTCAGCAGCCTGCTCGAGACAATCGGTGTGTTGCTGGTCGTGGGCATCGCGGTGTGGGAACTGGCCAACAACAGGATCACCCTCGGTGGGCTGTTGGTCTTCGTTGCCTACCTGACCCAGCTGTACGGGCCGATCAGCGGCTTCGGCAATCTGTGGAACTCGATCTACTCCGCGAGCGCTAGCGCCGAGCGAATCATCGAGGTCTTCGACGAGCAGCCCGGCGTCGTTCAGCCCGAGAACCCCCGCGCGTTGACGCGCGCCGCCGGAGACCTCCGTTTCCACGACGTCGAGTTCAGCTACGAGGGAACCGGCAAGACGGTGCTGCGGGGGATCAGCTACCGGGTCCCGCCCGGTGCCAAGGTGGCGATCGTCGGCTCGAGCGGCGCGGGCAAGACCACGCTGACCAAGCTGATACTGCGATTCTACGATCCTGCTAACGGCCGGATCACCCTGGATGGGCGCGACCTGCGCGACCTGTCGCTGAGCGATGTGCGGCGCAACGTCACCGCGGTCTTGCAGGAAACCCTTGTGTTCGATGGCACCGTCGCGGACAACATCCGCTACGGCAAACCGGACGCCACCGAGCAGGACATCACCGAAGCCGCGATCGCCGCGGACGCGCACGAGTTCATTACCGCGCTGCCCGAGGGCTACGACACCCGGATCGGGCAACGCGGCCGAATGCTCTCGGGCGGCCAACGCCAACGCCTCGCCATCGCCCGAGCAATGATCCGCAACTCCCCGGTGCTGCTGCTCGACGAACCGACCACCGGTCTGGACGCCGAGTCGACGCAGCGGGTCCTCGAGCCGATGCGCAGGCTGATGAGCGGCCGAACAACGATCATCATCTCGCACAACCTGCTCACCGTCACCGACGCCGACCAGATCCTGTTCCTCGACGAAGGCGTGATCACCGGCGCAGGCACCCACCAGCAACTCCTCGGCTGGCACCCTGGCTACACGCGGCTCTACCACCTGCACCACCCCGACCACTCGGGGCAAGACGCGGCCGCGACCGCCGCGATCACGCCGCCGCGCCGTGCGCCGCTCGGCTCCCCGGCGAACCTGCCCACCATCAGGGTTCCTGCCGTCCGGCCGTATGGGGCCGCCCCGGACAGCGTGTTGGCGACGACACGGTTTGCCAAGGTCCTCCCGGTCCGGCCCGTCAAAACCCTCGGCCGGGCCGATCCGCCTCCTTCCCCGCGACCCCGCAGGGGCGGCGCGTCAGGTCCCGACCCGACTCCGACCACCAGCAGGCTTCCCGCCGTGAGCCCAGCAAGCCAAGATGCCGGGGCCCGGTCGGCCGGCCGCCACCACGCCACGGCATACAACACCCCGCAGCCTCCAACGTCAGCGCGTCACCGGTTGCCCATACCGGAGCCGCGACCACGTCCCCGCGGCCGAGAGATGCCGAAGTAGGCAGCGGAAGGGTTCTGTCGCCTGGCCCGGCGGAGAGGCATGAACCCCCCGCTCGCCGCGGAGGCGTCGCGTGACGCGATTTCTCGGTCGGTCAGCGGCGCAGCGGTGGGCGGCGGGCCCAGGTGGCCCAGCGCCAGAGCCACTCCAGCGAGCCCTGCACGTGGCGGCGCAGCCACAGGGTGGAGAACGTCCACTGGGCGGCGAGGACGACCCCGACGATGGTGAGCACGACCGTCGTGACCACCGCTCCGGATGGCCGAGGACCGCCACCACTAGCAGGACTGCGACGGTGGCGCCCAGGTAGTTGGTCAGCGCCATCCGTCCCAGCGGCGCGAACGCGGCGACCAGCACCGGCCCGCAGCGGCGTGCAGAGCAGGATCAGCAGGGCGCACATGTAGATCCCGGCGATCAGCAGGCCGGCCACCCCGGGCGCGTGCGTCGCCGCAGGGTCGTCCGCGTCGCTGCCCACCGCCACCTGCCACCACACCGCGGGCGCCGCCAGGACCGCGAACGCCACGCCGAGCAGGGCCGGGGCCGGCACCGGCCGCCACCACGCCTCGGCACCGAACATCCCGCAGCCCACCGCGGCGCCCGGGGCCGTGCCGCGCACTCGGCGACATCGCACGCCACCGGCTGCCCCGGTCGCAGCCGATACCGCGTCCCGCAACCCGGAGATGCCGAAGTAGGCAGCCGTCTGACTCGACGCAGGCGACGGTTCGCTGCCGCGGCGTCACCCGGAATGCGCCGCCGGCCCTCGGCCGTCCGCACACTCGGGAATACGCATATCGTCGGCGATCTAACAAACAGAGCAAACCGGACAGATATTGAGAGAACCGACAAAATATTGAGAACAATCGGACAAATGTTAAGAACGACGGAACGCTGACTGTGTCGAAGAGCACAACAGGACGGTACAAGTCTGGACAGGCCGCCAGGTATCGCGTATTCATCACATACTGTATGCAGCCGACGTAGTACACGTCTTGCCGCGGCAAGGGTTCCGACGCTGGGACCGGCTGCCCTGACACTTCCATCGTGGCCTCGCCACTCACCCCCGAATGAAACACATGTGATGAATTAGTGCGCACTGCGCGAGCCCCCAAGATGGACCGGACGGGGGCGCTGGCCGAGTTCTTTAGAACGAAGGAGTTCGACATGACAACGTCAGAAGTAGGTAGCTCCACCTCCGTCAAGGAGGTGACGGACCCCAATGGTCGGATGTACCGGATCGGTGAGACGGACCGGGACATCTTGGGGCGGCCACGCTGGACCATGGTGCTCTTTCCATGGATCGCGATGATGGGCATCAGCTCCGCGGAGTACGCCTTCACCTCTGCCGAGGACACCTTGTCCGAGGCCCATCTGTGGAACAGCGGCCATATCTTCTGGCTGATGGGCGTCTGGATCTTCTTCCAGGCGGCAGTCGCCTTCCCGGCCGGACAGCTTCGGGAGAGCGGGCGACTCCCAGCACGGCACGCCATGATGCTGGGCGCGCTGGGCACCTTCCTCGGCTACCTCTCGCTCGCTTTCGCGCCGAATGTGATCGTGGCGTACCTCGGCTTCGGCGTCTGTAGCGGCATCGGCGCCGGTTTGGTATATGCGACGTCCGTCAACATGGTCGGCAAGTGGTATCCGGAGCGCAAGGGCGGGAAGACGGGCCTGGTGAACGGCGGTTTCGCCTATGGCTCGGTGCCCTTCATCTTCCTCTTCAACTCGTACATGGATCTGAGCAACTTCCAGGGCGTCCTGGTCCTCGTCGCAGTGGTGTGCTGTCTTGCGGTCGGGATCTCCGGCTGGTTCTTCAAGGATCCGCCCAAGAACTGGTGGCCAGCCGGGGTCGATCCCCTCAAGGCATCGGATGACCCGCGGATCCAGCGGGCGCTGAAGAAGAACCCGCCGGCGGTGCGCCAGTACACGCCGCGCGAGGCAGCTCGCACGCCGGTGCTGTGGATGATGTGGTTCTGCCTGCTCTGCACGGCCGGGATCAACATCTTCGGCATCGCATTCCAGGTGCCCTTCGGCAACGAGATGGGCTTCGCGGGCGGCATCGTGGCTACGGCGATGTCACTCAAGGCCATCGTCAACGGTACCGGTCGAGGCGTGATCGGCTGGATCTCGGACCGGTACGGGCGGCGGAACACGCTGATCATCGTGTGCATCGTGCTGGGCTCCGCCCAGTTCGGAGTGCTCATCTCCGGTTCCATGCACAACATGCCGTTCTTCCTGCTGTGCTCGATGATCTCAGGATTCGGCGGTGGGGCGATCTTCCCGCTGTTCGCCACGATGACCGCCGACTACTTCGGCGAGAACAACAACGCGTCGAACTACGGCATCGTCTACAGCTCGAAGCTGGTGTCCGGTCTGCTCGGATCGGGGATGGGCGCGGTCGTGGTCGGCGCTTGGGGCTACCAGGGCGCGTTCGTGCTGGCCGGCTCGATCGGTCTGGCGTCGGCGGTGCTGGCGCTGTTCCTGCGCCAGCCGGGACGATCGCAGCCCCGGCCCATCACCGAGCCCAACGCCCAGTCGGTCGCAGAGGCGGTCTGAGCGGGGGTGTCGCTGCTCCCGGCCTCCGCCGATCGACGTTTCACGATCGATATCCGGGTCGCTCGGGACTGAGGCTCGACCCACCGACTTCGTGATCTTCGGTCGCGTCCGGGCGGGCAACGGGGCCCCGGTAGCGGGAGCAGTCCTTCCACAGGCCTCTCTCCACCGGGGTTCCGTTGCTGTTGCATCAAGCCGTTGCCGAGACGGGTTTGCTGCGCTCGGAGCGGCGAGGTCATGTCCGGCCCACTGCTCTGGGTTACTCCAAGCCGAGGCCGCCCGCGCTCGGGCGCGCGAGCCTGGGCTCCGGCGTCCCGCTGGTCGTGGTGAGCAAGGTGGATGCCTGCCTCGAATCGGAGGTGCCATTCTTCTTCCTCGACCTACTCCGGCGCATCACGAAACGCCGCTGACCGTCCGAGGGCCGTTCGGCGTGTCAGCTTGCCGTCAAGCATGCGCCGACTCGGCGTGCCTATTACGCGCGCGGTCGGGATCAGTCCGCGAGCACGTCCGGGAAGCCGAACATGACGACCAGCGCCGGATCGTGGAACTCGATCACGCGGGAGACACCGGTGGCGGTTGGGGCCAGCACCACGATGCCGTGTGCCCGGAGCGCGCCGTCCGTGTCCCGGTGGTACACGACGGCGGCGGGCTGGCCGTTGGCTGTAGTAGCGATCATCTGCCAGTCGCCCGGCGCGCCCAGCACGTACGCGTCGAGCATGTGGATGCACTTCACCCGGCCCGCCTGCCATTCGCGGAATGGCGTCGCCTCCAGCGTGGCGTCCGTGCGCAGCACTTGTTCCAGCAGTCCGGCGTCGGAGCGCTCGAAGGCTGCGATGTAGCCGTCAAGCAGCGCACGCGCCCGCTGGTCGGTCGGTTCGAGCAATTCCTCGGGCTCTGGCTCCAGTTCGTCCAGCCGGGCCCGGGCGCGCTGCAGACCGCTCTTCACCGCCGCCGTAGTGGTGTCGAGGATCTGTGCGGTTTCGGCCGCGGAGAACGCCAGCACCTCGCGCAGGATGAGGATCGCGCGCTGGCGGGCGGGCAGGTGCTGCAGGCTCGCGATGAGCGCCAGCCGTAGCGACTCGCGCGCGACCACCGCCGCGGCCGGATCGTCGGCAGCCGGGGCGGTCCATCGGTCCGGCAACGGTTCCAGCCACGAGACCTCGCCCGGCGCAACGTGACTCGGCGGGCGATCGGGTCCGTCGTAAGGACCTGTCAGGCCCGAGGGCAGCACGCGGATCCGGCGCGGCTCCAACGCAGTCAGGCACACGTTGGTAGCGATCTTGTAGAGCCAGGACCGAATCGACGCACGGCCCTCGAAGCCGGCGTAAGAACGCCATGCCCGAAGGTACGTTTCCTGCACCAGGTCCTCGGCGTCATGCGCCGAGCCGACCATGCGGTAACAGTGCGCCAACAGCTCCCGGCGGAACCGCTCGGTCTCGGCAGCGAACCGGTCCTGGTTCGCCGCCTCCCGCAAGGGCGCCGTCATGCCGCGAGCTTAGGCCGGGGCCAGTCAGCCAGACGCGCTTTGGCATCCCAGTCGTCCATCGACAGGCGGTTGTCTCGCGGCGTCCGCTCGTGGTCCGCCGGAACCGTCAACCATCGCCAGTACAGTTCCACTACCGCCGCGGATTGCTTGCTTGCCATGCGCTGCTCCTTGTCCGGAACGGTCCCGCCGGTCGGGACCGTCGCCCATTACGACCGGGACGCCGTTGCGAAGGAATCGAAACCCAGGTCAGCGGGCGTCCGGGCGGTGGCCGGGTGGTCAGGGCCGCAGGGCCAGTTTGCCGACGGTCGCCCTGGCTTCCAGTTCCGCGAGGGCCTTCGGGCCGTCGGCCAAGTCGTAGGCGGTGGGGCGAGCGGGCGTGAGGACACCGGCGGCGATGAGGGCGGACAGCTCACCCATGAGCTCGCCGAAGATCTGGGGTGCGGCCTGGATCAGCACGCCGATGTTGAGGCCGATGATGTGGACCTGGTGCTTGTACACCAACTCCCAGTTGGTGATCGCGGCTTTACCGCCTGCCACGCCGTAGACGACGACCCGGCCCGTGACCGGCTTGGCCGCGGCCAGGCCGGCGTTGAAGGTGGCACCACCCGCCGACTCCAGCACCAGATCGGCGCCGGCACCACCGGTCAGCCGCAGCACCTCGGCGGCGAGGTCGCCATCGAGGGAGTCCAGGACGTGGTCGGCACCGAGTGCCAGCACTGTCTCGTGCTTACTCGGCGAGGCGGTGGCGATGACCGTCGCGCCGTAGTGCTTGGCCATGGTCACCGCGGCCTGGCCGGTCGCGCCTGCGGCGGCGTGGACCAGCACGGTCTCCCCGGTGGCGATGTGGCCCAGGGGCTTGAGCGCGGCAAGTGCGGTGGGCCAGTTCACGACCAGGCCCAGCGCCTGCTCGGCTGTCCAGCCAGCCGGCACCGGTATCGCCGCGGCCGCGGTCAGGACCATGTACTCGGCGAAAGCCCCGTATCCGACGCCGATGACGCGAGTCCCCGGTCGTGGACCGGTCACCGCCTCGCCCACCGCTACGACCTCGCCGGCGGCCTCGAAACCCGCCAGATACGGTGGCTGCGGGCCGCCCAGGAACGTGCCGTAGGCCTTCGAGATGTCGGCGAAGTTGACACCGGCGGCGGTGACCCGGATCAGGACCTCGCCCTGGCCAGGGCTCGGCACCGGCGCGTCGGTGATCAAACGTATGTCCTGCGGACCCTTCAGCGAGGTCTGCTGCAGGGCGCGCATGGTGGCGGGAATGCTCACGGCAATCAGCGCTCTTTTCTCGGCTTGCCTCATCGCGGCCGGTCTCTTCGGCGGGCCGCACCGTCGACGATGTAGACCTCGGCCACCGCAGAAAGGAATCGGCAGCCGCTGAAGCGTCCGAGCTACACCGGCGTTGAGACGCGCTACAGCCGTTGGAGGCGTCACACGCGAGGCGGACCGGCGTCGACGACTGCCATCGACAGGTCCAACGGGTCGAAGTGGATCAGCGACTCAAGCCACCAGGTCATGCCGGCCTGGGCGAGTCCCTCAAGATCCACGTTCTTTTCTTCCTGCCATGCGGGGCTCGCGTTGCCGCGCACGGCGACGTCGAACGGCCGGTCGGCCGGCAGGCCGGCGCGGTCCAGCGCGTGGCGGAGGCCGGCGATCTCGTCCGGAGTCAGTTCGTGGTCGTCCGGGTTGGGAAAGATCCCGTCGCAGCCGATGGCGCGGGTGAGCACGTTGGGGTGGTTGGTGGAGCTGGCCATCCAGACCGGGATGCGGTGCGGTTCCGCCTCGGTGGCCGGCAGGCGCACCTGATAGTGCGAGCCGGTGTGTTGGATGGCCTCGCCTGTCCACATTGCCCGCATCACCTTCAGTCCCTCGGCGAGCATCGCCGAGCGCGTCGCCCGATCCGTAGTCTCCCCGAAACTGCTGAAATCACCGGACTCATCGGAGCCCAGACCGGTGCCGACAATGAGCCGTCCGTCAGAGAGCCTGCTGATGGTGGACGCGTGCCGGGCGACCATCCAGGGCCGGCGCCGGGTCAGGGGAGTGACGGTCGGGCCGAGCAGCAGGTTCTCGGTGGCGTGCGCGATGGCGGCCAGCGCGATCCAGGGATCGGCGATCGGCGGCGCGTCGCTGACCACGTGATCCCACAGGAACACACCGTCCCACCCGGCGGCCTCCGCGCGTACCGCTAGTTCGACGAGGACCTTGGGGTCACCGAACGGACCAAATGCTGGGACGAGAGCGGATCATTTGGCGATCCATTCGCTCAGTCTGGCGGGCTGATTTCGCGGCACGTGAATTGGGTCATCGGTCGGCGCGGAGCACAGCCGCGATGCGCCTGTAGGTAGGCATGCCTGCATGCCGAGGTCGATGGCAGTGCTGCGGCGGTCTGGGCCGGGGCCCGGTCGGCGGAGTGAACATCTGGAACAAGATTCTTGAACTAATTCTCTCGGGTGGACGCCCCGCACACGATCCGCGCCTTCGGCGTCGCCGCCGGCCCGGTTGACGATCGAGCAAGGTCGGCCGCGTTGGCGACCCTGGTCCGTGTCGACGTACGCGAGAAGCCGGCGGCGCTCCTCGGCCGTGAGACCGCGCGAATCATCCTCGCGGGTGACCTTGATGGACCCCGTGGTGGCCGAGGGAGAGGGGAGGACGAGCCACGGTGCGGCAGCTCCGGGAAGCGTTTCCGTCGGGCTTCCGACAGGTTCGATCTTGCTCAGAGCAATGCAGGTCAGGGGGACAAGCCCCCTGACCTGCAAAGGATGGTGCGCCGCCAGGGACTCGAACCCCGAACCCGCTGGTTAAGAGCCAGCTGCTCTGCCAGTTGAGCTAGCGGCGCCTGCCGTTGCGCCCCACCGCCGGGCGCCTTGAAACGCTAACACAGCGCTTCAGGGCGGCCGCGCGGCGGGGTGCCGCGGCCCGGGAGCACCCTGAACGACTCCGGCCGTAGTCGTTCAGCACCCTCCCATGGGGTGAGTGACGGGACTTGAACCCGCGACTTCCTGGACCACAACCAGGTGCTCTACCAGCTGAGCTACACCCACCATGTAACCGGCCTCGGCCGGTGACAAGTCAAGCTTAGCGTGGCGGTTCGGGGGGATCGAAGCGGGTTGTCGCCACCTGGGCGGCCACGGCCTGCGCGGCCTCCGACGACGGTCCCGGGGGCGCCACGAAGAGCGTGCGGCGGTAGTAGTCCAGCTCGCGGATCGACTCCTCGATGTCGGCGAGCGCCCGGTGCGCGAGACCCTTCTCCGGCTTCGCGTAGAACACCCGGGGAAACCAGCGCCGGCACAGCTCCTTCACCGAGCTGACGTCGACCATGCGGTAGTGCAGGTGGGCGTCGAGCTCGGGCATGTCGCGGGAGAGGAACCCGCGGTCGGTGGCGATCGAGTTGCCGGCGAGCGGGACCGTGCGCGGTTCCGGCACGTACTTGCGCACGTAGTCGAGCACGAGCCGCTCCGCCTCGGCCACGGTGACCGTCGAGGCCCGGACGGCCTCGGTGAGGCCGGAGTGCGCATGCATCTCGCGGACGACGTCGGGCATCCCGGCCAGCGCGCCCTCGTCGGCGTGGATGACGACGTCGACACCCTCGCCGAGCACGTTGAGGTCGCCGTCGGTCACCAGCACCGCGATCTCGATCAGCGCGTCGCGCCCGAGATCGAGCCCTGTCATCTCACAGTCGATCCAGACGAGGCGGTCGGTCACCCAGACACACTAATCCCGGGCCCGGTCCAGCGGTCGCCGAGGCGGCGGAGCAGGCGGTTTCGGGGGGAGATGCTCAAGTGTCCCGCGCCGGAAGTCCGGTGCGTATATCGGCGGATCCAGGTTTCCGCTGGGTGTGCCGGGGCGCGGTCCTCGTACCGGGCGTACTCGGGCCGTGCGCCGGTGCGCCCAGCGGGGAGCTGGGCCGTCGAGATATGTGGTGGACCTGCGGCGCGGGACACTAGCCTCCGCGGGGTGGACCAGAGCGCAGCGCAGCAGATCGCCGCCGGGTACGCCACGGACGGTTCCGCTCTCGAGCTGGGCAGCGTGCTCGTCGACGGCACGGTGGACCCGGCTGCGCGGGTCCGCATCCCGTTCGCGACGCTCAACCGGCACGGGCTGGTCGCCGGGGCGACGGGCACCGGCAAGACGAAGACCTTGCAGGGGCTCGCCGAGCAGCTCTCGGCGGCCGGGGTGCCCGTGCTGCTGGCTGACGTCAAGGGCGACCTCTCCGGGATGTCACGGCCGGGTGAGCCGGGCCCGAAGATCGAGGCGCGGGCGAAGGACACCGGCGACGACTGGGCGCCGACGGCCTTCCCTGTCGAGTTCCTGTCGCTGGGCGGGGGCAGCTCGGCCGTGCCGATCCGGGCGACGCTCACCCAGTTCGGCCCGATCCTGCTCAGCAAGGTGCTTGATCTCAACGACACCCAGGCGTCGACGCTCGGGCTGATCTTCCACTGGGCCGACCAGCGCGGGCTGCCGTTGCTGGACACGAAGGACCTGCGGGCGGTGATCCAGCACCTGACGTCCGGCGAGGGGAAGGCCGACCTCAAGGGGATCGGCGGCGTCTCGCCCGCGACCGCGGGCGTGATCCTGCGGGCGCTGGTGAACCTCGAGGCCCAGGGCGGCGACGACTTCTTCGGTGAGCCCGAGTTCGAACCCGCCGACCTCATGCGCACGGTGGACGGGAAGGGCGTCGTCACGCTGCTGGAGCTGGCCGACCAGGCCGCCAACCCGCGGCTGTACTCGACGTTCCTCATGTGGCTGCTCGCCGAGCTGTTCGAGGAGCTGCCCGAGGCGGGTGACCTCGACAAACCCAAGCTCGTGTTCTTCTTCGACGAGGCCCATCTGCTGTTCACCGACGCGTCCAAGGCGTTCCTGGAGCGCATCGAGCAGACGGTGAAGCTCATCCGCTCCAAGGGCGTGGGGGTGTTCTTCTGCACGCAGCTGCCCACCGACGTCCCCAACGCGGTGCTCTCGCAGCTCGGCGCGCGGGTGCAGCACGCGCTCCGGGCGTTCACACCCGACGACCAGGCGGCGCTCGCGAAGACGGTGCGGACCTACCCGAACACCGATCACTACGACATGGAGGAGGCGCTGACGTCGCTCGGCACCGGCGAGGCGATCGTCACGGTGCTCTCCGAGCGAGGCGCGCCCACCCCCGTCGCGTGGGCCCGGATGCGGGCGCCGCGCTCCCTGATGGCCGCGATCGGGCCCGGTGCCGTCGCGACCGCGGCGAAGGACTCCCCGCTCTTCGCGAAGTACGGCGAGACGGTCGACCGGGAGTCGGCCTACGAGAAGCTGACGGCCAAGATCGCCGCGCCGCCGCCCGCCCCGGCCCCTGCCGACGCCACGCCGCCTGCGCCGGAGCCGCGCCGAGAGCGGGAGGAGCCGAGCGTGGTGGCCGAGGTGCTCGGCTCGCCGGTGGTGAAGTCGTTCCTGCGCTCGGCGGCGACCGCGCTGGGCCGGGAGATCACCCGCGGCCTGTTCGGCACCCGCCGCAGGCGCTGATCACGGGCGCTGATCACGGGCGCAGGAACGGGGTGAGCAGCCCGGGCACCGCCGAGTCGGCCAGTGCCACGCCGTCGGGTGCGGTCACGTCCAGCACCTTGTATCCGCCGGTGCCCGCGGCCGTGACCGCCTCCACGGTCACGACTCCGGCGCGCCGCTGGAACACGCTCTGGCGGAACGTCCAGCCGATCACCCCCGCGCGCTGCAGCGCGACCGTGCGGCGCCGGATCGAGCCCTGGCGCGTCACCAGGTAGCGGGCGGTGAGCTGGTGGCCGAGGTTGCGGAACCGGTCGAGCGCCACCAGCACTCCTGCCGGGAGCAGCACCAGGCTCGCGGGGCCCAGCCAGGACAGGGGCGCCACCGCGTTCCCGAGCAGGAACGCGCCGGCAACGAGCGCGGCCGCCGGGCCCAGCGCGCGCGTCAGCCGCCGTTGCAACGCGGCCCGCGGGTGCGGGCGCAATGTCGTGAGAGTGATCTCAGCCGGGTGCTCACGCAGCGCCGCCGCTGCCACCCGGTGCGCCTCGGCCCGCGGCGCCGGGGGCAGCAGCGCCCCGCTCTGGGAGTCGCGGGACAGGCCCGTCGACAGCGCCCGCGTCTGGGCGCCGCGCCCCGCCCGCAGGAGCAGCGGCTCCACCACCTCGGCGCCGCGCATCCGCTGCTCGGCCACCGACAGCGAACGGCGGGTCAGAAGCCCCCGGCGGACGCGCAGCGCACCCGCGCCCTCGGGGGACGGCTCGCGCGTGAGCCGGTAGTCGTACCAGCGCTCGGCGAAGAGCAGCAGCGCGCCGACGACCGCCACCACCAGCAGCACCAGCCCGACGACGAGCACGCCCACCCAGAGTGGGGCGGTGGCGAGCCGGGACGCGGCGTCGTCCACCGCCTCGATGTCCCGCGGGTCGACGCCGAGGTCTCCGAACAGGTTGAACAGCGCGGCGCCGATGGCACCCACGCCGGCGATCGAGGAGAACGTCAGTGGCGCGAACCGCAGCCACGACCAGTCCAGCCGGGCGAGCTCCTCCACCGGGACGGCGGGCGCCGCGACCGCCGGGTCGGGCACCGGCGCGCGCGAGCGGTCGAGCAGTTCGTGGCGCAGGCGGTCGGCCTCGGACTTGCTGACGGCGTCGAGGGCGAGCCCCTGGCTCTCGGCGGCCATGCCCCCGGACGCGGCGCCGACGTGCACGACGCTCAGCCCGAACACCCGGTGCAGGAGTTTCGCGGTGAGGTCGACCGTGCGGATCCGGTCCCGCGGCACCGAGCGGCGCTGGCGGCGCAGCCACCCGCTGTGCAGCTCCACCCGGTCGGCCGTGATCCGGTACCGGGTCGTGCGCCAGCGCACGACGCCGCCGAGTATGAACAGCACGACGACGCCGAGCGGGAACCACAGCCGCATCACATCGCCCTGCCCGGTCACCAGGAACACGACGATCACCGGGAGCAGCCGCACGAGGCTCGCGGCCGGGCCGACCACGAGCATCCGCGGATCCAGCCGCCGCCACGGCGCCTCGACGGTGGTGGAGGCCTCGACATCGGTCGTCACGTGGCGTCGCCCGGGGTCGCCTGGGTGGTCTCGGTCAGGGTGCGGGCCAGCTCGGCGGCGGCATCCTGGTCGAGCCCGCGGATCTTGACGGGCCCGCGCGCCGACGCCGTCGTGACCGTGACGCTGGCGAGCTTCAGCAGCTGCTCGATCGGCCCGTGCTGGGTGTCGACCGTCTGCACCCGTGAGATCGGCGCGATCCGCCACTCCCGCACCAGCCAGCCAGACAGCGTGTAGACGGCTTCCGGGGTGACCTCCCAGCGGTGGATGCGGTAGAGCAGCGGTGGCACCACCAGCCCGTACGCCAGGGTGAGCACCACCGTGGCGATCGTCGTGGCGGTGAGCCAGCCGGGCGCGCGGCCGCTCAGGACGACGAGCGCAACGGCCTGCGGACCGCCGAGCAGCACGAGCGTCGCGAGTGCCCGCAGCTGCCACCAGCGCACGGCCCGGGGGCTGACCTGGTGGGCCGGTGGCCGGAGCGGCAGCGCTACGGAGGTCATGGTGCGAGTCTGCTCCGTTCGCCCGACGGATCTGCGAATGCGGCTAGCTGGGCGTTTCGTACCTCGGCCGTTTGGGCCTGGATGAGGTGGAACGCGGCCTCGCGGGCCCAGCGCTGTTCCGGGCTGGTGAGCAGGAGCGCGCTGCCGGAGCGGGCCGCCACCAGTGCGCCCGCGGTGCGCACCGCCAACTCGGTGACCGCGGCCCGCAGTTCCCTGCGCTCGGCCACCCGCTCGAACAGCGGCACCTCCGTGAGCAGGGCGTACGCCTCTGCGCGCACGCCGGCGGCCCGCTTCGCGAGTGTGTGGGCGGCGTCGACCGCCTCCGGCCGGTCCCGCATCGCACCCAGCTCTGCGAGGGCCACGACCATGCGGCGCAGCAGCCCGAGGGACGCCGGCGTGGCGTTCGCGGTGCGTGCGGCGTCGTGAGCGTGCCACGCCGGGACGTCGATCACGGCGAGCACGTCCTCGGCGTCGACCGCGAGGCCGTCGATCGCGAGCGCGACCGTGCGCGTCCCGGCCATGACGGCGAGCGGCAGCGGATCGCCCGCGCGGAGCCCGGGCCGCTCGGCTGCCGGGAGCAGGGCGAGCACGAAGCGGTCGTCCGGGGTCGTACCCGCGATCATCACGACGTCGAGCAGGCCCCAGCCGGTGCACCAGTCGGCCGTGCCGGAGAACGTCCAGCCGCCGGGGCGGGGCTCCGCGCGCACGGCGGGTGGCCCGGGCCTGCGGATGTGGGCGATCGCGATGCCAGCGCTCGTGCGGGCGGAGGCGAGCCCGGCGCGGTGGCGCTCCGCCGCCGGCCCTAGGGTGATCGCCTCGGGGGCGAGCGCGGTGAGCGGGCCGCGGGAGAGCGCCTGCGGGAAGCGGTGCTGTGTCGTCATGAACCAGGTCGCCCCGCACGCCCCGCTGACCAGCTCGACGACCTCCGCGTCCACCCGCTCGCCCGCGCCGTACCCGCCCTCGGCGACGGGCATGCGCACCGACAGCAGGCCGTGCCCGGCGAGCAGTGCCAGGTGCGCGGGGTCGACGCCCTGCCGCGCGTCGTCGGCGGCCGCCGCGTGCGGGGCGAGGACGTCGGCGGCGATCCGTGCGGCCGCGGCGACCGCGGGGTGCGTGGTCACCTCCGGCGGAGGCGCGAACAGCGCCTCGACGGCCCGCGCCGCATCGGTCACCACATGACGACGCTATCGCGGCGTTTCCGCGTCAGGCGAGCGCGCGCGGTGCCGTGGCCTGCAGCGCCGAGAACGGGGCCGCGTCCACGCCGCAGGACGGCGGCCGGGGACCCTCGCCCGCCACCTCGCTGACGTCGACGGCCCAGCGCCGCCCGTCCCGCGCGGTGACCACGGCGCCGCCGGGGGCGTCGGTGACGCTGAGCGCGTCGGCGTCGCGCAGGCCGGTGGCGGCGCGCACGGCCAGCTCGGCCACCTGCCCCCTCGGCGACCACGTGCTCCGGCCGCGGCAGCGCGCCGGCTCCACCTCACCCGGGCAGGCGGCCTTGCGCGCCGCGATCGCCGACGGCACGTCGAGACGCCCGTACAGGTAGCCGGTGGGGAGCACGAGCGCGGTGGGGGCGAACCGGTGCCCGCCGAGGTGGCTGCTCTCCCAGATGTGCGGCTCGCCCGCCGCCACCAGCGCCGTGGCCAGCGCGCGGCCGTCGAGGGCGCAGCAGCGGTCGCGCCTCCCGTGCGTGCACACCATGAGGAGCGGGTCGTCCACCCGCGTGCCCGGCAGCGGCTCGTCGGGGGCGGGAAGCGCGAGGTCGGCCGGCGCGTCGAGCGTCAGGAGCGTGGTGTGCGAACGCCCGGGGGCGGTGTCGGCGAGGTAGACGTGCAGCGGTCCGTCGTCGTGCCTGCCGCGGCCGGGCCTGCGGATGAGCTGCAGCCGCCAGCCGGGGGTGGTGGCCAGGGCGGCGAGCGCCGGGTCGGGGTGGGCGGCGAGCTCCTGCGGCCACGCGCTGCGCTGCTCCACACACACCCACCGCTGCGCGACGGGAGCGGTGCCCGCCAGCGGCTCGTCGAGCGCCCGGGACAGCACGGTGCAGCGCTGGGCTTCCCGTGTCGTCGCCGCGTCCATCAGGGCATTTTATCTAAGCCTTTCCTTACCCCGTTGGGTGATGCTTGTCACCCGTCGTTGGCAGGTCGCGGTGCACGATCTTCCCGGTCGCGTTACGCGGCAGCTCCGCGACGAACTCGACGTCACGGGGCACGGCGAACCTGCTCAGCTCGGCACGCACCCAGCCGCGGACGTCGTCGGCGTCGACCGCGGACCCGGGCTCCAGTACCACGTACGCCGCGAGCCGCTGCCCGAACTGCTCGTCCGGCACGCCCGTGACGGCCGCCTCCCGCACCTCCGGCCGCGCGGCGATCAGCTCCTCGACAGGGCCGGGATGCACGTTCTCTCCCCCGGAGACGATCATGTCGTCGGCCCGGCCGGTGAGGTGCAGAAGGCCGTTCTCGTCGAGCCGCCCGACGTCGCCGGTGCCGATCAGGTCCCCAAAGCGCGGGACGTCGGCGCCCTCACGCGTATAGCCCTCGAACGGCATGTCGTTGCGCACGAAGACCCGCCCCTCCACGCCGGGGGGCACCGGGCGGTCGTCCCCGCCCAGCACGACGAGGCGCGTGCCGACCGGGGCGCGGCCCGCGGTGCCGGGCGCGGCGCGCAGATCGGCGGGAGAGCCGATGCTTACCCAGGACACCTCGGTGGAGCCGTAGAGGTTGTAGAGGATGTCGCCGAAGCGGTCCATGAACGCTGTGGCGAGCCCGGCGGGCAGCGCCGACCCGCTCACGGCGACGACCCGCGGCCGGTGCGTCCGCCAGGCCGCGTCGAGCTGCTCGGCAGGCAGTTCCAGTACCCGCTGCAGCATCACCGGCACGGCGAAGACCGCGTCGATGCGGTGCTCCTCGACCGTTCGCAGGAAGTCGGCCGGGTCGAACCGGCTCCGCAGCACGACCGGAGCGCCGTGCAGAGCGGCGAGCTGCAGCGCGGCGAGACCCCACGTGTGCAGCAGCGGCGCGGAGATCAGCACGGGCTCGCCTGCCCGCAGGGGGATCGTCGAGAGGATCGCGGCGGCGGGGGCGAGGGTATGGATGGGCGGGCGGCGCGCGCCCTTGGGCGGGCCGGTGGTGCCGGAGGTCAGCACGATCGTGTGGCCGCCCGGTGGGCGAAGGGGGAGCGGCCCGGGTCCGTCGAGGCCCGTGAGGTCGGTGATCACCCGGCAGCCGTCGGGGAGCGCCTCGAACGCGGGGCGGAACTCCTCGTCGGCGACCACGGTGTGCAGCCGCAGCTCCTCGGCGACCTCCCGGAGCTGCCCGGCCGACAGGCCCGTGTTGAGCAGCACGACGTCCGCGCCCAGTTTGCCCGCGGCCACCTGGGCCTCGATCGCGGCGCGGCGGTTGCGGCAGAGCACCCCCACCCGCACCCGGGGCCCGACGCCGGACGCCGCGAATCCCCTCGCCACGGCGTCGGTGTGGTGGTTGAGCTCGGCGAAGGTAACCGAGCCGTCGTCGTCGACGATCGCGGTGCGGTCGGGGTGACGGGCTGCCCCCGCCGCGTACCCCGTGGTGATCGAGAGCCCGTAGCGCGCGAGGCTCGTGGCCATACCGAGCAGACGGTCGGGGCGGACCGGGCGGACGACGCCGGAGCGGGTGAGAGCCACGACCGCCCGCCCCGACCCCAGCGCTGCCTCGGCCCCGGCCCGCACCGGTCCCATAAGGCGCCCAACCAGTTCGATCACAAGCCCAGTCTGGCCCCCGCGAGCCCGTGGCGCAGGCCCTGCTGCCTGGAAAGCGCACGGCTGCAAATCGGGGTCGTGGCCGCCGCCCGCAAGCTCGTCGAACTGGTCTTCTACCGGCCCCGCAGCCCGAGAACATACGCCCTGCACAGCCGGGCGCGCCCCGAACACGGGGGCGGCCCAGAAGAAAGATCACTACCAAGGACCCGGGTAGGGGGCGGAGGTCGCGGGGTCAGTTCACCGGTTGGGTCAGGTCGTAGACCGTCGTCCCGCCCACCGTCGTCGGTGCGAAGTTCTGCTGCACCCACGTGGCGATCGCCGAGCCCCCGCGCTGGAAGCCGCCGCCGCCCTGGATGAAGTAGTGCACCTCACCCGCGGCCACGAGCGTCTGGAACTGCGCCAGTGTGGGCGCCGGGTCGGACCCGCTGAACCCGCCGATGCCCATGACGGTGGTCCCGCTGGAGAGGGCGAGGCCCGCGCTGCTCTGCGCGCCGGTCGTCGCCGCCGACCACTTCGTGCCGGCGGCCTGCAAGAGCGCGATGAGCGTGGGATCGGTCGCCGCGCCCTCCGGGCCGCCGCGCATCGCCTGACCCTGGCCTCCCGGTCCCTGGCCGCCCGGTCCCCGGCCCGGCTGTCCGGGTGCGTCGCCTGCTCCCGGTCGCTGTCCGCCGCCGCCCGGTCCGCCGCTGCCCGGTCCGCCGCTGCCCGGTCCGCCGACTCCCGGTCGGCCGCCGCCGAAGCCGGACTGGCTCGGCCCGGCGGTCGGGATGCTGCCGTTGTGCGGGGTGGCCGCGGTGTCGAAGGCGTAGGCGGCCGGCGCCGCGAGGCCGGTGAGCAGCGCCGCGAGCGCGGTCACCGTCGCCAGGCGCTTCCATGTCGCCCTCACCAGGAGAGCGATCGCCGCAACCACACCGATCGCGACGACGACCCAGCGCAGCCACGGCAGGAAGTCGGGCGTGCGGGAGAGCAGCACGTATGCCCACACACCCGTCCCGGCGACGACGACGGCGAGCAGCGCACGAGCGACCCAGGTGTCCCGGGCGCGCCACAGTTGCATCCCGCCGATCCCGACGAGCGCGGCGATCCCCGGCGCCAGCGCCACCGTGTAGTACGGGTGGAAGATCCCCTGCGCGAAGCTGAAGACCAGCGCGGTCACGACGGTCCACGCGCCCCAGAGGAGCAGCGCCGCGCGGAGCCGGTCGGTCCGCGGGGCTCGCCCCACCAGCCACAGCCCGGCCACCAGCAGCACCAGCGCCGCCGGGAGCAACCAGGCCGCCTGCGTGCCGATGGAGTCGCCGAACATGCGCAGCGGACCCGGCGAGCCGCCGAACCCGATGTTGCCGCCGCCACCACCGCCGGGACCGCCGGTGAACAGCTCGGCCCCGGGAGGCGGCGCGCCCGCCGGGGCTTCCGTGGCGTTGGGTCCCTGGCCCGGCCCACGGCCCTCGCCGCCGAAGATCCGGCCGAGGCCGTTGTAACCGAATGTCAGCTCCAGCACGCTGTTGCCCTGCGACCCGCCGATGTAGGGGCGGCTCGACGCGGGCCACAGCACCGTGGCGAGGACCCACCAGCCGGCGGCCGCCACGATCGCGACGCCGGCGGCCAGCAGTTGCCGGACGCGGCGCCAGAAACCGGTGGGCGCGGCGACGAGGTAGGCCAGCGCGAGCGCCGGGACCACGACGAACGCCTGCATCATCTTCGTCAGGAACGCGAACCCGATGAGCGTGCCCGCGAGCACCAGCCACCGCGTCGACGCGGTCTCGGTCGCTCGGATCGTGGCGTATGCGGCGGCGACCATCAGCAGCACGAGCAGCGCGTCGGGGTTGTTGAACCGGAACATCAGCACGGCCACCGGCGTGAGCGCCATGGCCGCACCCGCGAGGAGCGCGGCGCCCGGGCCCGCCACACGCCGCACGGCCGCGTAGACCAGCGCGACGGTGCCGACGCCCATCAGTGCCTGCGGCACGAGCATGCTCCACGAGGAGAACCCGAAGATCCGCCCGGACAGCGCCATCACCCACAGCGAGCCCGGTGGCTTGTCGACCGTGACGATGTTGCCGGCGTCGAGAGAGCCGAAGAAGAAGGCCGTCCAGTTCTTCGTCATCGACTGCACGGCGGCGGCGTAGTAGCTGTTGGCCCAGCCGGACGCGCCGAGGTTCCACAGGTACATCAGCCCGGTGCCGACGAGCAGCACTGCGAGAGCCGCCAGCTCGCGCCGGCTGCGGCGTGATCCCGCGGCGGGGGCCTGCGTCGGACGCGGTGGCGCCAGCGTTGCACTCATGTCCCCACCTCGCTGCGTGTCGACGATTCGCTTTGCTAGCTCGGTCATGCGGCAGTCCTCCCGGCGGCGGCCTGGGCATCCCGGGCCCGGTGGCCGCGGAAGATCCACGACCGGAACGCGATGAACCGCAGCACCGTGGCGAGCGCGTTGGCGACCACCAGCACGAGCAGTTCCAGCCCCTGACTCGCGCCGGGCGCCCAGGCGGCGAGTGCGGCGAGGGCCCCGCTGGTGAGCGCGAGGCCGAGCCCGAACACGATGAGCCCCTGCACGTGGTGCTTCGCCACGCCTGAGCTGCCGCGCACCCCGAAGGTGAGCCGGCGGTTGGCCGCCGTGTTCGCCACGGCCGTGACGACGAGCGCGCCGAGGTTCGCCGCGAACGGGCCGACCGCACCGCGCAGCAGCGCGTACAGCGCAACGTAGGCGAGCGTGCTCACGACGCCGACGGCGGCGAACCGCACGAGCTGGCGCGGGAGCCCCTTCGGCACCCCGGCGACGTCGGCCGTGAGCGCGCCGCGGCCCAGCTGCGTGCGCAGCTCCGCGAGCGGGAGCCGGCCGGTGGCGAGCGCCCGGCCCACCCGGACGATGCCGCGGAGGTCGGCCAGCGCGGTCGCGACGATGTCGACGCGGCTGTCCGGGTCGTCCACCCAATCGACCGGCACCTCGTGGATGCGCAGCCCGGCGCGTTCGGCGAGCACGAGCAGTTCGGTGTCGAAGAACCACCCGGTGTCCTCCACCAGCGGCAGCAGCCGCTGTGCCACATCGGCGCGGATCGCCTTGAACCCGCACTGCGCGTCCGAGAAGCCGGCGCCCAGCGCCCCGCGCAGCAGGAGGTTGTAGCAGCGGGAGATGATCTCCCGCTTCGCGCCCCGCACCACCCGGGAGCCCCGGCCGAGCCGGGTGCCGATCGCGAGGTCGGAGTGCCCCGAGATCAGCGGCGCCACCAGCGGGAGCAGGGCGGCGAGATCGGTGG
This sequence comes from Pseudonocardia aurantiaca, assembly GCF_039526725.1. Classification (NCBI taxonomy): domain Bacteria; kingdom Bacillati; phylum Actinomycetota; class Actinomycetes; order Pseudonocardiales; family Pseudonocardiaceae; genus Pseudonocardia; species Pseudonocardia aurantiaca. The sequence goes on from NZ_BAAAJG010000027.1 coordinate 461,570, forward strand.
ACAGGTCCACGTCGCAGTAGGCCAGCACCAGCGCGTCCGACGCCGACCACGCGCTGCGTAGCGCCCGCCCGCGGCCCTTCTGCTCCAGCCGCAGCGCGGCGACGCCGGGCAGCTCCGCCGCCAGTCGCGACGCGATCTGCGGTGTCCCGTCCGTGCTCGCGTTGTCCGCTATTGTGATCCGGAACCGGTAAGGGAACTGCCTGCTGAGGTGGGCGTGCAGCCGCCGGACCGACGGCTCGAGATCGTTCTCCTCGTTGTAGACGGGGACGACGACGTCGAGCACGTCGCGCTCGGGTCGTCCGGTGTGCACGGGCTGCGGCGCGGTCTCGACGCTCATGGGGACGACGGTCTCGGCGGCCGCTGTACCGCCGTTGTGGTGATCATGTGGACGACCTGTGCGTCGCTCGTGGTCGGGCGTGAGCGTGGTCACGACGCCGCCGAGAGGTCGTAGAGGGTGACGCCGTCGACGGTGACCGGCGTGAACGTTGCGGCGACCCAGTCAGAGATCTGCTTGGACTGGTTGCTGCCGCTCGCGGAGGCGCCGCCCATCATCATGCCGCCGCCGATGAAGTAGTGGATCTGCCCTGCTGCGACGAGCTGCTGGAACTGTGCGAGCGTCGGGGAGGGGTCGGTGCCGTTGTAGCCCCCGACGGGCATCACCGAGTCGCCGGTGGCGAGCTGGTAGCCGGCGGCGTTGTTGGAGCCGCTGGCCGCCGCCACCCACTTATAGGAGCTTGCGTCGACCTCCAGCAGTTGCACGACGCCTGCGGGCGGGGTCGATGCGCCGAGCAGGCCGCCGAAGCCCCCGCGACCACCGGCCTGGCCGGCGCCTTGCACCCCCGGTGCGCCCTGGCCGTTCCCACCGCGCGCGCCGCCGAAGCCTCCGCCGTTCGGCACGGGCCCGCCGGCCCCCGGCTGCCCTGTACCCGGCTGCCCTGTACCCGGCTGCCCTGTACCCGGCTGCCCTGTACCCGGCTGCCCTGTACCCGGCTGCCCTGTACCCGGTTGCCCTGTACCCGGTTGCCCTGTGCCCAGCTGCCGGGTCGGCCCCCCGCCGCCGCGCCCGCCGGCCATTCGCATCCCCGAGCCTTCGGGCCCTGCGGTGGGGATCGCGCCGGAGTGCGGGGTGGCCGCGGTGACGACCGAGTAGCCCGCGGGCCCGGCCAGTGCGACCACCACCGCGACGGCCACGGCGGTCACGCCGAGCGTCCGCGGCAGGCGGTTCACGGCGACCAGTCCGAACGCCGCGACCACCCCGACGACGAGCACCGTCCACGCGAGCCACGGCTGCCAGTCGGGCGTCCGGCCCAGCAGCACGAACGCCCACACGGCGGTCCCGGCGAGCACCACGGCCAGCGTGATCCGCGGTGTGAGCTCCGCCCGCCTGCGCCACAGCACCACCGCGCCGATCCCGGCGACCGCGGCGATCGCGGGCGCGAGCGCCACCAGGTAGTAGCTATGGAAGATCCCGGCCATCAGGCTGAACACCAGCCCGGTCACGAGTAGCCACCCGCCCCAGACGATGGTGGCCGCCCGCAGGTGGTCGGTACGCGGGGCCCGGCGCGTGTACCAGAGCAGCGCGAGGAGCAGCAGCAGCGCCGCGGGCAACAACCACGCCGCCTGGCCACCCATCTCGGCGTTGAACAGCCGTGTCAGGCCGGTCTCGCCCCACCGGCCGGCGCCGCCCGCGCCGCCCTGGCCGCCGACGCTGCCGACCTCGTTGCCGGTCAGTCGGCCGAAGCCGTTGTAGCCGAACACCAGTTCGAGCACGTTGTTGTCCTGCGAACCGCCGATGTAGGGCCGCGCATCCGCAGGCCAGAGATCGACGACGAGCACCCACCAGCCCGCGGTGACGAGCATCGCGACGCCGGCGAGCGCGAGGTCCCGGATCCGCCGTCCGATCCCCACCGGCGCGGCGGTCATCCAGGCCGCGGAAAGCGCGGGCAGCACGAGGAACGCCTGCAGCATCTTCGTGAGGAACCCGAACCCGATCAGCGCCCCGGCCAGCAGCAGCCAGCGCGTCCGGCCGGACTCCACCGCGCGCAGCGTGGTGTACGCCGAACCGATGAGCAGCAGGACGAGCAGGGCGTCCGGGTTGTTGTAGCGGAACATCAGCACGGCGACCGGCGTGAGTGCGAGTGCTCCCGCGGCCAGCAGACCCGCGGCGTGGCCCGCCGTGCGCCGCACCGTGGCGTACAGGAGCCAGACCGCGCCGACGCCCATCAGCGCCTCGGGGACGAGGACGCTCCAGCTGCTCAACCCGAAGATCCGGACGGACAGCCCGGTGATCCACAGGGAGGCGGGCGGCTTGTCCACCGTGATCGAGTTGGCGGCGTCCGACGAGCCGAAGAACCACGCCTCCCAGCTCTGGCTGCCCGCCTGTGCCGCCGCGGCGTAGAACGCGTTCGCCCAGCCCGATGCCGACAGGCCCCACAGGTAGAGGACGGCGGTGCCGGCGAGGAGGCCGCCGAGCGCGGCGCGCCTGGCAAGGGGAGATCCGCGCCCGGGAGGCGGAACCATCGCGATCGGACCGGCCGGAGCAGAGAGCGCCGTGGTCACGCCTGCCCCTCGCGCGCGTGCGCCGCAGGCGTGCCCAACGGGCCTGTCGTTATTGGCGGTCTCGCAAGCTGGTTCACGCTGCCCGAGAGTGGACGGGCGAGCTGTGCCGGCCCGGTGGCGTAACTGTGTGTGCGCTGTGAGCGACGCCATTGAGCGAATCATCGGCACAGCGCCCGCGCGAAGCGCCCAGCGGTGCGCAGTGTCAGCGTGGCAGGCGCACGTCGAACGCCGTGCGCCCCGGGCTGCTGCTGACGCCCACGGTGCCGCCGTGCGCCGTCACCACGGCGTGCACGATCGCGAGCCCCAGCCCGGTGCTCCCGTTCTGCCGGGACCGGGAGGACGACCCGCGCGCGAACCGTTCGAAGACGTGCGGCAGCAGGTCCGGGGCGATGCCCGGCCCTTCGTCGGTCACCCGCAAATGGGCGCCGGCGTGGTCGGCGGCGAGGGCGACCGTCACCCGGGTGCCGGGTGGGGTGTGGGCGCGGGCGTTGGCGAGCAGGTTGGCGAGCACCTGGGCGATCCGTGTCGCGTCGCCCGGTACGGTCACCGGCTGGTCGGGCACGTCAAGCTGCCAGCGGTGGCCTGGCCCGGCGGCGTGCGCGTCGCTCACGGCGTCGACGACGACCCGGGTCAGATCCACCTCGCCGCGCTCGAGCGGGCGGCCGGCGTCGAGGCGCGCGAGCAGCAGCAGGTCCTCGACGAGGGTGGTCATGCGGTCGGCCTGCGACGAGATGCGGGCGAGCGAGTGCTCGGTGTCGGCTGACAGCTCGCCACGCCTGCTCAGCTCTGCGTACCCGCGGATGGCGGCCAGCGGGGTGCGCAGCTCGTGGCTCGCGTCCGCGACGAACTGGCGCAGCTGCATCTCGCTCTCGTGCCGGGCCTCCAGCGCCGACCCGACGTGGTCGAGCATCCGGTTGAGCGCGGTGCCGACCTGCCCCACCTCGGTGCGGGGGTCGGCGTCCGGTACGCGCTCGGCGAGCGAGACCTCTCCCCGATCCAGTGGCAGCCTGCTCACGCGCGCGGCGGTGGCGGCTACACGCTCCAGGGGGCGCAGCTCACGGCGCACGACGATGGCGCCCGCGATGCCCGCAACCACGAGCACGCCCGCGGCGACGATCAGCTCGGTGGTGACGAGGCTTGTGACGGTGCCTCGGAGCTGCTGCTCCGACTGCCCGCTCACCACCACGTCCCCGCGCGGGGTGGTCGCGGCGATCAGGCGGTACTCGCCGAGCGTGCCGAGGTCGGCGCTGACCGCCCGCCCGTCGGGCACGAGGGCCGTGAGATCGGCGTACTCGGTCGCGGGCACGGGGACGGCGCCCCCGGTCCGGGGGTAGACCTGAGCGTCGACCACGGCACCTTGCCTGATGACCGCGGTGAGGCTGTCGGGTGGGCGGGGTGAGCGGAAAATTGCATCGGGGGACGACGGCGTCCCGTCGTTGCGGATGATCACGCGGCTCGCGACGCGCAGGCCGTCGTCGAGCTGGCGCATGAGGTACTGGCGCAGGACGATCGTCGTCACCACCGCGATCACCGTGGACGCCAAGGCGAGCAGCAGCAGCATGGCCGCCACCAGCCGGGTCCGCAGCGACCGTGTCCTCACCCGCCGGCCGCCGGTTTGAGCACGTAGCCTGCCCCGCGCACGGTATGGATCATCGGCTCGCGGCCGGCGTCGATCTTCTTTCGCAGGTAGGAGATGTAGAGCTCCACGACGTTGGACTGGCCGCCGAAGTCGTAGTCCCAGACCCGGTCAAGGATTTGCGCCTTGGAGAGCACCCGCTTCGGGTTGCGCATGAGGTAACGCAGCAGCTCGAACTCGGTGGCGGTCAGCTCGATCACGTCGGTGCCGCGGCGGACCTCGCGGCTGTCCTCGTCGAGCACGAGGTCGCCGACCACGAGCTCCGAGCCCTGCCGAGCGGCGGTCATGCCCGAGCGGCGCAGCAGCCCGCGCAAGCGCGCGACCAGCTCCTCCAGGCTGAAGGGCTTGGTGACGTAGTCGTCGCCGCCCGCGGTGAGCCCTGCGACCCGGTCCTCCACGGCGTCCCGGGCGGTCAGGAACAGCACCGGGACGTCCGGGGTCTCAGCGCGCATCCGCCGCAGCACCTCCAGGCCGTCGAAGTCGGGGAGCATCACGTCGAGAACCACCGCGTCCGGGCGGAACTCCCGCGCCGCGCGGACCGCCGCGCCACCCTCGCCGGCGGAGCGCACGTCCCACCCCTCGTACCGCAGCGCCATCGACAGCAGGTCCGCGAGTGTCGCCTCATCGTCGACCACCAGCACCCGGATCGGGGTGCCATCGGCTCGCCGCAGCTCAGGAGCCTGCTCCCGCATCGTCGCCATGCTAACCACCCTCGCGCGCACGGCTGTGGCGGCATTGGGCGAATCCTGTGCATCTCCTGTGGATTTGGAACCGATCCTGCCTCGGCGTCGTCCATGCCGGGCAATTCGCCCATTTCGACAGGAGGACGACATGCACGGGTTCACGGGCTGGCCGGCCGATGCCGCGAAGTTCCTCACCGAGATCGCCGCCGACAACACCCGGGACTTCTGGGAGGAGCATCGCCACCGCCACGCTACGGCCGTGCACGGGCCGATGCGGGCGCTGGCCGCCGAGCTGGAGCCGGAGTTCGGGCCGGTGCGCATCTTCCGGCCCGCGGTCAACCGGCGCTTCCGCCCCGATGCACCGCCCTACCGCACCGACACCGGCGGAGTCGCCACGAGCGCGGGCGGCTCCACGTTCTCGATCGTCCTGTCGGCAACGGCCCTGTCGGTGGCGGCCGGCCACTGGGCGTTCGACGGCGGACAGACCCGCCGCTACCGCGCGGCGGTCGACGGCCCCGCGGGCGAGTGGCTCGCCGGCCTGCTCGGCTCCCTCGGCTCCCTCGACGGGCTCACTCCCGACGATGGGCGGCCGCTCGTCGGCGCGCCACGCGGCTTCCGGGCCGACCACCCGCGGATCGCGTTGCTGCGCAGGCGCGGGCTCCAGCTCACCGCCACGTGGCCGGTCGGCGAGTGGATCGGTACCCGCGAGCCGGTGGCCCGGGTGCGGGCGGCGTGGCGGGCGGCGGCGCCGGTGGCGGCGTGGCTGGACGAGCACGTCGGCCCGGCGGCCACCGTTCCGCGACCAGCCAGTGTGGCTTCGGTTCCTTCGCCCTGACCGGTTTCGTCAGGCGGGGCCGAGGCGGCCCAACCCCAGGAACCACCTGCATCACGGCTCTCATCGAACAAGATCCACCGGACACGCCCTAGCCGAGGCACCGGCCGCCGACGCGCTTCGCGTGTGACTTTCGCGGGCGGCACGGGTTTTGATGGTCAGGGGCCATGCCGGACCGGCAGGGTGAGGCCGTCGGCCCGCGCGATGTGATCGGTGGCGGCCTTGATGGCCTGAGCATGCAGATCGGCAGCCATGCCCCGCACACTGCGCGAACGCACGTTCGAGCAAGAGTCTTGCTCGTGCGCCCTCGCGATAAAGGCGATAAAGGCACTGTCAGGATGTTGCCGATTCGTCTACGGGATGGGCATGACGCTTGCGATGCACCCACCTGGACGCCGCTTCTGCGGGCCCCCGTCACGTCCCCCGGATTGCCCCGCTCAGCAGCCGTCCCGCACCGGGCACCTCGGTGGGCAGGCCCAGCTCGGAGAGGATCCGGAACGTGGTGGCGGTCGCCGCCGAGAGCACCGGGAGGCCCACCTCGTCCTCCACTGCCTGGATCGCCGGCAGCGACGGCATCTGCACGCACGCCGACAGCACCAGCGCCTCAGCGCCGGTGAGGTCGAGCTTGCGCCAGTGCTCGCGCAGGTCGGCCGGGTCGAGCCGGGCCACGGCGAGGTTGTCGGGCACCTCGAGGGACAGCGCGTCGATCACCTCGACGCCCGCGTCCTCGAGGTACTCCACCACCTTCTGGGTCAGCGGCCGCATGTACGGCGTCACGAGGGAGACCTTCCGCGCGCCCAGTGCGGCGATGCCCGACAGCAGCGCTCCGGCGCTGGACACCACCGGCGCGTCGGAGCCCTCGGCCCGCAGGGCGCTGGTGATCGAGTCCTCCGCCGTGCAGTGGTAGCCAGGGCCCTGCGCCATGATCGCGACGAGGCAGGCGGTGGCCACGACGTCGGGCCGGGCGTCGGCGAGCTCGGTCGCGGCCCGCTCGGCCTGGGCGTTCATCGCCACGAGCTGCTCGGGGGTCACGTGCTGCATGCGGGCACGGGCGGAGTGGAACACGAACCGGTCGCCCGGATGCAGCTCCTCCCTGGCCCGCAGCATCCGGGGCAGCTCGGTCTCCATCGTGAGGTTCGAGCTGGGGACGATCATCCCGATGTGGTGGTCCCGCACGCCGGCGCTCCCTCCAACCTCGCTCATCGGCGGGCCGCCGGGCGCATCTCGGCCACCGTCAGCTCGCCCGCGTCGACGATGAGCTCGTCGTCCAGGTACAGGCTGCACCCGCGCATCGGGATGTCGAAGTGGCAGGGAGTGTCGTTCGGGCCGCCGAGCTCGTTGTTGGGCCCGATGGAGAACATCACGTTGCCGTAGAAGGAACGCAGCTCCATGCCCATGCCGCCGCCGAACTGCGTGAGGCCGTGCCAGTGGGCGCGCTCGTCGAGGCCCCAGCCCACGTGGCTCATCCCGTAGCCCCGCGGGTCGTCGAAGCTCTCGATGTAGGACTTCAGGAGGTCGGCGTCGAGGCCGGACTGGCCGGCGGCGCCGCGGATGTCGCGGATGAAGCCCTGCTCGATCGTGATCTCGACCGGCGTCTGCACGTAGGTGTTGAACGGCAGCAGGACGTCGCCGGGGGCGAGCACGATCTTCCCGTCCACGCCGTCGTCGGCGCCGCCGGTGAAGACGAACGCGGCGGGCCAGTGGTCCCAGCGGCCGGGCTGGTCGGTGTAGCCGTACTCGCTGATCGTCGGGTAGACGCCGAGCCGGTAGGTCACGTCGGTGCCGTGCGGGCTGGTGATTCGCATGCTCTGCGCCTTGGCCAGCAGCTCCGCACCGACCTCCACGCGCTCCCGCAGCTCCTTCGTCGGCATCAGCCGGGCCAGCAGCGGGGCCGGCTCGACGGCCGTGAGGATGCGGGTGCCGGCGGCCTGGATCTCGAACTGCTCCGGGCTGAACAGTAGGAACGTGCAGTCGACGAGCATGTCGACGCGCTTGAGCGCCTCGACGGCGAGCGGGTTGCGCCCGAGGCCCGAGTCGCCGACGGCCCACGCGGCCGACGCGCTCGCAGGCGCGGGCAGGCGCAGGTGGAACGTGCTCGCGCCGAGCCTCTGCGCAGCCCACATGAACGCCGAGGCGTACTCCGGGCGCTCGTCGCCGCGCGTGAGCACCGCGACCGTCTCGCCCTCGTGCACGCCGCTCAGGGTCAGCTGCTGCAGGCAGATCTCGTTGAACAGGCTCTGGTCCACGGGAGTGCCTCCTGGTCTCCGTCGGAGATAGTCCGAACACGGACGATCCCCCTCTATCGGCCTCCGGTCAAGTCGGAGCGCGTTGCGAGCCTGTGACGCCCCGTGCGGCCCGCCGTGCTTAAGGTGAATCTCGTGGGTGACCGGGAAGCGACGACGCGCACGAGCAATGGCCGGTCGAAGGGCCTGCCCGTGCCGCCGGAACTGCTCGCGGCGCCGGGCTACGTCGCGCGCCGGCTGCACCAGGCCTACGTCGCGGCGTGGGTGCGGTTGGTGGACCCGGTGCTGACCGGGCCGCAGTTCGCGGTGCTCACCGCCGTCAACGCCTACCCCGGCGTCGAGCAGGGCTCGCTCGCCTCGTCCGTCGCGCTCGACCGGTCGACGATGGCCAGCATCGTCGGCAGGCTGGAGGAGCGCGGCCTGATCACGCGGGAGCGGCCGGCCGAGGACGGCCGCAAGCGCCTGCTGTTCCTCACCGAGCAGGGTGCGGCGGCGTTCGCGGCGACCGACCGCAAGGCGCGCGAGCTCGACGTGCTGCTGATGCAGGGCCACGACCCGGACGAGCAGGAGGCCCTGCTGCGCAGGCTGACGGCCCTGTCCGAGCGCTGGGAGAGCCTCACCGACGACTGACCGACGGCCTGCCGGTCGGGGCCGGCGTCGGTTTCTTGCTCGTTACAGCTTGCGTTACCCCTTGCGGTCATGGATCGTCAGTGTTCGGATTATCTCCGCTCCCGTACCCGGAGGGCGCTTCTGAGCTGGGTGCGGGTGCGAGCGGAGCAGGCGCAGTTCCCGTCCACAGTGGACCTGCGTCGCCGTTCGGCCCGCAGGTCAGGGCCGAGGTCAACGAAGCCCGGGAGGAAACAGTGGCGGCCAGCCAGTCGTATTCGGTCACCATCGTCGGTGGCGGTCTCGGTGGCCTGACCACCGCGATCGCGCTGCGGCGGCGGGGTCTGCAGACCATCGTCGTCGAACAGACCCCCGAGCTCGGCGAGGTCGGGGCCGGGATCCAGACGGCCCCCAACGCCAGCCGCATCCTGCTGGGCCTCGGGTTGCGCCGGCAGCTCGAGGCGATCCGCACCGAGCCGCAGGACCAGGTGCGCAGGCGCTGGCGCGACGGCAGCATCATCGCCCAGCTGCCGCTCGGCGATCGGGTCAAGCGCGAGTACAACGCCCCGTACTGGCACTACCACCGCGCCGACCTGCACCGGGTGCTGCTCGACGCCTGCCTCGACCCCGACGGCGCCGGGCCGGTGGTCGAGGTGCACACCGACGCGCAGGTGACCGACATCGACCGCACCGACCCCACACGGCCCGTCGCGGTCACCGCGGACGGGCGGCGGTTCGAGGGTGACGTGCTGGTCGGGGCCGACGGGATCCGGTCGCGCGTCCGGGACGCCATGGGGCTGCCGGACACCCTGGTCTTCTCGGGCGAGATGGCCTACCGGGCCCTCATCCCCGGGGACAAGATCGCGGCCGACCCCGCGACGCGGTTCCTGGTCGACCGGTTCCACTCCACGATCTGGTACGGCCCCGACCGGCACCTGGTGCACTACATGATCCGCGGCACGGAGTACCTCAACGTCGTCGCGATCGTGCCCAACACGATCGACCTGGAGCAGGGCTGGGCCGCCCCCGCCACCGCGGACGAGATGGTCGACGCCTTCGCGGGGTGGGACGACCGGGTGGCGGCCATGCTGTCCAAGGCCGAGGGGGACGCGTCGAAGTGGGCGTTGTTCCGCCGCCGCCGCGACCCGGTGTGGGTCGACGGCCACGTCGCGCTGCTCGGCGACGCCTGCCACGCGATGCTGCCCTACCAGGCCCAGGGCGCCTCGCAGGCCATGGAGGATGCCGCCGTACTCGCCGAGGAGCTCGGCGCCGTGCCCCGCGCCGACATCGCCGGGGCGCTCGCCCGCTACGTGGCCCGCCGCGCCAAGCACGCCGGCATGGTCCAGGACGCGTCACTGGCCAACATGCGCTTCTACCACCTGCCCGACGGGCCCGAGCAGGAGAAGCGCGACCGCACGTTGCGCGAGTTCAACGGGGAGTCCGACGTCTCCTACGAGTGGCTCTGGCGCGGTACCCCCTTGAACGACCCCGACCTTGAGTCATTCTCCTACCCCTTCGTGCGCTGACCCGAGAAGCGGAGCCACCATGCGTACAGGCGACCAGATCGTGCAGGACCTCCCCTGGAAGTGGGGAGTGCAGGGAAAGATTTTCATCATCGGCGGGCTCGGCTACATGTTCGACGCCTGGGACGTCGCCCTCAACGGGTTCCTCACCCCGCTGCTCGGCACCGAGTTCGGCCTCTCGACAGGCCAGCGCGGGCTGGTCGCGACGGCGAACCTCGTGGGCATGGCGGTCGGGGCGGTGGCCTGGGGCACGGTGGCCGACCGGCTGGGCCGCAAGCGGGCCTTCAGCCTCACGCTGCTGATCTTCGCGCTGTTCTCGGTGCTGGGCGCGCTGTCGCCGAGCTGGGAGATCTTCCTGGCGCTGCGCTTCCTCGCCGGCGTCGGCCTCGGTGGCTGCATCCCGGTGGACTACGCGCTGGTCAGCGAGTTCTCCCCGCGCAAGCAGCGCGGCCGGGTGCTGGCCGCGATGGACGGGTGGTGGCCGATCGGCACCACCCTCGCCGGTGTGACCGCGACCTTCCTGGTGCCGATACCGGGCAGCTGGCGGTGGATGCTCGCGCTGATGGTGTTGCCCGCACTGCTCCTGTTCTGGGTGCGCCGCGGCATCCCCGAGTCGCCGCTCTACCTCGTCCGCACCGGGCGCGAGGCCGAGGCGCGCGAGGTGATCGACGACATGGTGGCGCGCACCGGGGCCCCGCCCGAGCCCTACTCGATCGCCGCGGCGCCGGAGGCCACCGGCCGCAAGCGGGGGATCGCGGCCGCAGTCGAGCAGCTGCGCCGCGTCTGGGCCTTCGACCCGAAGATCACCGGTGTCGCGTGGGCCCTGTTCATCAGCGTCATGCTCGTCTACTACGCCGCGCTGTCCTGGATGCCGTCGATCCTGCGCGCCCAGGGCATGGGCGAGGTCGCCGCGTTCGCCAGCACCACGATCATGAACGCGGTCGGGATCCTCGGCGTGCTGACGTCGGTGCTGCTCGTCGAGGTCGTGGGCCGCAAGTGGGTCATCGGGGTGTCGGCGCCGCTCGCCGCGCTCGCGCTCGTGGTGTTCGCGCTGGTCCTCGGTGCCCCGACCGCGGCCGTCACGATGATCGCGGTGTTCGGGTTCCTGTCGCTGACGGCGATCCCGGTGATGTACGCCTACGTGTCCGAGCTGTACCCGACGGAGCTTCGGGCCAGCGGGTTCGGGTGGGCGTCCTCGTCCAGCCGGGCGGTCACCGGCTTCGCCCCGCTGCTGTTCGGGAGCGTGCTCTGGCCGGTGCTCGGCCTGCCGCTCACGTTCACCGTGCTCGGCGTGCTCGTGGTGGCCGCCATAGTGTTCATGGCCGTCGCCGCTCCCGAGACACGCGGCCGCGAGCTCGACAACATCACCGGCACCGACGAACGTGCCACCACCGGCGACACGAACCCCGCCGCCGTACGGAGCTGACGACGTGAAGCCCGCCGCCTTCACCTACCACCGCGCCCGCACCGTCGCGGGCGCGGTGGGTTTGTTGACCGAGTTCGGGGACGACGCGAAGGTCGTCGCGGGCGGGCAGAGCCTCGTCGCGATGATGAACTTCCGGCTCGCGCGCCCCGAGCACCTGGTCGACATCTCCCGGATCCCCGGCCTCGACACGATCACCCGCGACGGGCCCGCGCTGCGGCTCGGGGCGCTGGTCACCCATCACACGGTGGAGACCGCCGACCTCGGCGCGGACTTCCGCGTGCTGTCGGAGGCCATGCGCTGGGTGGGGCACCTCCCGATCCGCACCCGCGGCACCGTGGCGGGCAGCCTCGCGCACGCCGACGCGACCGCCGAGTGGTGCCTGCTCGCGGTGCTGCTCGACGCCGAGGTGGTGGCCGAGGGTCCGGCCGGGCGGCGGGCGATCCCGGCCGCGGAGTTCTTCCACGGCGTGTTCACCACCGCGCTCGAACCCGACGAGGTGATCGTCGAGGTCGTGTTCCCGCGCCCGGCCCGGCGCGCGGCGCTCACCGAGTTCGCCGAGCGGCGCGGCGACTTCGCGATCGTGGCCGCGGCCGTCGACCTCGACGCATACCGGGTGGTGCTCGGCGGGGTGGCGCCCGTGCCGCTGCGGGTGCCCGCGGCGGAGGCTGTCATCGCCGGCGGCGGCAGCCCGTCCGAGGCGGGAGAGGCGGCGACCGCCGCGATCGAGGTCCGCGACGAACCTGGTGTGAGCGCCCGCTACCGGCGGGCGCTGACCCGGACACTTGTCGTCCGAGCCTGCGAGGAGGCTGCAGCCCGTGTCTGAACCGCACTTCCGTCGCGACGGGACGTGGGTGGGGGCGTCGGTGCCCCGCCGCGAGGACCCCCGCCTGCTCGCCGGTCGCGGCCGGTTCGTCGACGACATCTCGTTGCCGGGCATGCTGCACGCGCAGTTCGTCCGCAGCACCGTCGCACACGGCGGCGTCACGTCCGTCGACCTCTCCGAGGTGCGCGAGGTGCCCGGGGTCGTGGCCGCGTTCTCCGCCGCCGACCTCGATCTCGGCGACATCACCGCGCTGCTCGACCGCCCGCCGCACGAGTTCGTGCCCACCGACATGCCCGTGCTCGCCCGCGACCGCGTGCGGTTCGTCGGGGAGCCGGTGGCGATCGTCGTCGCGCAGGACCCTTACGCCGCGGAGGACGGGGTGGAGGCCGCGGTCGTCGAGTACGAGGAGCTCCCGCCCGTCGTGTCGGACACGGCGGCGCTCGCCGAGGGCGCCCCGCTCGTGCACGCCGAGGCGCACGCGAACACGCTGGTCGACGTCTCGTTGTTCGCCACCGAGGGCATCGACGACGTGTTCGCGCAGGCCGACTGCGTGGTGCGGGTGCGCACCAAGACGGGCAGGCAGAACGCGCTCCCGCTGGAGACGCGCGGGGTCGTGGCCGACTGGGACGACCGCGACGAGCAGCTACGGGTACAGACCACCACGCAGGTGCCGCACCAGGTGCGGACGGTGCTCGCCCGGTGCGTCGGCCTGCGCGAGCAGCAGGTGCGCGTCACGGTCCCGGACATGGGCGGCGGGTTCGGACAGAAATGCGTGGTCGGCCGCGAGGAGATCGCCACCGCGGCCGTGGCGCTGCGGCTGCGCAGGCCCGTCAAGTGGATCGAGGACCGCCGCGACGCCCTCACCGCCGCGTTCCTCGCCCGCGAGCAGCGCTACGACGTGCGCGCCGCGTTCGACGCCGAGGGCCACATCCTCGGTCTCGACGCTGACGTCGTCTGCGACATGGGTGCCTACTCCTGCTATCCGTTCACGGCCGGGATCGAGCCATTGATGGCGTCGGCGGAGATGCCGTCGGTCTACAAGGTGCCCGCCTACCGGGTGCGCGGGCGGGCCGTCACCACGAACAAGGCGCCGACCGGCCCGTACCGCGGGGTGAGCAGGCCGCAGTACGTGATGGTCGTCGAGCGGCTGATGGAGCGGGCGGCTCGCGAGCTGGGAATCGACCCCGTCGAGGTCCGGCGCCGCAACCTGATCACCGTGTTCCCCTACACCGGGATCAACGGGATCACCTACGACCCGGGGTCCTACCGCGAGTCCCTCGACCTCTGCGAGCACGTGCTGCGCGACGAGGGCTGGTACGACGTCCGCGCCGAGCAAGGCCGGGTGATCGGCATCGGCTACGCGTGCTTCTCCGAGCGCACCGGCTACGGCTCCGGGGCGTTCGCGCAGCGGAGGATGCAGGTCGTGCCCGGTTTCGACATCTCCGAGGTCCGGATGGATACCTCCGGCTCTCTCGTCGTCACGACGGGAACGCTGAGCCACGGCCAGAGCCACGAGACGACGATGGCGCAGATCGTCGCCGACCGGCTCGGGGTCGACCTGTCCCGCGTGAAGATCGTCCAGGGCGACACCGACCGCGTGACGTACGGGTTTGGCTCGTTCGCGAGCCGCTCGATCACGATCGGCGGCAGCGCGGCCGCCGCCGCGTCGGTGAAGCTCGGCGACCAGCTCCGCGAGATCGCCGCGCACCTGCTGGGGGTCGACGTCGACGCGACGGAGCTGGACGGCGCGGGCGGCGTGCGCGTCCGTGACGACCACGGGCGCAGGCTGTCCTACGAGGACATCGCCGACGTGGCCTACCTGCGCGCGCACCTGCTCCCCAAGGGCGTCGGACCCGGGCTCTCGGCAACCGCGAGCTTCGACGTCGGCGGCGACGGGACGTTCTCCAACGCCACACACGGGGTGGTCGTAGAGCTCGATCCCGGCACCGGCGGGGTGGAGATCCTGCGTTACGTCTGCGTGGAGGACTGCGGAGTCGCGATCCACCCACAGGTGGTGGAGGGCCAGTGCCGCGGCGGGATCGCGCAGGGCATCGCCGGAGCGCTCTTCGAGCAGGTGACCTACGACGACGCCGGGCAGCCACAGAGCCCGAGCTTCATGGAGTACAAGGTGCCCACCGCGGCCGAGATCCCGGATGTCGAGATCCACCACCTCGAGACCCCGTGCGCCTTCACCGCGAACGGTGCGAAGGGCGCGGGTGAGGGCGGCACGATCGGCGCGCCCGCTGCCGTGCTCAACGCCGTGAACGACGCCCTGCGCGCCACGGGGGTGGAGCTCGACGACACCCCGATCGCCCGCGAGACGGTGCACGCCGCCCTCAACGGGCAGCCCGCGCTGGAGGACGCCCGTGCCTGACATGTCCCGCGTCCAGCTCGTGGAGCTCACCGTCAACGGCGAGCGCCACGAGCTGGCGATCGAGCCGCGCCGCACCCTCGTCGACGTGCTGCGTCACGACCTCGGGCTCACCGGCACGCACGTCGGGTGCGAGCACGGGATCTGCGGGGCCTGCACGGTGCTCGTCGACGGCGCTCCGGTGCGGGGCTGCCTGGTGTTCGCCGTGCAGGTCGAGGGCGGCGAGATCCGCACGGTCGAGTCCCTCGCGGCGCCCGACGGGAGCCTGTCGGACCTGCAGCAGGCGTTCTCCGCCCACCACGCCCTGCAGTGCGGCTTCTGCACGCCGGGCTTCCTCATGCTCGCCGAGGGCTACCTCGCCGAGCGGCCGGAGGCGACGAAGGAGGAGATCCGCGAGGTCGTCGCCTCCAACCTCTGCCGGTGCACCGGCTACCAGACCATCGTCGAGGCGATCGACGACTGCGCGGGACGGCGCCGGGCGGCGCTGCAGGCGCGGCTCGACGCCGGGAGGAGCGCATGAGCACGCAGGACGAGATCTACGCACGGGCCGGGTTAGGAGCTGCGGTTCGCCGCGGGCAGCGGCCGGCGATCGTGGTGGTGGACCTGACCAACGGCTTCACCGACCCGGCCGCGCCGACCGGCTGCGACCTGTCGGAGGTCGTCGCGGCGACGAACGAGCTGATCGCCGCGGGGCGGCCCGCCGGAGTGCCCGTGGTGTTCACGACGATCGCCTTCACCCCGGCCGAGGCCGACGGTGACGCCGTGGCGTGGCTGACCAAGGCGCCCGGGATGCGGGCGCTGCGCGAGGGGAGCGCTGCGGTCGCGCTCGACCCGCGGCTGCCGGTCGACCCGGGCGACCACCTGATCACCAAGAAGGGGGCCTCGGCCTTCTTCGGCACGGGGCTGGCCGCGCTGCTCACGGGACTGCGGGTCGACACGGTGCTGCTGTGCGGGGCGACCACCAGCGGATGCGTGCGCGCCAGCGCCGTCGACGCCGTCCAGAGCGGGTTCGGGGTGCTCGTGCCGCGGCAGTGCGTCGGCGACCGGGCGCATGGCCCGCACGAGGCCAACCTGTTCGACATCCAGGCCAAGTACGGCGACGTGGTCGAGCTCGACGACGCCGTCGGCTACCTGGCCGGGCTGCGCGACTCCGCGGCGGTGGCGCGGTGAACGCGCCTGCCGTGACCGGCACGCGGAGCGTGCTGCAGTCGGCGCTCGCCGACCTGGCGGACGTGCCGGCGACGAGCCGGTGGGTGCGGTCCGGGAACCTGCGGTTGCACGTGCTCGACTACGGAGGCCCCGGGGTGCCCCTGGTGGTGCTCCCCGGCATCACCAGCCCGGCGATCAGCATGGACTTCGTGGCCCGGGAGCTGACCGACCTCGTCCGGCCGATCGTCGTCGACATCCGGGGGCGCGGGCTCTCCGACGCCGGGCCCTCCTACACGCTCCTCGACTACGCCGACGACACCGCCGCCGTGATCGCCGGGCTCGGGCTGGACCGGCCGCTGCTGCTGGGGCACTCGATGGGGGCCCGGATCGCCGCCGTCACCGCCGCCCGCGAGGTGCCACTGCGGGGCACGGTGCTGGTGGACCCGCCCATGAGCGGTCCGGACCGCGGCCCGTACCCGACCACGCTGGAGGCCTTCCTCGGGCAGCTCGCCGAGGCGCGGCGGGGGACCGACGCGGACGAGGTGGCCCGGTCATGGCCCCGCTGGCCGCGCCGCGAGCAGGAGCTTCGGGCCCGCTGGCTCGCGAGCTGCGACCCCGAGTCGATCGCCGCGACGCACCGCGGGTTCGAGACCGAGGACTTCTTCACGTCCTGGCCGTCGGTGCCTGCGCCGACTGTGCTGGTGTACGGCACCGCCAGCCCGGTCGTCACGGCCGAGGGTGCCGCCGAGGCCGGCAGACGCAACCCCGGGGCGCGCCTGGTGGCCGTGGAGGACGCCGGGCACATGGTGTTCTGGGACGAGCCGGCCGCGGCTCTGGCGCGGCTGCGGGAGGTGCTGGCCGGGCTGCTGGGCTGATCACCCTTCTCAGTCCCGGGCGGTCCACTCCAGCCAGGCCGAGCCAGGGTGTGCGCGGCCGAGCAAGGCGCCGGTCGCAGAGGGTCTCGACGGTGGTGCTCAGGCGGGCAGGGCCGTCGAGACCGGCCGGCGGATCGCGCCCAGTTACCCGGTGAGGTTGCCGATCACAGTGGAACCGCGCGAGGTCTGGACCTGGTACTGGGTGTAGGTCACGTTCGGCGCGGGCCGGGGCCGGACGTCCCAGGCCCCGGCGGCGTCGACCGGCGACGTCCCGATCTTGACCCATGCTGCGGTGGCCGAGGTGCGGGCGTAGACGACGATCTGGGTGGCAGGGGTGACCGACGCCTGACCGTTCAAGGTCGATGTGCCCGCCACTCGCAGGTCCGAGCCCGCCCGCGAGCGGGCGTTGGTAATCGTGACGGCGTCGCTCACGGGGGTGAGCGTGACGGTGGCCGAACTGGTCGCGGCGCCGTTGCTTGCGGTGAATGTGACGGTCACCGGGGCCGTGCTGAACGCCGGACGCGGGGCGGCGTCGTTGACGGCCGCGAACGGGTTGACCGTGACCGTCGGTCGGTTGGTGGTCTCGTTGGTGATCGTGACGCGCGGGTCGGTCGTGGTGGTGGAGAACGCGGTCGCGTTCGTCGACGTGCTCCCGTCGATCGCGATTGGGAGGTTCACCGGCGCCGAGAGGGTTGCCGAGGCAAGGCGGGCGGTCGGGGCGGCGTCGGCGGGCACGCCACCCGGACCGCACGGGCTCGGGTCGCAGACCGGCGGGACGTTCGGCCCGACCGGCGGCGCGGTGGTCCCGGCAGGTGAAGCCGGGCCGCCGGTGATCACGACCGGCGCGGTGACGCCGGCGGCTGTCCCCGATGAGACGGTGATCGTCGCGGGCGGGGCGAGCATCGGGTAGGTCGCCGGCAACGCGTCGGGCAGGATGCCGATGGTCGTCGCCCCCGCCTTCACCGTGAGGGGGTACGCCGCCGGAGCGGTCGAGGACGCGGCGACGGTCAGGATGGCGCCGTCGTAGGTCGCCTGCTGCACGGACACCCCTTGGACCGGGATCCGCGCCGTGCTGGCGGGATTGTCGCCGTTGTTGCGGACGACCACCTCGGTCACCGCTCCGGTGACGGGCACGCGGGCGTAGAACCGGCCGTCCTGGCCGCTCATGATCGTCGTCGGGAAGATCCCTTCCTGGCCCACGACCTCAAGAGCGGCGCCCGTGGTCGAGGCGAACACGTCGACGAAGTCACCTCCGGCGACTGCGGCGTCGCCGGTCACTCCGGTGTTCGTGGCGATGCGGCCCTGCACGGTGAACTGGTCCGTGGAGAACGTCTCGTCCCCGTTCGGGCCGGGCTGGGTCATGGAGAACACGTTGCCGTTCGGGCCGCCGGTGACGGTGCTCGGCTCGGCGGGGTTGCCCAGGTAGCCCGCTGGGGCGTTGGCCGCCTTGAGGAAGGGCCCGACGTCACCCCGGAGCGCCAGCGTGAAGTTGCCGACCGACGGTGCGACGTCTCGGACGAGCCGCCCGTCGCCGGCGCCGTCGGTGTCGATCGTCAGTGCACCGTAGGGATGGGTGAAGGTCACGGTGCTGTTCGGCGTCGCCCCGCGTACGACGACCCGGATGCGGCTGAACACGACCTGCTCACCGGGCTGCACGTCGTTGAGGAACGCCGCCTCCAGGCCGGTGGTGTACACCGCGCGACCGCCGGTGGGCAGGACGATCTCGGCTCCGGCGAGGAAGTAGAAGAACTCCGCGGGGAAGTTGGCAGGGAAGGCGACCGGCTGCGTCGGGTCGGGGATGTCGCCGGGGAGGAAGCCGCAGAGCGGGTTGTCCCCCTCCAGGCACGGCTCGATGCGCGTCCCGGTCTTGTCCAGGTACCACGTCGGGAAGCCGTGCTCACTGCTCACCGGTCCGGCCTCCTGCAGGCCGGGGCTGCTGGCGACGGTTACACCGGTCGCCGCGAACGCCGAGGGCACCGCGATGACGGTGAGGCACACCGCCAACAGCGCGGCGACGACCTTCCGGGACCGACTTAGCCGCGGTGAACGCCATCGAACCGTGCGGACCCTCGTTGTCGACGTGCGCGACATCCCCCACCCCCGCTTCGCGCCCCACCACGTCGGTGCCCAGCACCGACCCTCTCCAGGCTGGCTGGTGTCGCCGTGGCGACCCAGCCGAGAGTGAGGGGCCGCGCACCCCCTCAAAATGGGGGAAGGGCGGGGGTTCGAGACCGACGACTTCTTCGCCTCATGGCCGTCGGTGGCCGTGCCGACCGTGCTCGTGTACGGGGCGGCCAGCCGGTCGTGACGGCTGAGGGTGCCCCCTCAGTCCTGGGCGGTCCACTCCAGCCAGGCCGAGCCGGGGTGTGCGCGGCCGAGCACTGCGCCGGTCCGTACGCCTCTGCGTACGCTGACCCGGCCGATCACCCCGAAGACTCCCTGCTCCCGGTTGTCGCGGATCCACTCCGCGGGCACGTCCAGTCCCTGCACGGTGGCCCTGGCGTCCGGGCCGAGCGGCACCAGCGGGTCGACCGAGATCCAGTCCAGGTCGCGGTCGCGCCCGATCCGGTCGACGAGCGCGTCGAACCGGGCCCGGCGGTCGGCCGGCAGGAAGACGTGCACGTAGGTGTCCACCAGGCACACCAGCGCGTCCGCTGGTAGCCCGGCCACCACGGCGGGCAGCACGGCGAGCAGATCGCCGCGGACGACCGGCGCCGGATCCCCCCTCGCCACGGCCGCGGCGGCAGCGAACCGGGAGACCGCGCCCGCCTCGGGAGGCACACAGGCCGCGAGCCATGCGGCCGTCGGCGGGTCGGTGAGGTCGAGGGGTTCGGTGTCCACGCCCACGCGCGCGGAGAATGTGATCGGCCGTTCCGGCACCGGCGGCCGGCCCGAGCGGACCGCGCAGCTCAGCGCGACGGGCGAGCCCGGGTCGCCCGTCACCAGGCTGGCGCCGTCGGCGAGGTCGTAGGAGTAGCGGTAGCGGTCCAGGTGCAGCCCCAGCCCGGCGCCGGTGCCGAGGTCGACGAGGGCGAGCGGGCGCGGGTCGGCGGCGGTGAGCTGCGCGAGCACCGGGAGCACGTCCAGGCAGCGGCCGACCTCGTTCATCTGGTAGCGGTGGGCCGCGCAGAGCCGGGCGAGCGCGTCCGCCTGGGAGCGGCAGAATGCGCGCAGCGCGGGCCGGAAGCCGTCGTCGCGCGGAGGCTGGGGGCCACCGGGCTGGGGGAAGTAGCCGACCAGAGGTTGCGGGCGCTGCCCGGTCACCAGGAACCGGATCGCCGCGCTGAGCACCAACGGCGGCAGCCGCTCAGCGGGAACGGCGGCGGCGAGGTCGAGGAGCACGTCGTCCTCGGCGATGGCCCGGAACGTCTCGGCGGTGAGCCACCAGTTCGCCGGGGCGTCCGGGGGAGACCAGGCGGTCGCGACGGCGCCGGCCTGCGCCGCCACAGCGGCACGGTGTTCGGCACCGTCCATGCGGGAGGGTCGGGCGATGCCTCGCGGGCGTTACCGCCCCGCGTAGCGTGCGGCGGCGTGATCACTGACCCGTGGTGCACTGACGAGCGGCGCGCCCTGCGGGAGCTGGTCGCCGACTTCACCGAGCGCGAGGTCGTGCCGCACCTGGCTGCGTGGGAGGAGGCCGGCGAGGTGCCGCGCGAGCTGCACCGCAAGGCCGCCGCGGTGGGGCTGCTCGGGGCCGGGTTCGCGGAGGAGGTCGGCGGCAGCGGCGGCGACCTGATCGACGCGCTGGTCGTCGCCGAGCAACTGATCCTCTCCGGTGGCTCCGGCGGGCTGGTCGCCGCGCTCCTGACGCATGGCATCGCGCTGCCGCACATCGTCGCCACCGGTGACGCGCACCTGATCGACACGTTCGTCCGGCCGACGCTCGCCGGGGAGCTGATCGGCGCGCTCGGGATCACCGAGCCAGGCGGCGGGTCGGACGTCGCGGGGCTGCGCACCCGGGCCGTTCGCGACGGTGACTCCTACGTGGTCGACGGGGCCAAGCTGTACATCACCTCGGGCGCGCGGGCGGACTTCGTCACCACCGCGGTGCGCACCGGCGGGGCCGGGCATGCCGGCGTCTCGCTGCTGGTGGTCGAGCGCGACCGGCCCGGCTTCGCCGTCTCCCGGAAACTCGACAAGATGGGCTGGCGCTGCTCCGACACCGCGGAGCTGGCCTACTCCAGCGTGCGGGTCCCCGCGGCGAACCTGGTCGGCGCCGAGGGCAGCGGGTTCGTCCAGATCGCGCAGCAGTTCCCGACCGAGCGGCTATCGCTTGCCGTGCAGGCCTACGCCACCGCGCAGCGCTGCTTCGACCTCGTCGTTCCGTGGATCCGCGAGCGGGAGACGTTCGGGAGGCCACTCTCGTCGCGGCAGGTCGTGCGGCACGACATGGCGGAGATGGCCCGCGAGATCGACGTGGCCCGCACCTACACCAGGTCGGTCGCCACCCGCCGGCTCGCCGGCGAGCCGATGCTCGCGGAGACGGCGATGGCGAAGAACACCGCGGTGAAGGCGTGCGACACCGTCGTGCACCGGTGCGTGCAACTGCTCGGGGGCATGGGATACATGCGCGAGCACGAGGTGGAGCGGCACTACCGCGACGCGCGCATCCTCGGCATCGGTGGCGGCACCACCGAGATCATGAACGAGATCATCGCGAAGGTGCTCGGCCTGTAAAGGGGTGTGCTCACAGAGGGCTCCTCGGCGTCGCACAGCTTGCTCCCAGCCGGTGCGGCCAGGTTCGGTCGGGCCGCGGCAAGGGTTCGCGGCAGGAAAGAGGAACGCCGACGATGTCAGTGATCCAGACCGGCCGCCGGAGGCTGTGGCTCGGTGCCCTGCTCGCTGGGGCCGGGGTGGTCCTCCTGGCCGGATGTGGCTCGTCCGCGAGTGGCACGGAGAGCACCGGCTCCACGCAGAGCACCACCGGCGCTGACGCAAGCGGAGGGGCGGCGGCAGGCGGCGACATGCAGGCGTTCACCAGCTGCCTCGCGGCGAACGGGGTCACGCTGCCGAACGGAGCTGGGGGCGGCGGTGGCGGAGCGCGGCCGTCCGGTGGGGCCCGTCCGTCGGGGGCGCCGCATCCCCCCGGAACGCCGCCGGCCGGCGCGAGCGGGACGCCCGGGGCCACACCCCAGGCTCCGCCCGGCGTCGACCAAGCGGCGTGGGACGCGGCGATGAAGGCGTGCGCGAGTGTGGCGCCCGCCCACTTCGGCGGGGGCGGCGGGGCGCAGTCGGGCGGGGGCGCGTAGCTCCGGGAGCCCCCTGGACGTCAGCGGGGTGGCCTTACTGACGTTCAACGTCAGCGGGGCCACCCCGCTGACACATGTGGAGGCCAGCACAGGCCAGTCAGCGGGCGCGCCAGTAGCCCGTCGCGTAGACCCGCCTGCGGTCGAAGCCGCGATCGTCGAGCAGGTGCTTGCGCAGGTCCCGCACGCACGCCGACTCACCCGAGAGCCACGCCTGCCCGTCGCCTGCCGGAAGCGCGGCTGCGGTCACGGCCTCGCTGAGCGGGACGCCCGGCTCGCGCTCTCCCCGGTGCACCCACCGGATGTCGGCGGTGCCGGGCAGCTCCTGCTCCTCGCCCGCATCGGCGACCTCGAGGAACGCGAGTCCGGGCACGCCGGCAGGCAGCGCGTCGAGCACCGTGGCGACCGCGGGGAGTGCCGTCTCGTCGCCGATCACGACGTGGAAGGCCGCGGCCGGGTCGGGCTCGTACCGGCCGCCGGGCTCGGAGACCCCCACCCACGACCCCGGCTGTGCGTCCCGGGCCCACGCCGCGGCCGGGCCGTGGCCCTCGTGCAGCACGAAGTCGACGTCCAGCTCACCCGATCCCGGGTCGAAGCGCCGCACCGTGTAGGTGCGGATCGTCGGCCGGGGCTCGCCCGCGGGCCACAGCGGGCCGCCGGACGTGGCGCGGGGCACGGCCGGGCGCTCCTGGCCGGGCACGGGGAAGAACATCTTGATCCGGCGGTCGGGGCCTTCGCCGCCGAAGCCGGCCAGCTCGTCGCCGCCGAGTGTCACCCGCACCATCCGCGGGGTGACCCGGATGCTGCGGCGCACCTGCAGGAGCCGGGGGGCCGTCGTACTCATCCCGACGATTGTGCCGCGCACGCGAGACCCGCCCAGACCAGGTCCATCAGGTATTCGGTGGCCTGCTCAGCGGACACCGTACGGTCCCGGCTCCGCCAGTGCGCCAGCCGCTCGCACGCCCCGACGATCACCTGCGCCCAGCCCTGCAGTTGCTGCGGCTTGGCGTGGGGTGCCTGCCCGGCGAGCAGCGCGGCGATGAAGTCGGTCTGCTGGGCACGGATGCCTTCGAGCGCCTCGCCCGCCACACTGGACTCGGAGTACAGGAGCGTCCACGCGGGGGCGTTGCGTTCCAGGTAGTCGAAGAACGCGCGGGTGCTGCGGCGCAGCATCTCCTCGGGGGCGCCTGCGGACGCGGCGGCCTCGGAGGTGACGGCCAGGAGTTCGGCGCGCGCCCGGGTGATGCAGGCGAGCAGGAGCCCATCCTTGGATCCGAAATGCGTGTAGAGCACGGGCTTCGTGACGCCGACGCGTTCGGCGACCTGGTCCATGGAGGCCGCCTGGTAGCCGCGTTCGCCGAACACCGCGAGGGCGGCGTCGAGGATCTGCTGTTCGCGCTCCGCCCGGCCCACCCGTCTGCGCGGAGTCCTGGTCTCCACGGCGCGACCCTACCGGAGGTAGCTTACCCGTGGTAACTTACTGGCGGTAACACCTGCGGGAGGAGACGCGTGACCGAGCAGAACCCTGGGCAGAACCCTGGGCAGACCGTGGACGTCGCCATCGTGGGCAGCGGGTTCGCCGGGCTCGGCGCGGCTATACGGCTCGCCCAGGCCGGGCGCAACGACTTCGTGGTGCTCGAGAAGGGCGCCTCGCTCGGCGGCACCTGGCGCGACAACACCTACCCCGGCTGCGCCTGCGACGTGCAGTCGCACCTCTACTCGTTCTCCTTCGCGCCCAACCCGAACTGGAGGCGCAAGTTCGCCACGCAGCCCGAGATCCGTGCCTACCTCGAGGACGTCGCCGACCGCTACGGGCTGCGCGCCCGCATCCGGTACGGCGCCGAGGTCGCCTCCGCGGAGTGGGTGGGCAAGGGCTGGACGCTCCGGCTCGCCGACGGCTCCACCGTCAGCGCCCGAGTGGTCGTGTGGGGCACCGGCGCGCTGCACGAGCCGTCCATGCCCGAGATCGCCGGCATCGACGAGTTCGAGGGCGAGGTCTTCCACTCCGCGCAGTGGAACCACGACCACGACCTGCGCGGGAGGCGCGTCGCCGTGGTCGGGACGGGCGCGAGCGCGATCCAGTTCGTCCCCGCGATCCAGCCGGACGTCGAGCACCTCACGCTCTTCCAGCGCACCGCGCCATGGGTGCTCCCCAAGCCCGACCGGGAGGTGCCGCCGCTGATGCGGCGGCTCTACCGGGCCTTCCCGGTGGCGCAGAAGCTGCAGCGCTCGGTCATCTACGCCCGCAACGAGAGCCTGGTGAGCGGGTTCCTCAAGCCGAAGCGGATGGAGCTGGTGCAGAAGTTCGGACGCGCGTACCTCGACCGCAAGTTCGCCGACCGCCCCGACCTCAAGGCCAAGCTCATCCCGGACTTCACGATCGGCTGCAAGCGGATCCTGCTCTCCAACGACTACTTCCCCGCACTCAAGCAGCCGAACGTCGAGCTCGTCACGGAGAAGATCGTGCGGGTCACCCCGAACGCCGTGGTCACGGCCGACGGTGTGGAGCACGAGGTCGACACGATCATCTTCGGCACCGGCTTCAAGGTGGCCGAGGGCCTCGGCCGCTCGGTGCCGATCGTCGGCCGTGACGGCCTCGCCCTCACCGAGGTATGGCGGGGCGGCGTCGAGGGCTTCCTCGGCACGACGATCGCCGGGTTCCCCAACCTGTTCGTGCTCACCGGGCCCAACACCGGCCTCGGCCACAGCTCGATGATCTTCATGATCGAGTCGCAGCTCAACTACGTGCTCGACGGCCTGCGCCTGCTGGACGAGAAGCGCGCGGTGGCCCTCGACACCCGCCGCGACCGGCAGGACGCCTACAACAGGCAGATCCAGCGGCGGCTCGACGGGTCGGTCTGGCTGAAGGGTGGCTGCGCGAGCTGGTACCTCGACGCCGATGGCCGCAACCGCACCTTGTGGCCCGACTACACGTTCCGGTTCCGCCGCCGCACCCGCCGGGTCCGGGCAGGAGACCACGAGCTGCTCGCCTAGCCTCCGTCACCACGGCTGCCGCGGCGCGGGCACGGGTGCCTGAATCAACCCGCTCAGCCCGAGCACGAGGCACAGCGACCAGCTGAAGACGATCCTCAGCGCGTTCGGCCCGGCAGGTGAGGGCGGCGTCGGCGTCAGGGGTGGCCTGGCGATCCCCGCTGGAGGCGGGCCGGGGAAGGGTGGGTTGTAGTACGGCAGCGGGGGCCGGGGCGCGGGCGGCTGCTGGTGGGTGGGCATCTGGGGGTGCACGGCGCCTCCTGGGTCTCACGCTCCCCGCGGAGCGGCACCAGGGACGACCACCGTCGGGCCCCCACGGTTGGGGCCTACGGTCGGGGAGTGCGAGTTGTGGTGGTCGGAGCGGGGATGGCCGGGGTGGCGTGCGCCGTGCAGCTCGCGGCCGCGGGGGTGGACGTCCGGGTGCTCGAGCGGTCCGACGGGCCCGGCGGGCGGATGGCCGGCCCGCAGCTCGGAGGCCGGGCCGTCGACATCGGGGCGGCGTACTTCACCGCCCGCGACCCCGAGTTCAGCGAGGTCGTGAAGCGGTGGCTCACCGCGGGGCTCGTGCGGCCGTGGACCTCCGCGCCCGCCGTGCTCGAGGCCGGACGCCGCGGCAGCTCGCCCGGGCCCGTGCGGTACGCGGCGCCGGGCGGGTTGGGCAGCCTCGTCGCCGACCTGGCCACCGGGCTCACCGTCGAACCGGGACACGAGATGCGGCACGTCGGGCCCGGCCCTTCGGTGGCCGGCGAGCCCGCCGATGCCGTGGTGCTCGCGATGCCCGACCCGGAGGCGGAGCGGCTGCTCGACCCGGACAGCAGCGCCGCGGCCGAGGTGGCGGGCCGGGAGTGGCGGCCGGTGATCGCGGTCGCGGCGGGATGGTCGCAGCGGGAGTGGGCGGCGTTCCCGTTCGCCTTCGTCAACGACCACCCCGTGCTCACACTCGTCGCCGATGACGGCGACCGCCGCGGTGACGGTGCACCCGTCCTGGTCGCCCACACCACTGCCGACATCGCGCACGCCCACGCCACGGACCCCGCAGGCGCCGTTGCGCCCGTTCTGGACGCGCTGCGCGACCTGCTCCGCGTCACGTCCGCTCCGGTCTGGACCACGGCGCACCACTGGCCGTACGCGTCCCCGGCGGCGCCGCGCGACCGGCCGTTCCACCTGGGCGCGGACGGGATCGGGCTGGCGGGCGACGGCTGGGGCAGCCCCCGGATCGAGACGGCCTGGCGCTCCGGCACCTTGCTGGGACGTGCGCTGATCGACACCCGATCGGGCCCTCCGACGCATTAACGTCCGGGGCATGACCGCCGATGCGCTCGTCGACGAGGTCCTCGCCGCCCTGCCGCCCGACCGCGTACTGCTCGATCCGGACGTCGTCGCCACATTCCTGCACGACGAGGCCGAGTGGGCACCGCACGGGCGGGCGGCCGCGGTCGTCCGGCCGCGCAGCACCGCGGAAGTGGCGGCCGTCGTGCGGGCCTGCGCGCGGCACGGGCGCCCGCTGGTACCCCGCGGCGCGGGCACCGGCCTGTCCGGCGGGGCCAACGCCGTGGACGGGTGTGTGGTGCTCTCCACCGAGCGGATGCGCGAGATCGTCGAGATCAACAGCGACGAGCGGCTCGCCGTCGTGCAGCCGGGTGTCGTCAACGACGACCTGCGGGCGGCCGTCGCCGTGCACGGGCTCTGGTACCCGCCCGACCCGGCGAGCTCCCCGTGGTCGACGATCGGCGGCAACGTCGCCACCAACGCGGGGGGCCTCTGCTGCGTGAAGTACGGCGTCACCCGTGACTACGTGCTCGCCCTGGAGGTCGTCACGGCCGCGGGTGAGGTGGTGCGGGTCGGGCGGCGTACCGCGAAGGGTGTGGCGGGATACGACCTCGCCGGCCTGATGGTCGGTTCCGAGGGCACCCTCGGCGTGATCACGGAGGTCACCGTGCGGCTGCGGCCGCTGCGCACGGGCACCCCGCGCACGGTCGTCGGGTTCTTCGACACGCTGGCCGCGGCGGGCGACGCCGTCGCACGCGTCACCGCCCGCGGGCTCCAGCCCTCGGCCTTCGAGCTGATCGACAAGGTCTGCCTGCAGGCGGTCAACACGTGGAAGCACGCCGGGCTCCCGGAGAACGCCGCTGCGCTGCTGCTCGCCCAGACCGACCTGCCGGAGCCCGCAGCGGGGCAGGAGGCGGCCGCGATCCACGCCGAGTTCGCGGCAGGCGCGCGGGACGCGATGGCGTCCACCGACGCGACAGAGGCCGAGGCGCTCTTCGACGCGCGGCGGCTCGCCTATCCGGCGCTGGAGCAGCGGGGCGAGGCGATGCTCACCGAGGACGTCTGCCTCCCGCGTGGGCGGCTCGCGGAGATGCTCGGGCGCGTCGAGGAGATCGCGGCCCGCCACGACGTGCTGATCGCCAACATCGCGCACGCAGGCGACGGCAACCTGCACCCGCTGCTACTCACCCCACACGGCGACGAACCGGCCAAGCTGCGCGCCCAGGCGGCGTTCGAGGAGATCGTGGCCGCGGCGCTAGCCCTCGGCGGCACCGTCACCGGCGAGCACGGCGTCGGCCTGCTCAAGATCCCGGGCATGCGCGCCGAGCTCGGCCCGGAGGTGCTCGCGATGCAGCGCGCGGTCAAGCAGGCGCTCGACCCGCAAGGCATCCTCAACCCCGGCAAGGTGGTCGGATGACCACCGAGGCCCCGACCGCCGACGACCCGATGGAGGCCACGTCCGTGACGCCCCTGCTGCCTGCGCTGCTCGACCCGCCGGACCGGACCGCGCTCCGGTTCCGCGCCGCGGACGGGGGCGACGACGAGCTGAGTTACGCCCGGCTCGCCTCGGCAGCGGGCGCGCTCGCCACGAAGATCGCCGGCCGCGAGCGGGTGGCGGTGCTCGCCACACCCACCGCACACACCGCCGTCGGCGTCACCGCGGCGCTCCTGGCGGGTGTCGCGGCGGTCCCGCTCAACCCGAAGCTCGGGGAGCGGGAGCTGGGGCACGTGGTCGGCGACTCGGCGCCCGACGCCGTGCTCGCGGTACCGGGCGCGGTACTGCCGGGACCGCTCGCGGCGCTCCCGCGGGTCGACGTCGACCTGGCCGCCGACGGCACCGTCCCCGCGGACGAGCCGCCGCCCGACGCCACCGCGTTCGTGATCTACACCTCGGGCACCACGGGTCCGCCCAAGGGCGCTGTGCTCTCCCGCTCGGCCGTCATGTCCAACGTGGACGGGCTCGCGGAGGCGTGGGAGTGGACCGCCGACGACCTGCTCGTGCACGCGCTCCCGCTCTTCCACGTGCACGGGCTGATCCTGGGAGTGGTAGGGCCGCTGCGCCGCGGCGGGACGCTGCACCACATCGGCGGGCTCGACGCCCGCGCGCTAGCCGCGTCGGGCGCGACGCTGGTGTTCGGGGTGCCGACGCAGTACCACAGGCTCGCCGACCAGCTGGAGAGCGACGCCGAGTCCGCTGCGGCGATCGGGCGGGCGCGGCTGCTCGTGTCCGGGTCGGCCGCGCTCACCGCCGTCGATCACGCCCGGCTGCACCGGCTCACCGGCCTCGCCGTGCGCGAGCGCTACGGGCTGACCGAGACGCTGATCCTCACCGCCCAGCGGGCGTCGGACGAGCCCGAGCCGGGCACCGTCGGGCGGCCCTTGCGCGGCACCGAGGTGCGGCTCACCCCGCTGCCCGGCGACCAGGGCAGTGACCAGGGCGGGGGGCTTGGAGCGGTGGAGGCGCGCGGGCCCGGCCTCTTCTCCGGCTACCTGAACCGACCTGACGCCACCGCCGCCTCGCGCACCCCCGACGGCTGGTTCGCCACCGGAGACATCGGGCGCTGGTCCGAGAGCGGGGCGCTCGCGCTCGTCGGGCGCAGCGCCACCGACCTCATCAAGTCCGGCGGTTACAAGATCGGGGCGGGCGAGATCGAGAACGCGCTGCTTGAGCACGCCGGGGTCGCGGAGGCCGCGGTCGTCGGGTTGCCGGACGCCGACCTCGGGGAGCGGATCGTCGCGTTCGTCGTGCCGGTGGGTGCGGCGCCGCCGGAACGCGAGCTGGTCGACCACGTCGCCACGCTGCTCGCCCCGCACAAGCGGCCGCGCGAGGTGCGGTTCACCGACGCGCTGCCGCGTAACGACATGGGGAAGGTGCAGAAGTCGCGGCTTCCGCGTGAGTGATCAGGCGGCGCAGCGGGAAAACAGTCAGATGACGCAGGCGACTCCGCGAACCCCGAACCGGACCTTCCGTGGACCCGCCGGAGCGGGCGCCCCCCGGCTCAATTCGCTGCCGGGCGTCGATCGGGCGGAGGTCGCACCACGTGAGGTGCTCGAGATCGAGCGCTACGACACCGACGACCACCGGCTCGCGGCCGCGGGGGTCGTGCTCGTGTTCCACCAGGGCACGCGGGAGGGCGAGCAGGCGCAGTGGCGGCTCGACCTTGCTGAAGGCGAGGGAGGTGAACACCTGCGCGTCCCACTCGCGGCCGACGCCGGAAACCCGCCCGCCGTGCCCAGCGAGCTCGTTGCGCTCGTCCGCGGGATCGTGCGGGAGCGGGCCCTGCGGCCCTCGGGCCGGATCCGGCGGGTGCGCATCGAGACGCGGCTGCGCGACGCCGGTGACCGCCTGTTCGCGACCGTGGTGCATGACCACGTCACGGTGGCCACCCTCGGCCGGTCCACGGACGTCGAGTCGTGGACCGACGTGGAACTGCGGGCTGCCGCAGCCGACGACGAGCTGGTGACCGAGCTCGAACAGCGGATCACGGAGAGCGGCCTGCAGAAGGCGGACACGGACGCCGAGGCCGAGCTGGACCGGTTGATGCGCACGGCGTCACCCCCGGCCCGGGAGGCCACACCAGGGAAGCCCGGATCCGCCGGGGCGGCACTCGTCGGCTACATCGCCGAGCACACCGACCGGCTCGCGGCGGAGGACCTTCGCGTCCGCCGCGGCGAGCCCGACGCCGTACACCAGATGCGGGTGGCGTCACGCCGGGTGCGTAGCGCGCTGCAGGCGTTCCGCCGGCTGCTGGACCGGGAGAAGATCGACCCGCTGGTGGACGAGCTGCGTGAGCTGGGCCAGGCGCTCGCGCCCGCCCGGGACGCCGAGGTGCTGCGGGAACGGATCTCCGAGGGCCTGCGCGATCTCGATCCCGAGCTGCGGATGGGGCCCGTCGAGCAGCAGGTGACGCGGTACTTCGCGCGCCGCGAGGCCGAGGCGGGGGCTGCCGTGCTCTCCACACTCGACGGCGACCGGTACGCCCGGCTGCGCACCGCGCTCGACGATCTCGTGCGGAATCCGCCGTTCACGGAGCGGGCCCCACGGCCGGCGCGCAAGGAGCTTCCGCGGCTCGTCGCCCGCACGGCCCGGCGGCTCGAGCTGGCCGTCAAGACCGCGCTGGACCCCGCGCGGCCGGCGGAGGAGCGTGACGAGGCCGTGCACGCCGCTCGCAAGGCCGGCAAGCGGCTGCGCTACGCCACCGAGGTCGCGGAGCCGGCCGTCGGCAAGGACGCCAAGCGGTTCGCGAAGACGCTCAAGGGCTTCCAGACGGCGCTGGGGGAGCACCAGGACACGGTCGTCGCCCGCGACGCACTCCGTGAACTGGGCGCGCTCGCACACTCCGGCGGCGTGAACGGGTTCAGCTTCGGGGTGCTGCACGGGAAGGACGCCGAGCGCGCGGCCCGGATCGAGGAGGACCTTCCCCGGCTGTGGAAGAAGGCGTGGACCCGCCGCAACCGCCGCTGGCTCAGCTGAGGGAGGTCCAAGGGGCGTGCGACGATCGCCCCATGAGTGAGCGCGACGCTGTCGCGGACTTGCGCCGCATCGCCTTCCTGCTGGAACGGGCGCACGAGTCGACCTACCGCGTGCGGGCCTTCCGCACGGCGGCCGCCGTGCTGCGCACGCGCGACCCCGACGAGATCGCCCACCTGGTGCGCTCCGGCGAGCTGGTGCGGCTCAAGGGTGTCGGCGAGGTGACGGCCCGCTGCGTCGCCGAGTCGGTGGCCGGCGAGGAGCCGGTCTACCTGCGGCGGCTGGAGGCCACCGAGAGCACCCCGCTGGACGACGCCGCCGACGCGTTGCTGACCGCGATCCGCGGCGACTGCCACAGCCACACCGACGCCTCCGACGGTGGCTCCCCGCTGCGGGAGATGGTGGAGACGGCGCAGTTCCTCGGCCACGACTACCTCGTGATCACCGACCACTCCCCGCGGCTCACCGTGGCCAACGGGCTCTCCGCCGAGCGGCTGCGGGCGCAGCTCGAACAAGTCGCGGAGCTCAACGCCGAGCTGGGCAGTCACGAGCTGGGCAGTCACCCGGAGGGGAGGGCCTTCCGCGTGCTCACCGGCATCGAGGTCGACATCAACGAGGACGGGTCGCTCGACCAGGACGAGGACCTCCTCGCCGAGCTGGACGTGGTCGTCGCGTCGGTGCACTCGAAGCTGCGGATGCCCCGGGCGGAGATGACCGAGCGGATGCTCACGGCCGTCGCGAACCCGCACGTCGACGTGCTGGGGCACTGCACGGGCCGGATGGTCACCGGCAACCGGAAGCGTCCGGAGTCGCAGTTCGACGCCGACGCAGTCTTCGCGGCCTGCGCGGAGAACGGGGTGGCGGTCGAGGTGAACTCCCGGCCGGAGCGGCTCGACCCGCCAAAGCGGCTCCTGCGGCTCGCCGTGGAGGCCGGGTGCTCGTTCACGATCGACACCGACGCCCACGCCCCCGGCCAGCTCGACTGGCTGCGCAACGGCTGCGAGCGGGCGGCGGCGTGCGGGGTGCCGGCCGAGCGGGTGCTCAACACATGGCAGGTGGACGAGCTGCTGGCCCGCTCGCGCGCGTAGGACGGCGGTCAGCGGGCGCTGCGCACCTTCGCGTCACCGATCAGCGTGATCACCCGGAACCCGGACGACCGGTGTGCCCGGGACCCGGGGGACCGGGGCCAGGTCGATCTTCCGGTCGCCCAGCAGCGAGAAGCCCGTCAGCTCCACCTCGACGCCCTCCGGCGCGATCACCACCGCGTCCCCGATGAGGCCGAAGGCGTTGATCGTGATGTCGTCGTCGCCGCTGATCAGGGCCCCGCGAAGGTCGACTCCACCGAGTGGCCCCGGAGTGGAATGGCGCCGAACTGAGGCCGGTCAGCACTGGCGGGCGAGCAGGTCGCCTGCGGTGGGCGGGTCGGCGCCCCGCCGGGAACAGGTGATCGCGGCCGCGAGCGAGGCCTCGTCGAGCAGCGCGTCGAGGGTGTCGGCGTCGACGGCGCGCAGCGTGGACCGCGCCCCGGCCCCGAGCATCCCGCGGCGGTGCAGCCCGGCGAGCAGGGCGGCCGAGAACGTGTCACCCGCCCCCACCGTGTCGACCACCTGGACCGGCACGCCCGGCCGCCGCGACCGCACGCCGTCCGCGGTGCCGGCGAGGACACCGTCGCCGCCGAGGGTCACGGCAACAACCGCGGGGCCGCGGCCCAGCCAGTCCTCGAGCACCTGCTCGGGGGAGCGGCCGGGGGTGAGCCACTCGAGGTCCTCCGAGCTCACCTTCACGACATCGGCCACGCCGAGCAGCTCGTGCGCACCGGCCAGGACGTCGGCCGGGTCGCCCATCAGCAGCGGGCGGCAGTTCGGGTCGTAGCTGATCGTCGCGGTGTCCACGGCGCGAGCGATCAGGTCCCGCAGCACCGCCGCACCAGGTGGCGTGGTCAGCGCGAGCGAGCCGGAGTGGAGCGCGACCACCGGGCCGTCGAGAGCCCCGGCCAGCTCGTCGGGCGTCCACTGCCAGTCGGCCGTGCCCGCGATGCGGAAGTCGTAGGTGGGCCCGCCGTCGGGGCCGACCGCGACCATCGCCATCGACGACTGCTCGCTCGCGGCCAACGCGTGGTCCATCTCCACGCCGTTGCCCGCGAGGTGGTCACGGATCCGGCGGCCGAGCATGTCGTCGGCGATGCGGGCCAGCAACCGGGCGCGGACGCCGAGGCGGGCGAGCGCGACGGCCACATTGGCCGGGCTGCCGCCGGGCGCGATCTCGAAGTAGCCGCCGACGGGCGCGGGCACGAGGTCGGCGAGCGCCTCCCCGGCGACGGCGACGATGCCGTGGGGCGCGGACGGGTCGATGACTGCCTCCTCGCTGTAGCTGATCGTCGGGTTCCGCATGCTCGCACACACCGCCGAAACGCACGCCTTGCTGTGGTGGTTGTTCCAGCTTCCGCATCTCGGCCCGCGCGCCACAGCGGCGATCGAAGATCCTGCCTCGGACGTCTACGTCTCGGCGCTGACGGCCGGCGAGATCGAGATCAAACGGGCGGTGGGCAAGATGGACGGCCCCGACGACCTGAACGTGCAGGTCGAGCTCAACGACTTCATCGAGCTGCCCTTCACGATCCGGCACGGCGTGGCTCTCCGGGAAATGCCGATGCACCACAGGGATCCGCTCGACCGGATGCTCGTCGCCCAGGCCCGCGCCGAGGGGCTCACCCTCGTCACCGCGGACCGGGCGATGAAGGCCTACGACGTGCCGATCCTCCCGGCGACCAGCTGACGAGCGCCCCTCAGTCCCGCACGGCGCCGACGAGGTTCGACAGGAGCCCGTCGTGGATGCGCTGCAGGCCCTTCGGCGCGAAGGTCCGCTCGAAGAACCCGCCGATCCCGCCCGCGCCGTCCCACGTCGTCTCGACCGCCACGACGCTGCGGTCGTCGCCCTTCGGGGTGACGGTCCAGGTCGTGACCATGCTGGAGTTGGTGTCTCGCTCGACGATGCGGTCCTCGGCCGGGACGCTCACCTCGACGAGCTGGTCGCGTACCCGATTCTTTGTGGCCTGCAGCTTCCAGTGCACGCGGCTACCGGTGCCGTGGCCGCCCGCCTCGACCCGGTAGTCGCTGTAGTGGTCGGTGAGGATCGCCGGCCGCACGGACTCGTAGTCGGCGAGCGCGGCCCGCACCCGGTCCGCCGGTGCGTCGATCGTGCGCTGCGTGCGTGAGGTCACCTGTGCCATGCGCTCATCCTGCCGCGCGCGTCGACCCGGGCCGGCATCACCTGGCCTTCCCGCCCACCGGGGTGACGGCGAACCACGTGCCCCCGACGCCCTGACCGCCCGTGGCGCCCGGGGTGGTGTCACGGGCGTACCGGTACACCGGCCAGCCGGCGATCGTGAGCTGGCTGGAGCCGTCGGGGCGCTGCACCATGCCGACCGCCGAGCGCTCCACCCCCTGCAGGTCGAGCGCGCCCTCCGGGTCCACGATCACCGGCGGCCAGTTCGCCGCGCACTGGTCGACGCACGTGGACGCGGGTGGCCGGGAGCTGTCCTTGTCGAACCGGTAGAGCGTGAATCCCTGGGCGTCGGCGACGACCGTGCCCAGGTCCGGGGTCCGCCGCGCCACGAGCCGCACCCCGCCCGCGGGCGGTGCGGCCGGGACGGCGGCAACCGGAGCCGCCGGCGCCACCGTCGGGGCGGCGGGCGCAGGCGGGGTCGTCTCACCCGGCAGGGGCGGGGGCCCCAGCACGGGGACCGGGTTGGCGCTGTAGTCGCCACCCTCGTCGTCGGCGCACCCCGCGAGCGCGAGCACGGCTGCGACGGCGGCGACAAGCAGAAGGATGCGGGAGCGGTGCATGCGGTAGTGCCTCCAGGAGCCCAACAGGTCGACTCCTCTGACACGAGCGCCCGTGGGAAACGGTTCAGCCCTCCGCCGTCCAGCCGCGCTGCTCCTGCTCGGCGCCGGTGTGCTGCTTTCCGGCCTCGACCACCCAGTCGGCGCTCACGCGACGGGCCGCGCCGTGCAGGATCTGCGCGCCGTCGACCATCGGGCCGGGGGCGAGCTGCGCCGCCGCATCCCGCATGGCCTGGCCGAGCCCCCGGGCCGTGACGCCGGCCTCTTCGAGCCGGTCGAGCAGGCCGGACATCCGCTGCACGAACATCCGCGCGAGCGAGGACGCCTGCTCCACGACGGCGGCGATCAGGGCCGCGAGGGAGAACCCGGCGGTGACGGGCGCGGCGGCCAGCGCGGCGACGACCCACTGGATCACATTGGCCAGGAACCGTGCGATCGCGTCGCGGATCAGCGCTCTGAGGGTGCCCACCGCCGCACCCGTGCTGACCACGACGTTCGCGAGCTGCTCGGCGTCGCGGGCTGCGGTGTCCATCGCGACCGTGCACCGCCGCACGTCCAGGGCGTACGCGTCGGCGGCGGCGCCGTCCCACCCGGTGGCGACCGTCGCCGCAGCCGCGCGGTAGTCGATCGCCGCGGCGCTCAGCTCGGCCGAGACGCCCTGCCAGGCGCGCGCCTGCTGGAGAACGGCTCCCGGGTCTCCCGCCAGGGCGTCGAGAGGCTCGGAGAGGAACTCGACGTGCTCGATCAGCCAGCCGATGCCCGCCTGCAGGAGCGAGCCGAGCGGGTTGGTCACCAGACCGAGCGAGTCGAGCCCCGCACCCGCCGCCGCGAAGGCGACCTGGGCCGGGTCGACGTGCTTCTGCGCGAGCGCGTCGGCGAGGTCGGCGTAGCTGGAGATGATCCTGGCACCCTCCCAGGTGGAGGGGCTCGCGTCGGCGCTCACCTCAGCTCCCGCAACTGTTTCGCGCAGGCACTGTCGGCGGCGGCATAAGAGTCGTGGGTGCTCCGGATGCCCTCGCCCCGGCGGCGAACGCCCGCGGCCATGTCGGCAACGCCCTGCGATGCCGTGCGGCTCGCCCGCTCGGCCGTGTCGGCGAACACCTGCCCCAGGAGGCCGTACGCGTCGCGCCGCAGCGGCTGCGCGGCGTTCGCGGCGCGGCCCGTGCGCTCGGCGAGGGCCTCGACCTCCGCGACGTGCGCCGCGACCACGTCCCCCGCGACCCAGAAGCCGTCGATCATCGGTCGGCGCTCCCGCGCTCGGTCCCGGTGCCGGGGAGGTGCGACCGCAGCAGGGACATGCCCGTAGTGCCCTCGCCGAGCAGCGGTGCCACCGCCGCTGCGGCGAGCTGGGCCGCCTCCGCACGGGCCCGGCCGGCCGTGCCGAGCACGGCGGCGGCGAGCTGCTCGCGGGTGAGCCGCTCCGCCGCCTCGCCGAGAACCAGCGAGCGCAGCTCCCCTGCGGGGTCGGTGGTGACGGTGACGGCCCCGTCGGGGCTGGTCGCCGTGGCCTCCACCCCAGCCAGCTCGCGCTGCGCCTGCTGCGCGCGCTCGTTGATTTCATCCAGCCGCTCCTCGTAGGAGGCGAGCCACGCGCGTCCGTCCATGGCCAGGGACGGTACGGAGGTCAGGTGCCTCCGCGGGGCCGTTCCGCGGAACTCGAGCGGGAAGGCGGCGAGGTCGTCGTTGCGCGGCCGCCCCGGCGCCGACCGGTAGGCGACCAGCACCACCGAACCCGCAACCCACTCCGCCGCGACCGGCGCACCCGCCAGCCGGGCCGGGACCTTGCCGCGCGCCAGCACCACGTCGGCCTGGAACGGCTGCGGAAGGAGCTGCACGGCCAGAGCGTGTTTCTGCGCGAGGGCGACCGTGTCTTCCACACCTACTCGGCCTATGCGAGGGGCACGGAGCTGGTCGGTGGGATGCACTACTACCTGGACCTCACCGCGCTCGGGCGGCAGGAGGACTGGGAGGAACCGAAGGGGCGCGCGGTGGGCGCCCCCTCGGCGGGCGACCCGCGGATCCGGCTTCGCGCGGATCGCTGATATCTGTTCCGGCGTGGCTCCCTCGTTGTGATCGCTGAAGGTGCCACAAGGAGATCGTCAGTCTCGGTGGCCGGGTGACCCGGCCTGATCTCCCGCCGGAGGTGGCGATGCGAGCGATCGATGAGCAAGTCGTGGGGTGGACCGCGCGGAGCGAGGAGGTGCCGCTGCGGCAATTGGTGGCGGTGCCAGTGGACGTGGGCAAGTCCTCGGCGATGGTGATGGCGTGCGACTTCACCGGGCGGACGATCATGCCGGCGGTGGAGTTCCCGCTGACCCGAAGCGGGGTCGCGGTGATGCTCGCCGGGCTGCGCACCTGTCTGCCGGCCGATGTGCGGCTGGTGCGGGTCGGGTGGAAGCGGCCGGGCACTACCACCAGCCCATGATCGCGCCGGGGGTGTGGCCCCAGGACTGGCAGGTGGTCGAGCTCAACCCGGCGCATGTGACCGCGCAGCGGCGGGTCAATGGCAGCCGCGGGGTCAAGACCGACCGGATCGACCTGACCGCGATCGCGGATCTGCTGCTGGCCGGGCGTGGGGTGCCGGTCATCGTCGGCGACGCGCCGTTGCTGGAGCTGCAGGCGTGGGTGGCGCATCGGCGGCGCCGGGTCGAGGTGCGCACCGCGACGAAGAACCAGCTGCTCGGCCAGCTCGACCGGGCCTTCCCCGGGTTGGGCGGGACGCTGGCCGACGTGCTGGGCAGCAAGGTCGGTCGGCTGGTCGCCGCCCACTTCCCGGACCCGGCGCGGCTGGCCCGGCTGGGCGCCGAGCGGTTCCGCGACTACGCCGCCCGCCGCGATGTGCGGGTCAGCCGGCCGATGGCCGAACGACTGGTGGCCGCTGCCCGCGACGCGCTGGCCACCCCGGGCGGTGCGGTGGCTCGTGAGGTGCTCGCCGCCGACCTCGCCCTGCTCGATGATCTCGACGACCAGATCGGGGTGGCCGCGAGCCGCATCGGCGCGCTGCTGCCCGCCACCGACTACCAGGTCCTGACCACCACCCCGGGCTGGAGCGTCATCCGGGCCGCGAGCTACGCCGCCGCGCTCGGCCCCCGCAGCCGCTGGCCCTCGGCCGCCAAGATCTACCGGGCGGCCGGGTTGACCCCGATCCAGTACGAGTCCGCCGGTCGCCGCCGCGACGGCGGGATCAGCCGCGAAGGCTCGGTCCATCTGCGCCGCGCCCTGATCGAGCTGGGCATCGGGCTGTGGCAGCGTGACCCCGCCTCCCGCG